>CARAIG010000057.1 GCA_948938605.1 uncultured Eubacteriales bacterium
CGCAAGCGCGTGGCGCTGCGTGAGCAACATTAAAAAAGCCTAGTAAGTAACTAAGCTTTAACTTGGTGGACGATAAGGGGATCGAACCCTCGACCTCTGCGTTGCGAACGCAGCGCTCTACCAACTGAGCCAATCGCCCGTATTAATTTTTTAAGCATTAGCATTATAACACAACAAAACTCTTACCGCAAGCATTTGCAAGTAAAAATATTATCGCTATTGACAACGACAGTTGCAGTTGATATAATTTTAACACTAGTTATCATTACCGAACTTTTAATGCAAAACCCGACGGCGCATTTTACAATCGTCCTACGTATTTTAATATGCAAAATCGGTTTCCCAACTTATTCTAAGCGACGCTTTACTTTATTGCCGCAACGGCATATAATTTATTAATGTATATATGGTCAAATGTCAATATGCGGCAAGTTCGGTTTCAACAAAACGTTTTCCGTTAGCAAGTTCAATCAAGCAAGCGTTTGACGCAGTCAAGACGTTACATTGATAACGGAGTGAAATTTTAAACGACTTATATATTAGTCGGAGGTGTTAATATGTCGGACGACATCAAACAAAATAATAAAGACGGCACACAATGTAAATTATTCGTCGTCGGCTGGACGGATTACGACAACGATTATTTCCCCGATTGTCAATTGACGGATGAAGTGTGCAATGCGGTGGCGGCGGAAGTGCGCGCCAAACGCTATCTTTTCGGCGGTGACAGTCATCAGGAATATTCTGCTTGCTGCCCCGTTTTAAACAATGGCTGTTGCGCAAGGTTTTCTTGGCGCGGGTGGGGTACGGTTATTGCAATGGCGTACAATTTGCGCGGACGTAACGGACAGTACGACCATATGAGCGGTTATATGGACGAAATGATAAATCCGTCCGAAATCAGTCGTCCCGTTGCCCACGTAGATTTTAGTCAAATAAAGGAAAACGGCAAAACGTACCAACTGCAAATAGCTTCGGCGCAGTACGACAATCATTGGATTAAAAAATTCGAAGCACGTGCGGACACCGACGAATTAAAGCAAATAGTTGTCGGCGATCATCTCGACTTAAAAGTGGACGGCGAATTCGGAACGACGTTTATCGGCAGATATAAAGTGACGGCAATTTTCCGCGGCGCAAGTTTCGAACAGGTTATAGCCGACATTGACGAGCAGTACTATGTCGATGCGGAATATTTCGGCTATTCGGACGATTTAATGCAGGACGAATTAATCGAACAGCTGTACAAGGATTATCCGCGCGAATTGACGGACAAATGCGGCGTGGTGCTGTTTAGGATAGCGGAGTACCGCGAATAAAACTTACATAATACGGCAAGGCAATTTTTGTCCTGCCGTTTTTATTTGGTCACATAAAATTTAAATTAATATAATAAATAAAAATTATGTAACAAATCAATTGATATATTGTATCTATTACTATGTAATCACATTCAATTAATAAAACAAATGCAAGGTTCAAGTAATTGACGACATCAGGAGGGTAAAATGAAACGTGCGACATTAATTATTTGTTTGTTGCTAATATGTACAATATTATTAACGGTATTTGCAAGTTGCAAAAAGAACGATCTTGAATATGAAGATTTTAAGTATCGAATTCACTATGAAGAAAATAATAATTATGTACGAATTGTAGACTTAACCGAACAAGGCAAACAAAAGGAAGTATTAATAATTCCTACAACCATTGAAGGTATACCTGTAAAATTTATTGAAAAACCGCATTGGTCATTATTTGGTGAAACATCTACTATTTGGCAATCAACAAAATTAAAAAAAGTATTTATACCAAGCAATATAAATATTGCTGAATGCACATTCGATGGGTGTTCCCAATTAAAGCAAATATTTATTATACTTGGAAATGATGATAAGGCGGTGTTTAATACGGTCACATTTACTCGTATGCGTGTTGATGCAGATGTACTAGTTCCAAAGGATTATTATAATTTAAATAGTAGATTCACAATTATTAAACCGGCAAATATAAATTACTATTTTAATTACAAAAACTCAGACAATGACGGAGTATATTGGATAGACAACGTTGAACAAGGCGAGCGAATATTAGACATTCCGCCTACTGAGCCAACAAGGAAAGGCTGGACATTCGGCGGATGGTATACCGAACCAGAATGTATAAATAAATGGGAGTTTACTAATACAGTGCCTGAAAACGGAGTGGATTTGTACGCGAAATGGCTTTAAAAGCATAAACAAACAAAAAGGGGTTACTTATGAAAAATAAAAAACTATTTGCAATGGCAACGTTAATTGTGGCAATCGTCATATTAAGTTCACTAACCGTAACGGCATTGGCATTTACAGGTTATGAAGCGTTTGAACCTACAAGGTTAGACGAATTGTACACTGCGACAAATACATATAAATGTACAAACGTCGACAGTGAAAACCGTGCTGTTACGTTCGATTTGGAAAACAAACGCAATGTTCAAGTAATGGATACTACGCAGATAACTGTTTTAACGCACGGTTTGGGCGGAAATGCCGGTGCTTGGAGCAATGCTTATTCAAAAGATAACGCCGACGCAACATTTGCTTATGACGAAGATTCTATTATAAATAAAATAAGAGAAAAAGCCGGTGATGCAAATGTGTATTGGGCTAAAATGACAGATATTCAAACACCTAATATAGATGAAAACGCTAATATAAACGAACTCTATTTTACTTTATATAATATTACTTATGTTGATAACGGGGAATACTTAGACAATCCTAATGCTTATGCAGAAGATAAAATTTCGGACATTTCTAAGCACATAATAATTGTTTTTGAAGCAAATGAACCAAGCAAAAGCAACGACAGCGTGTATTTTGAATTTAACTATATGTTAAGCAAAATTATATACGACGTTATGTTGCTTAACGGCGGCATATTGCCAAAAGTTAATTTGATAGGTCACAGCAGGGGCGGACTTACCAATATGCAGTATGCGTTGGATCATCCCGATATTGTAGATTCGTTAATAAGTTTCGGTACTCCGTATTTCGGGACAACTACGGGGAAACTATCGGCAATTATGGGCGAAAGCGAAGGACTTACTTCGATATTGGATCCTGAAATTTTTTCCGATTACAGTAAGCGTTGGAATGACGATTATACAAGACTGTATAAAAATATAAATGCCGTTGCTTTGGCGGGATATTCTTCGTTAACTTTTTTGGGCGAAGCCGTATTGAATGACGTAAGCGATTTTTTTGATGATTTTCCCGATATCCAACCCGCAATAGACAAGTTAATGGATGTACTTACTGCAATTAAAATTTCTTCTATGCTCAATACTCCGTTGGTTGACATTGGGTTGGCTAGGATTACGGAAGTTTTTGAAATTTTCTTTCCAAGTTCGGTAGCCGTTTCGTTGGCGGAAGCGTTTTTTCAGGAAATTAATCTCGATTGGCATCCGCCGTTTGTATCTTGGTATAACGATATCTGTGTGAATTTGGAATCGCAATTGGCAATGAGCAATATAAACATATATGGCGGATTTACATATTTCGGATTTAAACACAGGACTAGGTATTTCGGCGAAGGTGACGGAACGGATTTTTACAAGGTGGCAACAAAAAATGTGCCGGTGCCGCACAATTTGGAACCGAGAGACGCCAAAATGATTAAATGGGCTGTGGACGAAATTGACGTAGGGTTCGGCAAACCGAACGGATTTACATATACAGTTAATGAAAGCGGCAGTGTGTCGATAGACGGTTATGTAGGCAGTGCTATTTCCGTAGTTACAATTCCGCAAAGCATAAATAACAAACCTGTTACTGAAATTGCGCCGTACGCTTTTGAAGGTATTTTAGACGAATTGGAAGTTAAGTCGGTGTATGTGCCCGACACGATTCAAAAAATAGGCGAAGGTGCGTTTGCCAACAACAAATTGTTGGAAAACGTCTTGTTTGGCGAAAGTAGTTGCGTCAAACAAATTGGGTCGTTTGCTTTTGCAAATTGTGAAAAATTAAACGGAATTACAATTCCGCAAACAGTGACGGAACTTGGTGATTCGGCATTTTATGGTTGTTGTTCAATTGACGCTTACGATGTCGCCGAAGAAAATGCAAACTATATATCCGATAACGGCGTTATTTATACAAAAGGGCAAAGCGGCAACATAGGTTCGGTTTTGATATCTTATCCGATGGGAAAGGCAGACCAAGTTTTTAGTGTGCCTAGCACAGTTACCGAGATAAGCGCTTTTGCATTTTACGGAAGCCGACTTGAAAGCATAAATCTTAACAATGTAATTATGGTTCGCGATTTTGCTTTTTATAATTGCGACAATTTGTCTGTCATTAACGGTTCAAATGTCAAGTATGTTGAAAACGGCGCTTTGCAGGGAACGGCTTGGCTAAACGGTAAAATTGCACAGTCGCAGGACTTTATATCGTTGGGACAAGCTTTATACCGTTACGACGGCGCAGATGAAAATATTGTGCTGGACGGCTATGTCAGCGTCACTCCTATGGCATTTGCAGGAAATTGCAATATTAAAACGGTGACTGTTTGCAACGGAATGACGACATTGGGCGAAATGGCGTTTTACGAATGTTGTAATTTGCAAACTGTTTACATAAGCAATAGTAACAATCTTGTTTTTGTAGGGTCGAACACTTTTGAAAATAACGCGAACGGAAGGTTAATTTATATTCCCGCTTGTTTAAAAGGGGAATACGACGTTAACGAAATTTGGCAAAAATACGATACGTCTGTACATCAAACCAACATAAATTACAATTTGGACGGCGGAACAATTGAAAATGACAATTACTTAACGGCAATAAGTTACGGCGGTTTTGTTGATTTGCCCGTTCCCGTTAAGGAACATTATGTATTTGCAGGTTGGTTCGTTGACGAAGACTGCACTTTGCAGCAATTGGTTGACGGAACTCAATGGTTGTCGTACGACGGCGAAGTTAATTTATATGCCAAATGGGTTCCTGTAAACTACACAGTTACGCTCGATTTACAGGACGAAGCGCAAACAAAGCAAATGCTTGACTATGCTTACGGACAAGCAGTTCAATTGCCCGTTGCCGAACGCAAAGGGTATATATTCGGCGGTTGGTTTTACGACAAGCAATTAAATCAATCGGTAGGGGACGAATTGAGCAACGCTGCAAGCGGTGATTTTACGCTATATGCAAAATGGATAGCAAAAACTTATACCGTTACATACGACTTGGGCTTTGAAAATACAAGCGAAATCGAAGCGTTTGAAACGCAAACGACGGTTACGTATAACCAACCGTACAGTTTGCAGGTGCTTAACAGGGATAAATACTATTTTAACGGTTGGAAAGCTTATGACGGCACATTTTATTGTCAGCAGGACGGAACGTCGTGTTTTGCCGTTTGGCAATACGACGGGGATATTACGCTCAAAGCCGATTGGACGGGTTGGAGTTATTACATAAAAATTTCTAATGACGGTAAAGTTACTTGGGTTACCGATGAAAGTAAATTTGACTCTTACAAAAGCCCGATAGAATACGGAACGGAGTTGGAAACGCCCGATAAACTTGCCGAACAGTTTAACCCTGACGATGTAAGCCTTAAAGAAGGACATAGGTTTAAATATTTTGTTAAATCTCTCGACTCGACAGCGCCGATAGGCAATTGGAGCGAATTGTACGACCGAATTACGCAAGACGGCTGCATAATAGAAATTTATCCGTACTTTGTCAAGGAGCGTAATTTCACTTTGGACTTTTTGGGTTACGCCACACAGCCCAATGTCAATCCTTTTGTTTCCGATTACGGAGCGGAAATAACTTATTTTACGCCGACAAAAATCGGTCATACTTTCCGGTGTTGGAAAGTAGCGGGCACTGATATCGCTTCAAGTAATGCAAGGTTTGACGGCACGTATTTGGCTGCTGGCAATGTATTTAATTATGCTACAATGCCCGATTTGTCTATTAATACCGAAGAAGAAGGCGTACATATTTATTTGATAGCGGTATTTACGCCTAATACATACGTTATAACTTTGAATACTGCATACGGCACATTAAGTAATTCTAAATTGTCAATTGATTACGATACAAAAAAAACCTTGGAAGCATTGCGTGTTACGGGCAGGACTTTTAACGGTTGGTATACTGCTAACGGAACTAAAATAGCCGATAAAGACGGCAATATGCTTAGCAATTGGCGGTTTGTGCAGGATACGGATTTGTATGCCGATTGGACTGCGATTGTGTATACTGTCAGTTATATCGGCGGATATACGAACAACAACAAAACAACATTTACCGTTGACGATTTGCCGTTTAATTTGAGTAATCCTACGCGCAGCGGTTACCGATTTATGGGTTGGTATACATCAAGTTCGTACAGCACCAGAGTGTATACGGTTAATGCCGTAGGGAATAAAACGTTATATGCAAAATGGGCGGAAATATTTACCGTTTCGTTTAACAGCAACAGCGGTTCCGCTTGTTCGCCCGTACAGGGAATAAGCGGCGAAGTCATAACGCTGCCTACTTCCGTCAAGGGCGGATACAAAGGTACTTGGTCATATTGGGGATATTTAACAAACAGCTCGGACAAGTCCAACTTTGGTCTTGAATATACAATAGGTGCAAGCAATACAACTTTTATGGCGTCGTGGAAGGAAAAAACCACCAAGGAATGTTACAATGCTTCGGTTGGGGCATACGAAATTTACACATATAATCAATTGAACGGAATTCGCGATTTAAACCGTACGGGCACTCCGGGCGGAAATTATTTAAATGTGAATATTTCTTTGAAAAGCGATATTAAATTAGTGAACAATTGGATTCCGATCGATGCTAATTATAGTGGCACTTTCAATGGTAATTATTACAAAATAACTGGAATGAAAATTGTAATATCGGGAACTGGGTATTACGGTTTGTTTACTATATTAGATGAATACGGAACGGTAAAAAATTTGAATTTTGAAGACGTAAACATAAAAAATTCTATAACTGACGATCAGTTTAGTCAAAATTATTCGGATTTTGAAACAGTATGCGTTGGTGTTGTTGCTGGATATAGTAACGGCAGTATAATGAAATGTACTGTGGCATCAGGTGTGATTGATGTTACATTGCGCCATTCTTTGGTAGGGGGCATTGCCGGGTTTTCTAATGGTGTCGTCTTGAATTGTATTAATAAAGGCGCTCATGTGTCTGGTTATGGTATTATCGGTGGTATAGCTGGCGCTAACAGTGCTTATGGAAATGTTGAACTGTGTTACAATTACGCCAATGTTACTTATACTTATTACAAGGAAAGCGGTTGTGCCGCAGGCATTGTAGGGAAAAATCTCAATGGCGCAACTGTTACAAATTGTAAAAACTATGGCACAATAATTTATAGCGGAAAATATACTTGGAATGCGAACATCAGACCATGTATTGCACAAATTGTAGGATGGAAAGTTGGCGGTTCATTAAACGGAAATGTATGTAACGGCAGTTGTAGTTTTGACAATATGACTATCGGTCAAAAAACATATTGCAGTAGCGGCGAAGTCGGCAGAACGGGTGCATAAAGCAATTTTTGCTTAATTAATAATACGGGCGTGTTGAATTTGTTTCAATGCGCCCGTTTTTTAATAAAAATTGTAAAACAGTTTGCAACAAAATGACAAAACGGCTTGTTTAATGTATGATAGGTATACTATGCAGGACAGACAAATCGATCAACTTTTACAACTGATAGCAACGGGCGATAACGATGCATTCGAAACGCTGTATCGGCAAACAAGCCGCGGCGTGTTCGCTTTTGTTTACTCGTATTTAAAAAATTATCAAGACAGCGAAGACGCATTGCAGACGGTGTATATCAAAGTAAAACTAAATGTTAACCAATACAGGCAAGGCACAAACGCCCGCGCTTGGATGCTTCAAATTGCCAAGAATACCGCGCTTAACGAATTGAAAAAGCGCAAACCGCTCGAACAGTTAACGACAGATATTCCGCAAAACGACTCGTCGCGCAAAATGGACATAACCGACATTATAAACAAAACCTTAGACGAAGACGAACGGCAAATTGTTGTATTTCACGTGTTGTGGGGATACAAGCACCGCGAAATAGCGCAAATATTAAATTGTCCTACGGGTACCGTTACGTCTAAGTATAAACGCAGCTTACAAAAAATGAAACAGGCTTTAAAGGAGGCGGCAATATGAAATCGTGGAAGAATTTGTGGAAAGCGGAACTGGATAACGCTACGCCCAAACTGCGTCAAGACGTAAAAGATCAGCCTATTAACGTTGCAACAATTCCAAACGGCAAGCCCGCCCGCGTTGCGGTGTACAAGCGCAAGCCGTTTATGTACGGTGTGGCTTCGGCGGTAGCAGCAGTGCTTATTGCAATAGTGTTGTGCGCAACTTTAATTCCCGTAAGCGGCAATGTTGACACGTTTGCATTTGTAGTGGAAGTAAATCCCGCAGTGACAATATCTACCGATTGCAACGGTAAGGTTACGGGGATAGTTTCGTCAAATGCGGATGCCGACGTAATT
Source organism: uncultured Eubacteriales bacterium (assembly GCA_948938605.1). GTDB lineage: Bacteria > Bacillota > Clostridia > Christensenellales > CAG-314 > Fimimonas. The sequence goes on from CARAIG010000057.1 coordinate 8,552, forward strand.
TTGTCCGATGCCGCAACGGTAAACGGTTTAAAGGGCAATCCGATAGACGAAGTAATTAAATGGTACGTCGACCAAACCGCTCAATTGGGCTACTTGGATACGGAAAACGTCAAAGCGGTGCGTATTACAACTGTAAATGACGGCGACAAACTGTTGTCAAAAGTAACGGACACCGTTGAAAAGTATTTTATCGATAACGGTTTAAAGTCTGTTGTTATTGCCGACATAGTGGATTTAACCGCCTTTGCCGAACGCAGTAAAATTGACGTTACAAACAGCATAAAGGCTGTTACGGACTGCGTGCAAAGTTTTGAACCTATTTTCCGCAACCGTAATGCGGACGGTTTAAGCAAGGACGAATTGCAGCAAATTTACAAGGACTGTTTGTCTGCCGACGTTTTCGTTAAAAGTCTAGGCGATTATTTAAACGGCATAATAGACAAAATCGAGCAAAACGAACGGGACGTACGCAACCTGTACGAACTTAACAGCCAAATAATGTTTCACCCCGATAACTGCGCTATCGTAAAAGACTATTGGAATGTTAAAACGTTTTTAAAGTACTTCGATTTCGGCGAAGAATTTGCCGCCCTTGTAAAGGAAATGGACGACAAAGTTGCTTTGTACAACAATACTTACGGTAGCGATATGACCGACGTCGTGGACTTGTATTATGCGGTTAAAATGTACGATATAATTTCGGCGCAGGATTTGCGCGGTATATTGCAGTTTTTTAACAGTGACTTTTTAACTTCCCATATCGAATGGTTGACGGATATTATCCGTTCGGTAAGTATCGATACGTCCTTTGCGGAAATTACTTCTTTGCCAAATACTGTTGAGGAATTTGTAGATAAAGTACGTGATATGGTTGAATTGGAACGCACTTCCCGCGCAAAGCAGTTTGAGGAAATCTACAACAGCGTCCGCGACAAAATGTCCCGTTCGGACTACGACAAATTTAAATCGGGTTTGTTCGGACAATACGCTTCGACGGACGAAATGTGGAACAATTTAAAATAATTTTAAAACAATTGCAACAAAACGTACGATCCCCGTTGTTTAATAAGCGAATAAAGCAGTTACAAAACGCCGCTTATTACAAGGAGGAACAATTTATGAAACGTAAAATAGTAGCAATCGCCGTATCTATGTGTATGGTCGTAGCGGTGTGCGTAGGTCTTTGCGCGTGCAATCCTACCGAACAAAAAGCCGTCTCTTACGTAAGTATGGATATTAATCCGTCAATCGAAATGACGTTGGATTCGCACAACAAAGTGTTAAGCGTACGCGGCGCCAACGAAGACGGGCAAGTGCTTTTGTACGGCGAAGCCGATATAGTAGGGCTTGACGTCGAAAAAGCAGTTGCCAAAATTACCGAACTTGCAGTTGAATACGGGTATTTGGACGACGGAAACAAAGTTGTGCAAACCAACGTTGTTGCGGACAAGGGTGCAGAAGAAATTTTGTCTAAGGTCAATGCAAAAATCACCGCAACGGCACAAAACCTTAATATGTCGGTGACGTGCGACGGCGCAAACGCGTTTTCCCTTGCACGTAAGCTGGACAACTTAAAAAAGGATTATCCCGATAACGCAGCAATTCAAGCGCTCACTCCCGCAAAACTCAAACTTGTAGTGTCCGCTTCCGAAACGGGCGAAATTTCCGTTGAAGCGGCGGCGGAACTCGACACTGCCGAGCTTGTCGAAATGGTATCGAATGCGCACTCGCAAATGAAGGAGTATTCTACCGCGGCGTATAACAAAGCCAAGACCGTTGCGGAAGATACGTTTGAAAAACTCAAAGCCGAAGCGGTCGACAGCGTTTACACAACTTATTTTGTTGCGCATCACGCGCTCGAATCGTACTATGCGTTTGCTTATCAAGGTTACAAACTGAGCGCAGTGGCAACAAACGCCGTTGCCGACGTTATGTTCTATGCCGAGCAAGCGTGCGGCCGTCCGCTGAACGAACAGCAAATAGTCGCTGTAAGTCAAGCGTTGGGCTTGGGCGACAATGTTGACGTCCTTAAAAACAGTCAAGGCGAAATTACGGTAAACAGTATCGAAGCGTACGCCGACAAGATGTTTAAAAATAGCGAATTGAACGCCGAACTCGAACAATTAAAAGAACGTTTAACCCAAGCGCTTAACGAAGCGGAATCGGCTATTCAAGCGGAAATTGACAAGTTTAACGAAAAGTATCAAGCGGAACTCGAACAAATCCGCGATACGATTAAAGCCGCTGCGGATAGCATTCAAACGTTTATCAGCGGTCTTTTGCCCGACGAAACCAAACGTCAAATCGAGTCCGTGGTGAACAATATGACGGATATTGTAAATGAAATTGCAAATATAATAGCGGACGGTAAAATCACGGCCGACGAAGTACGTAACCTTGCAAATAAACTCGGCGACAAATCGGTTGCAGCCCGTAAAGTTGCGGACAGCATTTTAACCGACGCCGAACGCGACGAAATTGCTCGATTGCAAGCAAAAACGGAGGAAAAACTTGCAAACGCCAAAAATCAAATGGACGAAGCAATTGCAAAGGCGCAAGCAGACGCTCAGGCTTATTTGCAGCAATTGAAAGACGCGCGTACAAGCAAATAACTAAAAATTATGTAACGGCAAGGCTTAGGTCTTGCCGTTATTTTTGTCTTTTATTTTGTTGTCGTCGGAGTTAATCATTTGTTGACAACTATTGCGAATTTTGATATATTTTGTATATGAAATGCGATTTACACATACACTCAACTTGTTCGGACGGAATTTTTCCGCCGACTAAATTAGTCGATATGGCAAGCGAACGCGGTTTGGACTGTATTGCAATTACCGATCATGATACGGTTGCAGGCGTTGCGCAAGCACAGGCGCGCGCAAACGAATTGGGTATAAAATACGTCGTCGGCGCCGAACTGTCCAGTGTGCAGGACTGTCGAGACGTTCATATACTTGTTTACAATATAGATGTCAACGCCGACGGGTTTGCCCGCGAGATGAGCGAAATTGCCGATATGCGTAACAAGCGTAACATTGCCATAGTAAATAAACTTGCCGAGTACGGCATAAAAATCGACTTGGACAAACTTAAAGAGCAATTCCCTGCGGTAGGGCGTGCGGTAATTGCACGTGAGATTGTGCGTTTGGGTTTTTGCAAAGACGTCCCCGAAGTGTTCGACAAATACATAGGCGTCGATAAATGTTGCTTTGTCCAAACCCGTAGGCTTACGCCCGTCGAAGCTATACAGTTCGGCTTGCGTTACGGCGGTTTGCCCGTACTCGCCCACCCCAAACAATTGCGCTTTGCAAATAATGCGCAATTCGAACAATTTGTAAAACCTTTAATTAAAGCGGGGCTTGCAGGTATCGAAGCGCAGTATTTTACACACAATATGGTAGAGCGCAACTATTACGGCAAAATAGCCAAAAGATACAGGCTTATCTCTACCGGCGGAAGCGATTTTCACGACTATACACACGGCGTGGAATTAGGTACTAAAAGCTTTTCGCCAAGCGGATATACTCGTAAAATATTAGGTATATGAAAAACATTAAATTAATCACAATTATATTTGCGCTCGCAGTAATTATTGCGGGCGTTTTTGTTACTTCGTTATCTGTTAACGCTTACGCCGAACAATCGTCTAAGCCTTGGAACGTCGATGTGACCGTAACGCACAACGGCAACTCTTGCAATTACGATTTGAGTAAAAATATAGTCGATGTCAAGGACGAAGCGGACGCAAGGGGCTTTTATTTGGGTTGTAAAGGCAAAAGGATGTTAGCGGACAATTTGTTGAGCATAGGGCTTGACAGCGTTGCTGTCTACGAATATCTACTGCCAAACTTCAAACAAATAACAAAACATTTTGCTTATGTTAAGCGCGAAAAAATCGATTCCGAAGTGAACTTCAACTCGCAGGGGTTTACTTATTCCGACAGTCAAGACGGAATAGAAATCGACGTTGACAAACTTTTTGATTTGTTAATATCTTCATGCGGCAAACATATTGAAATACTGTTGCCGTTAACAATCGACAAGGCTGTAACTAAAACGGAATTGAAAAAGTATACGGTAAAAAAAGGCAGTTTTACAACTACGTATTACAACAGCGGCGAAAACCGCAGTTATAATATCGCATTGGCAACAAAGTCGCTCAACGGCGTGACGGTGCGCCCGAACGAAACTTTTTCCTTTAACGGCGTTGTGGGCGAAAGGAGCGAAAAAAACGGCTACAAAAATGCCAAAGTAATAATGGACGGCGCGTATACCGACGGCATTGGCGGCGGGGTTTGTCAAGTGTCGACGACGTTATATAACGCTTTGCTTATTGCAGGTTTTATCCCAAAGGCAAGCCAACACAGTCTTGTGTCGAGTTACGTAATGGCGGGGTTCGACGCAATGGTTGCATACGGTTCGACCGATTTGACTTTTGTCAACAACACTAATCGCAACATTTATATTCAAGGTAAAACGCAAGGTAAAACGGTGACGTTTACGATTTACGGCGAGGCTAACGAATATCAAATTAAACGGGAAAACGTTGAAGAACGAACTCCTTACTCGGTAAAGGAAATAGTGGATAAAATCAAATATCCCGATTTAATTTACACTGACCAAACCAAAGTAATAACAAACGGAAGCGACGGCGTAAAAACAAAGTCCTACTTAAAGTACTACAAAGACGGACAGCTTGTCGCTACTAAACTGATACGCAGTAACAACTATAAAAAGGTGGACAAAGTAATTGCGCGCGGGTATTGTGACCGCCCTGTAACAGACGAAAATGTTAATCCGCTTTTAAAATTAAATGGCGTTGCCGTTTGCAAGGCGGCAAACGGAAGTTTTTTGTAAAAAAATTTTTACTTTAATTCATTGCTTTATCACGTAATATTTAGTATAATTGATTTGTAATATATCTGCAAAAAAACGGCGCGCTTTGCAAAATCAGGCTCGCGACCGTCTTTTTTGCGTATTTGTACAAAGGAGGCATTATGCCAACCAAAAAGGAAACCACTGCAACGTCAAAGCCTACGGCAAGCACAAGCAAGGTAGTCAACTTGCCTACTATGCCCAACAGCGTCGAAGCGGAACAAAATATTTTGTTTTGCATAATGCGCAACCCCGCAATGCAATTGGAAATTATTTCCAAATTGACCGAAGACGACTTTTACCAACAAAGTCACGCTGTTATTTTTGCGGCAATGAAGGAAATTTCCCGCCGTTCGCATAAGGTAGGGGAGGATAATCAAGCAAATACCGTAAACTTTACAACGGTAGTGGACTGCTTGCGCAGGCAAGGCAAACTTACGCAAGTAGGTGACATCGATTATATTTTGAAGTTGAACGAACTGCTGCCTTCTGCCGCCAAGTATGACGAATACATATCAATCGTCAAGCGTGCGTCCGTTATGCGCAAACTTATCAGTATCTGCGGCGAAGTTACCAAACGCGCCTATTCGGCAGACTCTGCCGAAGACGTAATCACTTACGCCGAAGAAGAAATATTCAGTTTGTCCCAACGCGACGCTAACAGCGGACTTGTGTCCTTTGCGGACGAAACGGCGCGCGCAATGATTAAAATCAACGACCGCTTTGTAAATCCCGATGCAAGCCGCGGCATTATGACGGGCTTCCGCCGTTTTGACAATATGACCAACGGTTTGCACGGCGGCGAATTGATAGTGCTTGCCGCCCGCCCCGGCGTAGGTAAATCTACAATGGCAATGAACATAGTGGAAAACGTAGCCAAACAAGGCAAGACCGTCGCCGTTTACAGCTTGGAAATGTCCAATCAGCAAATCGTCGAACGTCTGTTGTCCAGTATGTCAACCGTTCCCCTTAAATTTATCAAAAACGGACAATTGCCCAATGCCGAAAGCGACATTGCAAGGTTGCGTATTGCACAGGACATCATATGTTCGTCTATGCAGTTGTACGGCAACGACTACGCAAATATCCGTCCTTCGGAAATTTCGTCGCAATGCCGCAGGCTTAAAGCGCAGCACGGGCTTGACTTAATAGTAATCGACTACATTCAGTTAATGAACAGCGACGCTAAGGATTCGAACCAAGGCAGACAGCAGGAAGTTGCGGCAATCACACGTGCGCTAAAACTTATCGCTAAGGAACTTAACGTTCCCGTTATAGCGTTGTCGCAGTTAAAGCGCGAAGCGGAAATCCGCAACATCAAGGGGGACAAGGGCGCAGGCAGCAGCGAACCGGTATTGTCCGACTTGCGCGAATCGGGCGCAATCGAACAGGACGCCGACATCGTTTTGTTTATCCACAAGGAACAGGACGCAACAACCGGTGCGGACAAACACAGCCTTATCGTTGCTAAGCACCGTAACGGCGAATTAGGCACAATCCCCATTTCGATGATAGGCGCAATTGTTCGTTTCGTAGACGAATATTACGAATACCAGCGTAATGTCGAAACGGCAAAACCTGCCGAAACCGAACCCCAGCAAACCGAAATGTATTCGGAAGAAAGCGACGACGGCGACGGATTCATCGTTTCGAACGACGTTGACGGCGACGACAATGACGACGGAAATAATTAAAAAGGTATATTATGAGCGAATTTAAAAATTTTATCGAAGATATAATAGATAACGACTTGGCAACGGGTAAGGTTAAAACGGTATGCACGCGTTTCCCGCCTGAGCCTAACGGTTACCTGCATATAGGTCACGCCAAAAGTTTGTGCATCAACTTCGGCATAAAGCAAAAGTACAACGGCAAATGCAACTTGCGTTTTGACGACACCAACCCCAGCAAGGAAGATACCGAATATGTCGAAAGCATAAAAAGCGACATCGAGTGGTTGGGCTTTAAGTGGGACAAACTGCTTTTTGCAAGCGACTACTTCGACGTTATGTTCGATTGCGCGGTAAAACTTATTAAAAAAGGTCTTGCGTACGTTTCGGACGAAACGGCGGAAGAAATACGCCTTCGTCGCGGTACGCTTACCGAACCGGGACAGGAAAGTCCCTACCGTAACCGCAGCGTAGACGAAAACTTAAAATTGTTTTACGAAATGCGCGACGGCAAGTATCCCGACGGAAGCAAAGTTTTGCGCGCCAAAATAGATATGGCGTCCCCCAACGTTAATATGCGCGATCCGGTAATTTACCGAGTACTGCACGCTACTCACCACAATACGGGGGATAAATGGTGCATTTACCCGATGTACGACTTTGCTCATCCTATCGAAGATGCGCATGAAGGTATTACGCACTCTATTTGCACATTGGAATTCGAAGACCACCGTCCTTTGTACGACTGGGTGGTTAATTCGTGCGACTTCCCCAATCCCAAGCCGCAGCAAATCGAATTTGCCCGTTTGAATATTACAAATACCATAATGTCCAAACGTTATCTCAAAAAACTTGTAGACGAAGGCAAGGTTATGGGCTGGGACGATCCCCGTATGCCTACGCTGTCGGGGCTTAGACGTCGCGGCTACCCTGCGGCGGCGCTCAGGGACTTTTGCGAACGTATAGGCGTTGCCAAGGCAAACAGCGAAGTGGAAGAAGCATACTTGTGCTCGTGCGTTCGCGACGAACTCAACAAAACCGCCGACCGCGTAATGGCAGTGTTCGATCCGTTAAAAGTAGTGCTTACCAACTACGAAGGAACGGAAGAACTTACAGTCGAAAACAACCCTAACGCTCAGGAATTGACTTACCGCAAAGTTCCGTTTTCCAAGGTTATCTATATCGATAAATCCGACTTTGCGCTTGTGCCCCCGCCCAAGTATTACCGTCTTAAACCCGACGGAGTAGTACGTCTTAAAGGCGCGTATATAATTCACTGCGACGACGTTGTTTTAGACGGCAACGGCGAAGTTGCGGAATTGCATTGTTCGGTAATACCCAATTCCAAATCGGGCGACGACACCAGCGGCGTTAAGGTCAAGGGCGTAATACAGTGGGTAGACGCGCAAACGGCAGTGGACGTTACTGTGCGCAAATTGCAAAGTCTGCTTACCGACGTTGTCGACGGCGTGACCGACTTCAACCAACGCTTTAACGAAAATAGTTTAAAAGTTGTATCCGCTAAGGCGGAAAAGAGCTTGCTCAATGCAAAAGTCGAAGATAAATTCCAGTTTATGCGCGTGGGCTACTACGTGTTGGATAAGGACAGCAAGGACGGCAAACCGGTATTTAACGAGATTGTCGGTTTAAAGGACGGTTTTAAACCGCAATAACTTTAAACTCTAAAAAACCAAGTTTCAAAAATTGTCTAAATAGCGTTGAATGAGTTTGCGCTATTGACAAATAATAAATAGTAGTATATAATTTACTGTAAAGTTTTTATAGACAATTAGGTGAAGTAATGAAAGTATGCAAACATTGCGGGGAAATAAACCCCGGCGATTCGGCGTTTTGCTGTAATTGCGGAAATACTAACTTCATATATCAAGAGGAAGTCACTTGCCCGCGTTGCGGTACAATTAATGATAAGTCTTTTACGTTTTGCATAGAATGCGGTGAAGACTTAACGCAGCGTCGCGACAATAACGCTCCCGTTGCCGTAGCTTATGATGCCGACGATACGGTGGAAATGACAACCGTTTCCAACGAAGTGTCCAATTTGTACGGCGGTGCAAGCGTCACTCCTTCCGAAACGTCAAAGTGTCCCAACTGCGGTGCGGCAGTGCCTTTAACTTCGATCTTCTGCAACCGTTGCGGTACAAGCGTTGCGGATTTGCACGAACACAGGGTTGTTCAGCGCAAGGTATGTCCGCAATGCGGACGTCCCAATTCGTTGGAGTCGCATTTCTGTTCGTATTGCTTTGCTTCCCTTGCCGAAGCCGAAACGGAAGATATGCAAGTGGTGCACGACAGTCAGCATTTGGGCGAAATTACCGTACGTCAAGTTATGTTGGAAAGTCCCAACGGCAAAAAATTGCTTTGTCCTAATTGCGGGACGTTAAACGACAAGGCGGAAGAGTTTTGCGAAAGCTGCGGACTTAAACTTGCAATGGAAGAACCTAAGTCTTATTGTCCCGAATGCGGCGCGGAAAACCCGATAGACAGTATATTCTGCACAAAGTGCCGTCACACGTTTATTAATGAACCGTCCGATTCGCAGGATAAATGGACATGCGAATGCGGTCACGCTAACGAAAAAGAAGATAAGTATTGTTCTAAATGCGGAAAAAAGAGAAAAAAATAAGGAGAATCTCATGAACAGTTCAAACAGTTTTAATATCTGTCCTCGCTGTGGAAATTCCAATTCCCTAAATGCAAAATATTGTTCGAGATGCGGCGCCCAATTAAAAGTGCCGACCGAGGCGGTAGTGTGTCACAAATGTCACACGCGCAATTCTTCGCTTGCAAACTTTTGCCGTAATTGCGGCGCAACGTTAAAAGTAGGGGCTCAAACAAAAATTTGTCCCCGCTGCGGCAGAGAAATCGGCGCGGAAGAAAATATGTGCGCTTGCGGATATTCGTTTGTAAATATGCAGCAAACCGAACCCAAACGCGCCGACGTTTCATCTACCAATAAGGAAAAGAAGCGGGATAAAAAACGCGACAAAAAGGTTGTCGAAACTACCTATACCGAAACTTCCGAAGGAAAGGAAAAAAAACCCAAGCAAAAGAAAAGCGGCAGGGGTTTTGCGTTGTTTGCATTCCTTATACTTGCGGTTTTCGTAGTCGCAATTATTTTGCCGGCAAGCGCTCGCGGACCGTTGGTTAACTTCGACAAAGGTTTTTATCATCCTACTGAGGAATCGACGCCTAATGCAAGCGTAGACGAATCGTCTCAAATGTTTGCCGAAACCGACGGTGAAACCGGCGACGGAAGCGAAACAACCGAACCGGAACCTGCGCCTGCGGAAACTTGGACTGTAACATTTAAAAACGGTTCGACTACCGTCGCTACGGAAACTGTTGTAAAGGGACAAAAACTCACTGCCCAACAAATCCCCGCAGCCCCGACAGCTGCCGACGGAGCAACGTTTGACGGTTGGTATAACGGTACGGAGAAAATCACTACCGACACTGAAATCACAAGCGATATTACCGCTACGGCAACATTCACTGTAACTACACCCGATCCCGAACCTACTCCTGAACCCACACCGGAACCGACCCCTGCGGGCAAATTGGAAAATAACGTTTACGGTTGGGACCTTATCAACGATATCATCGGCATTTTCAGCGAAGAAACAAAAACGGCTATGTCGGAATACGCCGACGGAGCGTTTAAGTACATCATAAACGAATATTTCGGCACTGCAACGTTTATATTAGTCGTTATGTTTGCAGTATTCATTCTTACGGCATTCTTCCACTTGTTGGTATGTTTTGTACGTATAATTTCGCCGAAACGTTCCAAGCATCCCAATTACTTGTACTTGTTGCTGGCAATAATCACCACAGTATTTGTAGCAATGATGATGCTTTCGCATTTAATTCCCAACGAGGAAAGCGGTTTCAGAGTATTCTTTGCGCCGGTATACCACGGCATAGCTTGCGAATACGGACTTGTGCTTATACTTATCCCCGCATATTACTGGTTCTTCTGGCTGTATTCGTATATCGCAAAACGCAAAATGCCTAAAAAGGAAAAGAAAAAGTAAAAAACAGTCAAACTATTTAATTGAAAGGCCGCGCCTAAACGGTTCGGTCTTTCGTTTTGAGTTTCGCAAAAATGCGGAATTAAAAAACTTAAAAGTATTATCGCAATATTGTACGGTTAGCCATAGCATACCCACTCGAATCTGTAAGGTTTGGGCGGAGTAATGCGACATTGTGCTTCGTCAAACCGTACTTTAAGTACCTAATATTCAATTCAGAGGTAAAAAATCAGTTATGAAAATTACATCGCAGTTTTTAAGAGATAAATATTTGAATTTCTTTAAGGAAAGGGGACACGCAGTTATAAAATCGGCAAGTTTAATTCCCGAAAACGATCCGTCGGTATTGTTTACCACTGCAGGAATGCACCCGTTAATTCCTTACCTTTTGGGACAAAAACACCCCAACGGCACCCGTTTAACCGATGTGCAAAAGTGCGTGCGTACTGGTGACATCGAGGAAGTAGGGGACGACAGTCACTTGACCTTTTTCGAAATGTTAGGCAACTGGTCGTTGGGCGACTATTTCAACCACGAATCCATTAAGTGGAGTTACGAATTTTTAACAAGTCCCCAATATTTGGGACTTGACGTTAACCGCTTGTCAGTAACGGTTTTTGCAGGCGACTCCGACGCCAAACGCGACGAAGACTCTGCTTCGGTTTGGGAACAATGCGGTATCCCTAAGGAACGTATTTTTTACCTTCCCAAAAAGAACAACTGGTGGATAGCGGGTACAACCGGACCTTGCGGACCCGATACCGAAATATTTTGGGATACGGGCAAACCCAAATGCTCCGACCATTGCGACCCAAGTTGCGATTGCGGTAAATATTTGGAAATTTGGAATAACGTATTTATGCAGTTCAACCGTCAAGCGGACGGAACGTATTTGCCTTTAAAACAAAAAAACGTCGATACGGGTATGGGGCTAGAACGTACGGTTTGCGTACTTAACGGTATGAAGTCCGTTTACGACATCGATTTATTCCAAGGCGCGCTTGCCAAAATTCAACAATTGTCGGGCAAACAGTATAGTCAAGACGAACAAACAACCAAGGCTATGCGTATCATCGCCGACCACGTGCGTACTGCAACGTTTTTGTTGGGCGATCCCGTAGGCGTTGTTCCCAGTAACGTCGACCAAGGATATGTACTGCGCCGTCTTATCCGTAGGGCGGTACGCAAGGCCAACTCGTTGGATATGCCCAAGGGCAGCATAGCGGAAATTGCAAAGGTCTACATAGAAGTTTACAAGGACGCTTATCCCGAACTTACAGCAAATGCCGACAAAATTATAGACGAACTCAATAAGGAAGAAGACAAGTTCAGCAAAACTCTTGTCGCGGGCGAAAAGGAATTTTTTAAGGTTATTTCCCACATTCAGGGCAAGGTTGTTCCGGGCGGTACGGCATTTAAACTTTACGATACATTCGGCTTTCCTGTCGAAATGACCGAGGAACTTGCCGCGGAAAACGGTTATACCGTAGACGTTGAAGGTTTTAAACAAAAGTTTGCCGAGCACCAAGCCAAGTCTCACGCCGGCAGCGAACAACGCTTTAAAGGCGGTATGGCGGAAGGCGGCGGACAGGAAACGACATATCTGCACACAGCAACGCACTTGCTGCAAGCAGCATTGCGCAAAGTGCTTGGCGACGAAGTCAAGCAAAAGGGCAGTAACATCACTCCCGAACGCTTGCGTTTCGATTTCAGTTTCGGTCGTCCTATGACGGCGGACGAAATTGCTCAAACCGAAAGTTTGGTAAACCAAGCAATCCAACGCAAACTTGCAATCACGTGCGAGGAAATGCCGATTGAAGAAGCCCGCAAAACAGGGGCTATCGGCTTGTTCGGCGACAGGTACGGCGAAGTCGTCAAGGTGTATACAATGGGCGATTTCAGCAAGGAAATCTGCGGCGGTCCGCACGCAAACAATACGGGCGACTTGGGACGGTTTGTAATAACTAAGGAACAGTCGTCAAGTTCGGGCGTACGCCGTATCAAGGCGGAATTGCGCAAAGACTGATTAATCATTACTAAAAATGTTTGCTTGGGCATATGTTCAAGCAAACATTTTCTTTTTCTAAGCCCGTATAAACATCGCAATACTTTGTTGCCCTTGCGTTTTTGCTCAGTCACGTACGTCTAGTACGCTCCTGTCGCAAAATACGCGGTCGCCTCGTCTTGCTTGTTTCTACGGGCTTAGAACGAATTATATATAAAAGCGTATCTGCGTAATTATTCGAGTCACGTATGTCCGTATACGCTCCTTTGCCACCGTCTTGTTTGCCTTGTCTTGCACGCTTTGGCTACGCAATCCACACTGTGGATAGGCGTTAAACGCGTCGCGCTATGGGCTTAGAGCAAGACAATTTAGAGTGTAAATGCGTAATGCTTAATGCACAATATGCAATGTTGGCGACATTAATCGACACTAAGTGTTACAAATTAGAAATACGCTACGGAATTAGGTGGATGTCTGTCGTCCTTGTCCGAGAAACGTAGTTGCGAACGCATTTACACTTATGTATTCTTCCGTCTTTGCGAGGAGCGTCAGCGACGAAGCAATCCAGAATTTAATTTAAATTCACCTTAATTACACATTACGCATTTCGCATTGTATAATATGTCATCCTAAGTGCAATATATTTAGTGCTGGGTGCAATATATTTAAGCCATTTTAAGTGTAATCTATTTAATATCATATTGAGTGAAGAATAGCCCCCCCATTATGTCATCCTGAACGAAAATAAATGTCATCCTGAGCGAAGCCGCAGGCGCAGTCGAAGGATCTAAGAACCGGCAGATAAATCGTACATACTGTATTCTTAGATGTTTCGCAACATTCGCCGTCCTTTGGCGAAACTTCGTTCGCAATGACATATAAAATGCGTCACCGCAATTATGCATTACGAATTCTGCATTCCGCATTAAATTGACATTGAGTCCAACATTAACCGCATTGTCAGTCTCTAAATCTTGACGAAATAAAGCAATATTGGTATAATAATATATATCAAACTTAATTGATGTAACTTTATCTAATTATTATTTTGCATTAAATAACGTAACTTGCGGACTTAGTCCGTTTTACTATAATTAATCGATAGGAGTAATTAAAACTATGGCTTTGTTAATATGTCCCGAATGCGGCAAAAAGGTAAGCGAATACGCTTCGGCTTGTCCCGAATGCGGTTGTCCGATTAATATTATCAAATCCAAACAGATGCAGCAGCAACCCGCCGAAAAGCCGATCGAAAAGTTGAGCGATCTTGTACAAAATCCCGATGTTCGCGCCAATTCGGAAAATATTACCGAAAGCAAACTGCGCGACTGGTACAGTGCCGCCGATCAGTATCTCAGGCAAAAGCAATACGACGAAGCAATTCCGTATTTGCGTAAAGCGGCTGAATGCGGATACGCTCCTGCCGAACGCGATTTGGGGTGGTGTTACGAATACGGACACGGTGTGGAACTTGACTGCAAAAAAGCGTACAATTACTATATGAGCGCGGCAAACAAGGGCAATGCTATTGCCAAGTTTTATTTGTCTTGTATGTACGACGCAGGCAAATATGTTCAAAAGGATTATTACGAGTCGTTCAAATGGCTGCTTTCCGCCGCCGAACAAGGTCACGCAAAGTCACAAAGTAATTTGGGCTTTTATTACGAAACTGGCAGGGGTGTCGTCCGCGATTATTCTATGGCGGTAAAATGGTATCAAAAGGCCGTCGAACAAGGACATCCTCGCGCGTTTTCTAATCTGGGTTACTGCTACGAAAAAGGTCTTGGCGTTACCCAAAACTACAACAAAGCGTTCGAGTATTACAATCAAGCCGCACAAAAAAACGACAGCTCAGGTATGTGTAATTTGGGTATTTGTTACGAAAAAGGTTACGGTACGTCAGTAAATATAAGTTTAGCGTTTCAATGGTATTTGAAAGGTGCTCAGGCGGGTAGCACACAGGCAATGAATAATCTCGGCTATTGTTATTCCGAAGGCGTAGGTACAATCAAGGATTTGAACCAAGCATATTACTGGTATCAAAAGGGCGCCGATAGTGGCAATAAAATGGCTCAGTACGGTGTGGCTCTTTGTTACGAAAGGGGCGAAGGTACTACTAAAAATTGCTACAATGCTTACGAATATGCACTTAAATCGGCAAATCAAGGTTACAAATTCGCTCAAAATTTGGTAGGAAATTATTATTATTTCGGGACGGGCGTGGCAAGTGATTATGCGGAAGCGGCAAAGTGGTATAAATGTGCCTCCGACCAAGGCTATCCTGTTGCTCAGTACAATTTAGGCGTTTGTTATGAAAACGGTTACGGAGTTAACCAAGATTATACCGAAGCGTTTAGGTTGTATAGGTTGTCTGCTAGCCAAGACAACGCCGAAGCTATGAATAATTTGGGCAGTTTGTATTATAACGGTAGGGGCGTAACGGAAAATAAAGATATTGCTTTTGACTATTATATGAAGTCTGCGCAAAAAGGTTATACAATGGCTTTAAGTAATGTTGGTTTGTGTTATGAATACGGTTGCGGCGTAATCTCAAACCGAAGCGAAGCAATCCGCTATTACCGTATGGCGGCGGAAAAAGGGCATCAACGGGCAATCGACGCTTTAAAACGTCTGGGAGTCAATTAAACAGTATACGTATTAAAAATTTTGTTCCGACGGAGGATCGGTTATGAATAAAAAAATAGTATTGATTTTGTTGCTTGTATTGACATTGTCGTTAACGCTTGCTGCGTGCGGGCAGCATCAGCACGAATTTTCTGACGAATGGACGTACGACAAGGATAATCACTGGCACAAAGCAATTTGCGGCGATACCGACGAAGTAAGCGGTACTGCTAAACACCATATGGTCGGAGTCCCCGGTGACACTCGGCTTGAATGCGACGTTTGCGGTTATTTTGAAAACCCCGTAACTCCCACGCCCGATCCCGAACCGCACAAGCACACTTTTGCTTCGACGTTGTCGTCGGATGAAAACGGTCACTGGTACGAAGCTACTTGCGAACATACCGAAGCGGTCGAAGTAATTGCCCACAGCTACGTTGACGGAGTATGCAGCGCATGCGGATGGTGGAGCAGTGCAACCGAAGTACTAATTGCAAATATTTCCAAATCGGACATTTGGGATTATACCGTTAGTTTTAAAGATGTTAAATTGGATGTTGTAAATCTTCTTAGTGAAGGAATCGACCATCCTCAAATTACCGTCAGCGGCGAACTGTCTTTAAATATGCTGCCCGACGGACAGCTTGAAGGATGCGCGTGTGTCGAAGCGTCGGGGCAAACTTACAAGGCGGTTTTAAGCCAAGGTACGGTATACGTAATCGGCGAAGGCTTTTACGGACGTTACGGTTTAGACGAATTGCTTCAACAAAACGGAATAAACATTCAAGCATATATTGACGAACTCAACGCAAACACTCAGCAAATACGCCAATCGGTAACGGAACTCCGTCAAATCATTGACGAATTTCCTGCCGACGGACAAATCGGCGAAATTTTAACTTCGTTGGTAAAATTGGACGAAACAAAATCGAATGCGGATATCAGCGTGTACTATATCGATACCGAACTTTTACGCACTCTTAACTCAATGCTTGCAACTACTACCGTTTCGGAATACGTAAACGGTTTACTCGCCGAACTTCAAGGAACGCCGTTAGGGGTACTTTTAGGGGACGATATTAACGGTTTGCCCAACAAGGTTTATTCGTTGCTCAAACGTACCATTTTGCAAACAATGACGGATTTGCGTCTGGAAAACTTTACCGTTGACGATTTAATCGACCAAATTAACGGTATTATAACTAATTATTATCCCGACAAAAATGTAAATACTATCGACGAATTGCTTGTGGCGTTAGGTATAGATTTGGCGGAAATAGCAAAGCCGTTAGGCGTTAATCTTCAAGGCGTAACAGTAAAACAGCTGCTTGAAGTTTGCAGTATGATGAGCCCCGAATTTTTGTGGAATTCCTTCCAAAAGGACGAAACAGCAAAAATAAGCGCAGTCGAAATTAAGGATACCTTAACTGCGTTGGTTCAAGCTTATTGCGACAAAACGCTTTACGAAGTCGCACTTGAAAATAATGCCGAACTCACCGCCGAACAGTTATATGCGTACGTGGACGCCATTGCCGACTGGCTTGATAACAATACGTCAGCGGAGTTTTATGTCGACAATGAAGGACGTTTGCAACAAATTGCAGTAGCGGTGGAAGGTCAAACGGTCGCCTTAAAGTATAACGGCGAACTTAAACACAGCTATTCCGATATAATCGAACAAGTAAACGGTTACTTTGATTCGCTCGAATCTTCTGTCGGTTAAGTATAAATCGGCATAAAAACTTACAGCACTTTCGTCATTAGTTTATTTTTATTGATTATGACGAACGGTTATCTGTAATAGGACGATAATAAAGGATTTTGCCCTTTACCGCCGTTCCCACATGGAAGTTTAATCGCAAAATATAAGTATAGCGCACTGTACCTTGAACGCAAGGCAGTGCGCTTATTATTTACTTTTTAAATTTTTTGTTGTATAATATCTGAAAGATAAACAATAATTTATGCAGGAGCAATGTTTATGGCATATACATTGGAAGAAAAGTATTCGCTTATAAAAAGCGAAGTGTTAAAACATAGATCTCTCAATCCTATTGAAATTGTCAAGACAATTATGCACAATGATTATGTCAACATACACGGTTCAGAACATCATTTTTTGGATGGTGCCGCTTTTATTGTTGCTTATAAAAATGCGGGCGGCAATATTGATTTGGTCTATGCGTTGGACGAACTTGCGAATAGGACAATAAAAATGCCCGGTGCTATGTGCGGACAATGGGGCATTTGCGGATCAACCGCATCTGTCGGTGCGGCTTTATCTATTATTCATAAAACGGGACCGCTCTCAAATGATGATTTTTATAAACAACATATGGAATATACTTCTTCTGTAATATCGGCAATGAGCAAAATCGGCGGACCGAGGTGTTGCAAAAGAAATGCCTTTTTATCTTTATCTTATGCAGTCAAATTTGTAAAAGAGAAATACAGTATCGATATGCAGATTGACGAGATTAAATGTGAATTTACAGGATTTAATCAACAGTGCTTAAAGCAAAAATGTCCTTATTATAAAAATAAATAAATAAATTACAGTTTATTTGAGCGATTACTCAATGTTGCGGGCAAGCAAAAGAGCGAAGAATTTGTCTTCGCTCTTTTAATATCTATGGGAATTGCTTCATTAAGTAAAGTCCTTTTGCGTTATAGTAAGCAATGTTCGCAGGGGACGTATCACTGTTACATTATAAAATTAAAAGTTTTTTAATGTTTTATACCGATACGCATTTTTCAACGCTGTTAAACGTACGGACAAGTTAACATTCTCGCTGTTTCGCAGTATGAAATATTTGCCTGATTTGCACGTCTTACTTTGTGTGTATAATCAATAATATGACATTGCTATTTCATCATTATTATACTGATTGTTAGTGAACAATATCTCAAAAGTTTGCTTTTTTGTTTCATAATGTTTCACATTTGCGAACAAAAAAAAGTAAATTTATTTTTTAAAAAAAGCCCGTTTCCCTCTTTACAAAAAGCCGTTGTAGTGGTACTCTATATGGCAGACATAGTAACGGAGAACTAATGATGAAAGTAATATCAAGCGACCTTCTTCGGGGTCATATCGACACGTTTGTACTGTCCGCTTTAATGACGGGTACAAAGTACGGAAACGAAATACGTAAGTATATAACCAAAAAGACAAACAACTTGTACGTTCCCAACGAACAAAGCCTGTATTCGGCATATCACCGTTTGGAAGATATGGAATGTATCAAGGGGACTTGGGGCGAAAACGTCGGCGCAACGCGCAAATATTACACAATCACGCAAAAAGGGCGCGATTTGTACGAAGTAAACAAGCGCGAGTGGGAAAACGCCAAAATACTTATCGATTTGTTAATAAAGTAGGAAAATTAATATTATGCGTTATTCGGAAATTGCCGTTTATACCGCTTCTTCATCAAGCGACTTAGTCGCTTTCTTTTTGCAGGAAGTGTGCTTAGACGGCATTAGCATTTATGATAAAAACGATTTATACAATAATTCCAGTTGGGACTACAAGGACGACGTCGCCGACAAGCCCTATGACGAAAACGAAGTAATAGTTAAAGGGTACTGCAATTTGGAAGACACCGACCAAGCGTTAAAGTACCTGCGCGAAAGTTTTGCGGGTTTAACCGATGCGGGCAGTTTAAAAATAGTAGTCGGCACTGTCGAAGGGGATGCGTGGGTCGCCAAATTCAAGGAAACGTTCAAACCTATCGAAACGGACAAATTAGTCATCTGTCCCGAATGGGAAAGCGTAACTACGGACAAATTAACACTTTTGCTGGACACAGGCGTCGCATTCGGCACAGGTCAGCACGAAACAACAAGTATGTGTTTGCAGTTCGCCGAACAACTCAACCTTGTAAACAAACGCGTTTTGGACGTGGGGTGCGGCAGCGGAATATTGGGTTTGTCCGCCATTCTTTTGGGCGCCGACTTTGCCGAACTTGTCGATATCGACAAGCAAGCGACCGATATTGCTGCACACAATTCGCAAATAAACGGGCTGCTTAATAAATGCGCTATTAAAACGGGCCACCTAACCGAACAAACATCGGGCAAATTCGATGTCGTATTTGCCAATCTCACCGCCGACATTTTGGCAATGCTTCACGACGATATATCCGCAGTCATACACAAGAATACCGTTGTTGTACTGTCGGGCATATTAGATATAAAGTTGCAGTATGTGGCGGATATGTATTCCGACTTGTTCGAAATAGTCCAAACAAAGTCAATGGGCGAATGGCGTGCATTACTGCTTAAAGTAAAATAATTTACAAAGGAAAATTACGGTAAAACAATGACTGTCTCGGTTTTTACGCTGGGCTGCAAAACCAATTTGTACGAAAGCGGGCAAATTATCGAACAACTTAATAAAGCGGGGCACAAGGCGTTTAACGGGCTTAAACAAGCCGATGTGTTTATACTTAACACTTGCGCCATAACCCGCGAAGCGGAAAAAAAGTCCCGCCAAGCCATAGCGCGCGCAAGGAAACTCAATCCCGAATGCCGCGTAATCGTTACGGGTTGCGCTTCGCAAAAGGATTCAAAGCAATTTGCGGATATAGCAAACGTTACGGCAATTTTCGGTACGGACAACAAAACGCGCATTGTTAACGAACTTAACAGCAACGGCGTGTTTGTAAGCGCATTGCCGTCGGTGTATGCCGAAGACGGCTTTGCCGCACAGGAACGCACACGCGCTTTTGTCAAAATTCAAGACGGGTGCAACAACTTTTGCAGTTACTGTATCGTACCGTATTTGCGCGGTCGCAGCCGCAGCCGCAAAATTGCCGATATAGTTGCGGAAGTTAAAACGCTTGTGTCGTCGGAAGTAGTGCTTATCGGTATCGACATTTCGCAGTTCGGGCGTGATACGGGCGAAAGTTTGCCGCAGCTGTTTCAGGCTTTATCCTGTTGCGACATTCGCATACGCTTAGGCAGTTTGGAAGCAAGCGTAGTTACCGACGAATTGTTGTCGACATTAACGCAAATTAACTTTTGTCCGCATTTCCATTTGTCGCTGCAATCGGGTTGCGACCAAACTTTAAAGCGGATGAACCGCAAGTATACTACCGACGAATATTTTTCCGCCGTAAACAAAATCCGTAAGGTTTTTCCGAATGCGGGCATAACAACCGACGTAATAGTGGGCTTTTGCGGCGAAACGGAACAGGAGTTTGCCGAAACTTGCAACTTCGTGCAAAAAGTGGGTTTTGCGGATATTCACGTTTTCCCCTTTTCCCCAAGGGAAGGAACCGTCGCTTACAACTGGCAAGACGTCGATTCTCAAATTAAGCAATTCCGCGCGGAAAAACTCGGTCAAATCAAACAGCAACTTAAAACGCAGTTTGCTAACAGTTTTGTCGGCAAAACTTGTTCGGTACTTGTCGAACGCAAGCGCAACGGATACTTTGAAGGTTACACCAAGGAGTACTTGCGGGTATACTTTAAAGGCGATTGCAAACCTAACGATATAGTAAATATAAAAATTGCCGAACCGTACTTAGACGGAGCATTAGGCACATTAACCGTATAATTTAGCATTAGCGCATTAAGTAGGTAGTGTTTGTTGAATTTGCTTGATAACCGTCATTGCGAACGAAGTAAAGCAATTCGGAGTTTAATTCAACTTAACCACAATTACGCATTAAAATAAAGGAGTAATCATTATGAATGACTGCATTTTTTGTAAAATAATCAAGGGCGAAATTCCCGGTCACAAAATTTACGAAGACGACAAAACTTACGCTTTTTTGGATATATCTTGCGACAGTTACGGGCATACTCTTGTCGTACCTAAAAAACACTGCACAAATATTCTCGATTGCGACGAAGCGGACTTCAAAGCGGTTATGGCAGCAGTACAAAAAATCAGTCGTCATTATGTCGACGACTGCGGTTTTGACGGAGTAAACATAATCAACGCCAGCGGTCAAGCGGCGCAGCAGTCGGTATTCCACTTGCATATGCACATAATTCCCCGCAAAAACGACGACGGTTTGAACACTTGGGGTTTAAACGACAAGTTCGATTTGAATTTGGCGGAAATTTGCTCTAAACTAAAAATTTAAGCAGCGCATTTGCCTAAGCAAATATACGCATATGCGCATATGTATAATCGTGCAACGGCGTCAAAAAATTGTGTGTTTTTGTTTACATTAAATAATTGACAATTTATACGCGCTTTTGTATAATAAAATAGTTGCGGATAATTAGGCGTATTAAGGTATAGCCAATTGTTTAAAGCAACTGTTATCATATCGATTGCGTAAAAAGTAAGTATTTATTGAATTTACGCTCGGTATGTAATAAATAACAACAAAATTCACCATTGATGCGGAAAGGAGGCGAAAACGGAAATGGCAACAATCAAAGTCGGCGAAAACGAAACGTTAGACAGCGCATTGCGTCGTTTTAAAAGACGTTGCGCCCGCGACGGTATCATTGGCGATCTTCGTAAGAAGGAACAATACGAAAAACCCAGCGTAAGACGCAAGAAGAAGGCGGAAGCAGCCCGCAAACGTAGCAAAATGTAGTTATCCTGCACCCGTTCCTGCAAGTTGAATAAGTGCATCTCACGCACCCTTGTCGCATTCCGTCACAATCACGTACCGCAAGTACGCTATTGCGCCGCAATGTGCCAATTGTACGCAATCTGCGCTTCTTCGCACCGTTGCAGTCTCGGTCACAGTCTAACTTTTGAGAGCGTATAAGTGAACATCTACTTGCAGTCACGTACGCATTAGTACGCTCCTTTGTGTTCGCCTTGTTTGCCTTGTATCTGCGCGCTTTTACGTCCTCAAACGTGATATGCGCTGTGCAGTCTCGGTTGCAGCCTAACTTTTAAGGGCGTATAAGCGAACATCTACTGCGTTAAATGTGGTACTGTCTAACTTGTAAGTGCTTACTAAAACTTCATAAAATTATTACAAAAGAAAAAAACTGTCTGTCACATAATGTGACGGACAGTTTGTATTTTACAGTGATTTTTCGACACAAACAACGTAATTTCGTCAAAATTTTCGGAGGCACATATGTCTACATTTAAGGAATACGCTAAAAAAGCAAAACACCGAATGAAAAGCGGATTTTGGGAACAGGCAAAACAGGAAATAGAAACTGAAAAGCAAGTTGCTGCAACCCAAGGGCTTAACCCGCGTAAAGTGGGCGAAGAACAGCACCGCAGGCTACAACAGCAAATTTACGATTACGAAAATTTTTGTGAGGAGCAGGAATTCTACCGTAAGGTCGAAGCAATTTTAGACAGCAGCGAAACGGTATTAAATCCCATTATGCGTCTTGCCGATCAGGACTATATGGAAACGCTCAGCCCGACGGACAAGCAGGCGTATATTTCCCGTCTTGCCGCCCGTTACCGCCAAGCAGTGGAGCGATACAAAAATTTACACAGTTGATGTTTTTTGCAATTTGTTGTATAATAGTTTAGCAACAACTGTTAATGATGTATTATAACAATTCATTATTGCTAATCACTCGCTATCACATCGTATCGCGTTATAAGTTATTGTAAGTGTAAAAATTTGTTCGTGTGAGAAATAGTAAACGCTATGCCAAAGATTACCGATATGCAAATACAAAAAAATAACAAAACCCGCGCCAACGTCTACATCGACGGCGAATTTGCTTTTGCGTTGGAAATGTTAACCGTTATGAAGTTGGGTTTAAAAATCGGTGCCGACGTATCTACCGAAAAACTTACCGAAGCGGTTTTCGACAGTGAAAAATCCGTCTGTTTCGACAAAGCGTTAAATTATTTGTCACGCGGTATGAAAACTTGCAAGCAAATGCGCGAATACCTGACGGGCAAGGGCTATGCGGCGGAAATTGTAACCTACGTAATAGACAAACTTGTTGACTATAAGTACGTCAACGACGATTATTATGCTCAAATGTACGTGGAACAAAACCTTGCAAGCAAGGGCGAACGCCGTCTTAGGCAGGAACTTCAACAAAAAGGCATACCGCAATGTATAATCGAAAAACATTGCGTAGTGGAGCGCGACACGGCATTATCCAATGCCGAACGTTTAGCGGCAAAGTATATGCGCAGCAAACCGCATGACTTAAAAACTTTGCAAAAACTTCAACGGTATTTGCTTTCCCGCGGTTATGACTACGACACCGTCAACACCGTCACCCGCAATTATGATATAGACACAACCGACTAACGTAAACTTTCTATCTTAAATACATTTAACAAATTTAAAACAACTGATTAAAACAAATTCTCAAAAGCTTCTTTAAAGGGAGCTTTTTTCTATTGTGTATATTGTAATTATATTTGCTCATACTATCCCCACAACTAACAAGGAGGAAAAAGCATTGAAAAAGGTTTTTAACGTCTTTTCGGTTATTGCGTTGATTTTAACAATTATCGGCGCGTTAAACTGGCTTGCCGTAGGTATTTTCGGATTTAACTTTGTAAACTTTATTACCTTCGGTATGGTATGGATTGAAAGGCTGATTTATATCTTGGTAGGTATTGCGGGCATCTATATGATAGTATGGCTTTGCGTATCCCGTTTCAATATGGTTCAAACGGACAATTCCTACCGCGATTATAAGTATGCCGAACACAACGGAACTCGTCATACGCCGGTAAGCAACAACCAATAACAACATTAGTTGTATTTGACGAAAGTCAAAAAAAATCGAGCCCGCCGCATAAAGTACGACAGGCTCTTTTTTGTTACATTTTAAATTTGCACCAATCGCCCTTGCAAGGAGTGCTATGATAAGCGTAGGGTAGGCAGACTCTTGCCCACCGCACATTGTGACCTTTTCCGTTCTCAGCCGAGCAACGCAGTTGCGAACGCCACGAGCGAAGCGAAGCAATCCAGAGTTAAACTAAACGTTACCTTAATTCCGCATTAAAATATATGTCATCCTGAGCATAACATCAATTATGTCATCCTGAGCGGAACGAAGTGGAGTCGAAGGATCTAGGAACCAACGTATAATCGTACATACCGTATTCCTATATGTTTCGCAACATTCGCCGTCCTTTGGCGAAACGTAGCAACCAAGTTGCTCGCTCAACATAATGTTTATTGTCGCTTTGCTCCATAAACATTGGCGTTCGCAACTACGTTGCTCGGCTAAGGACAAAAAAGCAGCGACTTATTAATTTGTAACACGTAATTGATTAATGTCGCCAACATTGCGCATTACGCTGCGCTAGATCTCTCCACGCGGCACAAGTGCCTTGGTCGAGATGACATACTAAGGTGTATCTATATACCTTGACGTCTTTGCGAGGAGCGTTAGTGACGAAGCAATCCAGAGAATAGAATAGTAATGCTGATTTTTTCTAGATTGCTTCGCTACGCTCGCAATGACGACAAAAGCAATTAGTACAACCAATACATCTAGGCGTAGCCGTACAATAAAATTAAACCAACCGCAATTACGCATTACGCATTATATTCAAATCCCGTCGCGCGATTGGTCGGCTACTCAGGGTATTCTTCCGCTCGGATAAAACAGCGCGTAATCGTACGGAACGTATACTCCGGGACGTGCGTTAAATTTGTCGCTTAAAAATTTAGCGTCGCTGAAAGGATCGTCTTGCAAAAAATCTCTGTCTGTCATTGCAGTATTTATCTGCCGACCGTTGTGTTGTCGTGCTTGCGGTCGCGTAATTCTTCTATTGGGTGCGCAGCCACTTCAAAACGGTAGTCTTTGCCGTTGTCGGCAATGTATTTGCGCATAACGTTGTGGCTGGGTACGTCGTTGTCTTTTACGTTTACTTGTTGTTGATATTCAAAAAACGGCGCGCCGTCTTCCAGTTTGGATACATCGATATAGTCTTCCCTTTGCGCGGTAATATTTACCGAATCGGCAATTACTTGACGTACGTATTCGATGTTGGAATGGAAGCTGAGCAATTCGGGGAATTCCCCTTGCGGTATTACTTGCTGCCAAACCTTGTTTTCGTATTTTTGCAGTAATTCCGCCGCGTTGTGCAAGTGAGCCAACTCGTCGTTAAAGTGTTGTTCCCAAATGCGTTTAATGTGTTCGTCCGTTTCGTCTTCCATTAGCGAATAGTACAAGTAACATTCGGTATATTCGTGCATAAGGTTATCTTCCAGCCAAGTGCAAGTCGTGTCCATCAGTCCGCCGTATAATGTTACGTGCTGTTCTTCTATCATTCCGATTTCGGTGTAAAGCTGACGGCCTACGTTGTTTTGGTAAAACGCCGCTTGGTTCATATAGTAGTTCATTGTTTGCTGTTCGGCTGCGGTAAGGATGTTTATGTCAAGCTTGGTAAGGCTCCCCGCTTGCTTGTAGTTTACAAAGCGTTTTACGTCGTCGGCAGGGAAGCGGTGCTCGGAAATGGTCGGTCTGCCCGGCATAAGTTCGGTGTACTTGCCAACAAGCCTTTCGGCAATTACTCCCTTGTCCATTTCAAGTAAATCGGCGTAACGGTACAAGTGGTCGAAGTCTTCGAGTAGGGCAAAATTCATCGCCTGTTTAACATACTTGTTGCTTTCGCGTTCGGCAAATATAGCGGTAAGGTCTACGGCTAATTGTTCGTAGCCTATGGTGTGTTCCAATATGCCTTCGCCTATCGGTTTAAGCGCCGCAATGCGTTTTTGCTGTTGCTGTTCCTTGCGTCGCGTTATTGCAAGTTCGCGTCGAATGTCGTTGTTATCGCAGTGGCGGTGGAACGCGTGCGAAAACTTGACCGCTTCGTATTCGGCTCCGTTTGCAAGTATTATGCGTACGCGCGTGTACGGATCTACGTCGAATTTGTTGTAAGGTTTCGGTGACAATTCTTTCCAATTGTAAAATTGGTCGTTGCTTTTAATCGGTTTTTCGTTAAAGGGATTAATCATTTAAAATCCACCTTCCTTGTAGTTTTTGTAAAAGTATATCCAACTAATACGTCGCTTAAACTTATCGGTTTAAATCTGTTGCCAACAGTCAAATTTTATTGCCGTTTTAACTTTAAAATGCTAAACCGCTACTTCCGTTTAGTATTCGTAAATCGGTTCAAAAAAAAGAATAACGTGCAGTGATTTTTTGCTGTTCAACCGCATAAATTAGTGTTGTAACCAATGCTTGTCCGTTTCATAAAATGCGTGAAACAGTTTGTCCACAGCATTATTTTGCAATGTGGATAACTCTGTGGATAAGTGTATAACTATGCCTATAATAGGTCGAAAAAACGCGAAAACAGTCAGTTTTTGTCAAATTATAGGTTTTTTCAATTAAAAATCCGCATTTTTAAGTTAAATAAATAAGGTGAAAAAATTAAATGTTCGTAGTAATAAAAAGACGTAAATTAGTGTTGGTGTTATTAGCGTTGATAGTTGTGCAGTTAACGCTTACGACAGCGCTGTGCGTCAATCAGTTTGCCGCAAGTTCGCATAGTCTTATAGACTTTACCGTTGTAATAGATGCCGGACACGGCGGTATCGACGGCGGGGTGGTAAGCAAGTCGGGCGTAAAGGAATCCACTCTTAATTTGGCTTATTCCAAAACGTTGGGCGAACTGTTTAAAAACGCAGGTTTTAATGTGGTGTATACGCGTACTACCGAAGACGGTTTGTATGGTTTGCCCACAAACGGATTTAAGCGTCGGGATATGCAGGAACGCAAACGCATAGCGGAACAAGCAAAGCCTAACATATTAATAAGCGTACATATGAACAAGTTTAGTTCAAGTAACCGTTCGGGACCGCAAGTGTTTTTCCAGCAGGGCAAAACCGACGGGCAGACCCTTGCGCAATCGCTGCAAAAAGTGCTAAACGACAGTACCGGCAACGCTCACAGCGCATTAGCGGGCGACTACTACATTTGCCGCGAATTAAACTGTCCTGCCGTAATTGTGGAATGCGGTTTTTTAAGTAACGATGAGGAAGCGGAACTTTTGCAAACCGAAGATCACCGCCTTAAAATTTGCGAACTTGTTTTTAAAGGCGTGATGTTATATTTGTATCAATAAAATATGTTTAAAACGATTGCATTTTTTGCAAATATTTGCTACAATTTTTGTATTAACATTAGGAGGTAAATGATTATGTCTAAAAA
Organism: uncultured Eubacteriales bacterium; assembly: GCA_948938605.1. Classification (GTDB taxonomy): domain Bacteria; phylum Bacillota; class Clostridia; order Christensenellales; family CAG-314; genus Fimimonas. Next base: position 35,860 of record CARAIG010000057.1, read on the forward strand.
ATCAGGCAACAACGGCGAACGCCATATCAGCCTTAACAAAATTGCTTTTTGGCTTTTAGTTGCGGCGGCTGTTATTTACTTAGTCGGCATTATACTTTCCGCCGTAGGTCTTGGCAACATTACGGGTTATTTGCAAGCGGTAGCTACTGCGGCAATGATTTGCGTAGTTGCAATACTTGCTTGGCGTTTTGTCGCTCACAAGCAAACGGTATGGATTGTATTGTACTTCGTTGTTTTGTTGGTTGTAATTGCAGGTATCATTATACCGTTGGTTCTGTAATTGTAACGATGTAATTTATTTTGCTAAACGCGGCCGTAACAACAGTCGCGTTTAGTTTTTTTATAGTGTTTTGCAACGGAGTGTTTTTACCGTTTTAGTGCAAATATAGTTTTACAAACGGAATTTAATTTATATGATAAACAAAGTAACAGCATATTTAGATAATTTAAAAATAAGTTACAGCCTAATCCGCCACGAAGCGGTTGTTACTACGGAAGAATCCCGTCAAGTAATACACGTGGATAACTGTATGTCGTGCAAAAGCCTTTACGTCAAGGACAAAAAAAGCGACAACTACTATTTGGTAGTGCTCCCGTTCGACGTTAGGGCAAATATGCGCAGATTGGCAAGTTATGTCAATTGCGCCAAGTTCGAATTTGCAACCGAGGAAAAGTTGTTTAGCGATTTGCACGTTCACCGCGGCAGCGTGTCGCCGTTTGCGTATTTAAACGAGAATGCGGAAAAGTACTCGGCGCCCCTTTTAATACACAGGGACGTATGGAATGCCGAACGCGTTAAATTCCACCCCTGCGACAACACTGCAACGGTTGTGTTGTCTTTGGACGGTTTTAAACTGTTTTTAAAAAGCATAAATAAGGATACGGTAGTTGTCGACTAGTAAGCGTACCAACGTGAAATTCGGGCTTACGTTAAGATAGAAATTTATGTAATAGTATTGACAAATTTATGTGTTTGGCGTATCATATAAATAGACATAAAAATTGTTAAAATTTAGGAGGAAAAATTATGTCAGCACTTAGCGGATTTAACAAATTGCCCAGATTGATTCAAATCATTTTGCTTTTAATTCCCGGCGTTAACTGGTTTACGGAAATAATCGTACGTGTATCGGCTGCGTTGCACGGAAAAGCAGGCAAACAAATTCTTATTTTGATTCTTGCAATTCTTCCTACCGGCGTATTGCTCGGTTGGATTGACTTGTTCTCTTGCTTGATTCAAAAGAGACTTATTCTTACCTGATTATTTAATAAATTTAACAATTTTGCTATAAGCAGGATAATCGGCGTTCCGCGTATAATAATGCGGAACGTTTTTTTGTCGGTTTTACGATGCAAGCCTGTTTTATCGCTTAGTCGTTTAGTCTTGCGTTATATTGAATTGTGCTTGCGGAAAATCCTGAAATATGCTAAAATAACGCTATGAAACGCAAATTATCCATTATATTTATAATTTTAATATGTATATGCGCGCTTACGTTTTTGTCGTCGTGCGACTTGGTATTGGATCTAATTTTCGGACCTAGCACTCCGTCGGACAAACCCGATACTAATGAACCTCCTGCGCACAAGCATACAATGGTTGCCCAAATGTACACCGGCGCAACTTGCGTAGGTCAAGACGAAATTAATTACTTCAAGTGCAGCGGCTGCAACAAGTATTATTTTGACGAAGCGGGCAATGAGGAAATTGCCGATATTTCCGCATTGGAAAAAGGGCATTTGTTCGTCATTAAGTCAAACTCTGTCGAGCATTACTCCGAATGTAAACTGTGCAATACCGAACAGGAAAATTCCCGCGGGCAGCATTCGTCAACTCGATGGTGGTACAACGTTGACAGGCATTACAAGGTGTGCGACGTTTGCGGCAGCGAATTTAACAGTGCGTCTCACGACGAAACAGGCTCGTGTTCGGTTTGCGGACGTCAAGCGGATTACAAAGCAATTTGCAATGGCAATTACGCATACGAACAGTTGGCGTTGTTGGAAAACGGCGGCAATATGCAAAAACTGTACAACAAAATCGACGAACTGGCGTCTTCCGTACACGATGACGTCAACACCAACGCAACAAAACGCGAAATAGGCGAAACTGCCGACGGAACGGTCGTCGAAGCATACGCGTTTAACGCAATAAGCACAAACGGCTTGGGGATAACCGCCGTTCAAGCGTACGTTACCGTTGCAAGTTACAATCACGACCATCCGTTGTATTATTGGATAGACAAACAATGCAGCGTATCTGTAAGTCAAATAACCGACAAGGTTTCGTCCGTCACTATTTGCGCCGACGAAAAATACGCAACGGGCGAAGCGCGTTCGGCACAAAACAAAATACTTTACAACCAAATAGACAAGTACTTGTCGTTAATGTCTGACGAAAGCGACCCTTATTACATAACGCTTGGGCTGCACGACGCAATTATCGACGACATTAACTATGCGTACAAATCCGACGGCGTTACGGCGGAAACGGCTTCGTGGGCGCACAATATCGTCGGCGTGTTCGACAACAAATCTGCCGTTTGCGAAGGTTATGCCAAGGCGTTCCAATTGCTGCTTAACGCGTGCAACGTCAACAACGTTTACGTTACTGGCAGCAGTAAAGGAATAGGGCACGCTTGGAATACGGTTCAACTTGCCGATGACAACTGGTACTGGTACGATTTGACTTGGGATGACCAACCCAATATGGTTAACGGCAAAATGTACGATTATTTTTGTAAAACGGATAACGTATTTTCCGTTGACCACACAGTGACCGAACAAAACGTCAACGACCAAATGAACTATTTGTACAACTTGCCTAAAACCGCAACTTTGGATTATTCGTCGGAAAACTTGGAAATTGACGAACAGTTTACGTATAACGGCGTAACGTACATTCTTGCGGGCTACAACCGTCTTGCGGTAAACAAAGTGTTGACTGCGGGCACAGACGGCGTTGTAATGCTACCGTCCGAAATCGTCGAAAACGGCAAAAAATTTGCCGTCAAGCAAATCAACGACGAAGCGTTAGCAACTTATACTTACGGCGAAAACGGCTCAATATTATCCGTAGCGTCCCCGTCGGTGACCAAATTAGTCATTCCGCAAAGCGTTGACGTTATCTTCAACAAATCGTTTGTTTCCTGCAAAACGCTTGCGGAAATCGATTTCGAAGACAAAGCAAATTGGCAGCGTTACGCATTGTTCGGCAAGCCCGATTACAAAACGGTAACAGCCGAACAATTGTCCGCAACTGCGGAAGCGTGCAAACTGATGCAGGAAGTATACAAACCTAATGTGCTGTCGCCCAGTTACGTATATGTTTGGGTAAAAACGGCGTAAAATCGGTATTATAGCATTTTAAAGCGCACCTTGACGTTTAACTGTCGGGTGCGCTTAATAATTTTTATCGTTGAGTAAATATATTCGGGTTTTAATGCATTACAAATTATCTTTGTAAATTTAATTATTGACTATTGACATTTTTCAAATTATAATAGTGTGGTAAAATTTATAAATAACGGAGTGGTTTTATGATCTACGAAAAAATCGATCTTTACAAATATTTCAATATAAAACGCAAATGCGGCGAAGCGGGATATTTAAACATATACGCTCCTAGCGCGGTTGACGGAATGAAACCAAAACTGCGTCCCGCAATGCTTATATTAGCAGGCGGCGGATATGCTTTCGTTTCCCAACGCGAAAGCGAACCGGTAGCATTAAAATACCTTTCAAACGGCTTTGCTTGCTTTGCGTTGGAATACACTGCAAATACCGCCTATCCCGTACCCTTAAACGAGGCGTGTATGGCAATGGCGTATATACGCGAACAAGCCGAAAAATACCGTATCGACGTCGAACATATCTGCGCTATCGGGTTTTCGGCGGGCGGACACCTTGCAGGAATGTTGGCAACGTTGACCGATGACGAAGCGTCAAACGCATTGGGCGGCAAAGCAAAACTTGCAAAGCCCAATGCCGTTATACTTGCGTATCCGGTGGTGTCGCTAAACCTGCAAACGCGCGGACAAACCCGCAAAGTTATTGCATCGGACGACGAGTCGTTATTCGGCAAACTTTCCGTCGACAAGTGCGTAAATGCAAACAGCGCGCCCGTATACGTTTGGCACGTTTACGAAGACGACATTGTATCGGTACAGCATTCGTTAATGCTTGCGCAAGCGTATCACAAGGCGGGAGTTCCGTTCGAAATGCACATTTTCGAAAAGGGCTGGCACGGCGTAAGCGTATGCTCGGCGGAAACGGAAAACGATATGGGCATAGTACAACGTCTTAAAGGCGTAGCCAAATGGTTCGATATGTCGCTCTTTTGGTTACAAATGCGCGGCTTTTGCGTAGTAACGCAGGGATAGCGGTGTAATAGGGCAAGCGCGCTGTGTCGCTTGTGCGGCTTGTCGTGTTAAATATTTAAATTTCTAATGTCAACAAAAAAACACGCTCACGTAATAGTGGGCGTGTTTTTTGTTTAAACATTTATCTACTCGGTAATTTCAACTTCGGTTTGTTTTTGCTTATTTTTCTTTAATAAATAAAACGGCAGTATAATTACCGTACCCAATGCCAAACCGAGTATTAACGATACGTTGTGGCAAAGCGTCGTCCAACCGAAACTGACCACGTATGTCGTCAGCACTCCGTAAATTGCCGCTACTATAATCGTAGGCAAACCAATTTTTTTAAAACTTTTTATATCAAAAAATATCGCCGCAAGGCTTGTGCCTACAAGTCCGAAAATTCCGCCCGACGCGCCTACGCTCATTTGCGTCATTGTCTGTTCGGCTTGACCGGGCGCTATTGCTAAGTAAAGCGGATCTGTGATAAATCCTTGAATAAACCCTATAACAAAAAACATCAAATAAGCCAGCCACCAACCGAAACGCTTTTCGGCATAATTGCCTATAAAATACAAACCTACCAAATTGGCAATCAAATGCAGTATATGTCCGTGCAAAAACATATGCGTAAAGTTTCGGTAAATGTTTATTCCCGACGTATACTGTACGCCGAAAATTGCCATATGCTCGGTTAAAAGCCCGCCGCAGCTGCCGAATATGTAATTGAATGCAGGCGGAGCGTCGTCATCCCACGCATTGTAACCGGTATATCCTTCGGGGAAAGGCAAAAACCTGTCTAATAGGTAAAATATAAATAAGACAATTATTAAAATATTTGTTGCCGTAATAAATTTTTTAAAGTTTATTTTTTCTTTCATATAATTTACCCCGTATTCGATTATATATTAATCGTGCGGTTAAGTCAATAATAAAGATTGTTATGCTTCCGTTCATAATTTGCTTACGCAATTATACCAAAGATTAAATGAACTTTTTATTTTTACTTGTTGTGCTTGATAGCATAATTCACCTAAGTATAAAAATGCTTTCCGTTTTTACAAAAGGTATTTAAAATAAAACAGTTTTAAGCATTGTCTACTTCACCAAGTAAGTAATCGCACGATACGTCAAAATATCTTGACAGTATTATTACAGCGTTGGAATTTGGTTGACTTATTCCTAACTCCCAGTTGGCAATTGCGCTTTTGCTAATATTTGTTTCGAATGCAAGTTGCATTTGAGTAATTTCTTTTTCTTTTCTTAGTTCTTTTAATCGTTCGGCAAAGTTATTCATTGTTTATACCTCATAGGTATTTTAGTCCATCAAACACCTTTGCTAATTGACTGATAGGCAATATAAATAAAATTCACGTCTTACCCCGACGGCGCAAGCGAGGAAAACGGCGCAAAAGAAAAAGAAACCGCAAACGCGATTTCTAATTCTGACATAAACGCAGGGTGTGCGTGTACGTTTTGTTTGGTAGGGTGACGCGGCAAGGGCAAAAGCCCGACCCCCAGCGGACTTAGTCCGCGTGGACAAAAAAGTTAATAAAAACCGATACCAAACTAAGGCGACGAAGTAAAAAGGAACAATAAAAAGGGGAAAGACACAAAATCTTTCCCCTTTTTGTTGTGACTTAAAACGAGTCGTCGCCGCTAATATGGTGGAGGTGACGGGACTTGCACCCGCGTACCAACGTTAGACCATTTGGCTTTCTTCGTACACAGTTTGTTTTTGTTAAGCAACGGACGGAAAACAAACAAACCAACCGTTGCTTGCAACAAAAAAGGTTTCGAATTTTAACGTCTTGTTGCCACCGTCAAAGTTCTATTTGCGTTGTATAACGCAGGACATTACGCCACGCAACAAAGCGTAAGCCTACGAGCCGGTATTAATTAAGCGGCATAAGCCATTCCGAAAGAACGGCTTTCAGTTTTGCTATTGTTAGCGTTTAATTTAGTTTTGCCTTGTTTACGCAGATGCGCTGCGGTACGCTTACCAAACCTTCTTAACACTGGGCGAATCTAAAAACACCCCCGTATAAAGGCTAGCGGTAATATTATACGTCATAACGGCTTAAAAGTAAACTTAAAATGCACAAGCATTTTTTTATAAATTTAAATTTGTGCTATGGACAAATTGAAACCGTTGTACTATAATTGTATTAACATTCTGGGAGGCAAAAGATGAAAATATTTAATTTGTTAAATGTGCTTAATCTTGACAAACAGCAACTTATAATTATTGCGGGTTTGGCGGCAGTTTTTGTAGTGCTGGTTATCGTTATAGTAGCGGTAAGCGTTTCGCGTAAAAAGCGTAAAAGTAAGTCGCTTACGCAATTAAAAGACAAGGAAACGGACAATCAAATTAAACAAGATACCGTTCAACTTAAACAGGACGAAGTAACGCAAAACGTTATCGAACAACACGCCGAACAGCAACCCGCAACGGACGAAGCAATTGCAGACGAACCGGTTGCCGACATTGAAACCGTTGACGAATCGGCTACGGACGACGCTGTTGTTGAGCAAACGCTTTTGCCCGACGAAGTTGCTTTTGTTGACGAAGCGGACGACGAAACGGACGACGACGATGACGAAATTTCCCAAGACGAACTTGACGAATTGGCGTCTGCCGACGACGAAAACGCCGACGACGTTGAAGAAGAAGTTACCGTTCAACTTGCCGACGACGGTGACGGCACAAGCGACATCGTATTCCGTCGCGTCATATACAACCGTAGCTTTTTAGCGCGCATAACGCAAGCAAGCGACGAAGTTAAGGACAGATATTCCGATTTAAAAAACTATTTGCTTTCCTTCAACAAAGTTAAGTCGTCAATAAGTTGGAAGCACGAAAGTTTCCGTTTGGGACGTAACACGTTTGCATGTTTTGTAATGCGCGGCAAAAAACTGTGCTTGCGCTTTGCAACCGATCCTAAGCGTTTTGACGACACAAAGTACAAGGTTATAGACTTGTCTATCCGCAGTCCCAAAAGCAAACAGCCTTGCTTGTACCGCATAACAAGCGACCGCAAAGTAAAGTTTGCTAAGGAAATTATCGATATGCTAACGGGGGAATTAGCCAGCGAAAAACTTGCCGATTCCGTTTACGAAAACTACGTAATGCCTTACCGTACTACGGACGAACTTATCGAAGCCGATTTGATTCGCGTTAAAATTATCGAAGGCGTGGAAAATGCCGAAGTAAAGGTGGACGACGTCGAGGAATTAAAGGAAATAGTGCGCCAAACCGAAGCACTGCCCAAGCGCGACTTTAAAATTTTGGAAAAAGTGGAAGTTAACGAAGTGGATGTTATGAGCGACGAACAAGCCAAGGAAATTATCGAGTACAAGGTTGTCAAGCGTAAAAAGTCCAAGGGCAGTAAGGGCATTATTAACATCGACGTTCTTTCCAAAAAGTTCCAAGCAGGTTCGTTAATCAATTTGGATATCCTGCGCGAAAGGCGTATTATCCCTAACAACGTCAACTACTTAAAAGTGCTTGCAAACGGCATTTTGGACAAACCCTTAATTGTCGAAGCGGACGACTTTTCAATGCAAGCGGTAAAAATGATAGCCCTAACCGGCGGTAGAGTAATCCGCACCAACAACCAATAACGGTAATTTTTATAAAAACAGTTGCAACAAGGAATAGGTATACCTTTTGCAACTGTTTTGTTATCTATTATTCATAACAATGCTTTTGCCAAACCAACATTTTAATTGCAAAAACACTTGAAATTTTCGTCAAAATATTGTACAATGTCCTTGTTTGGGGCTTGTCCCTAATCAATGCAGACAAATTTATTTTGGAGGAATAACAAAGTGGCAAAAAAGTATACTTATTTGTTTAGCGAAGGCGACGCGTCAATGCGCGAACTTCTCGGCGGTAAAGGCGCAAACCTTGCGGAAATGACTAAAATCGGTCTTCCCGTTCCCCAAGGATTTACCATTAGTACCGAAGCCTGCACGCAATATTACGAAGACGGCAGACACATCAACGACGAAATCAAGGGTCAAATTATGGACTACATCGTCAAGATGGAAAAAATCACCGGTAAAAAGTTCGGTGACAAGGAAAACCCCTTGCTTGTATCCGTTCGTAGCGGTGCGCGTGCATCCATGCCCGGAATGATGGACACAATTTTGAACCTTGGTTTAAACGAGGAAGTTGTTGAAACATTAGCAAAGAAGAGCGGTAACCCCCGTTGGGCGTATGACTGCTACCGTCGTTTCATCCAAATGTTCTCCGACGTTGTTATGGAAGTAGGCAAAAAGTATTTCGAAGTGCTTATTGACGAAATGAAGAAAAAACGCGGTGTAGTTAACGACGTTGACCTTACCGCAGATGACCTTAAAGAACTTGCTAACCAATTCAAGGCGGAATACAAAGCAAAAATCGGAAAGGAATTCCCCAAAGACCCCAAAGAACAACTCTTTGCGGCAGTTGAAGCGGTATTCCGCAGCTGGGACAACCCCCGCGCCAACATCTACCGTATGGACCACGACATTCCCTATTCGTGGGGTACAGCAGTTAACGTACAAATGATGGCGTTCGGTAACATGGGCGACGATTGCGGAACAGGCGTTGCATTTACCCGTAACCCCGCAACGGGCGAAAAGGGCTTAATGGGCGAATTTTTGATGAACGCTCAAGGCGAAGACGTTGTTGCAGGCGTCCGTACACCTATGCACATCGACCAAATGGCAAAAATTTTGCCCGACGTATACAAGCAATTCCTTGAAGTTTGCGACACGTTGGAACACCATTACAGAGATATGCAGGATATGGAATTTACTATCGAACAAGGTAAACTCTATATGCTTCAAACCCGTAACGGCAAGCGTACTGCGGCAGCCGCAATCAAAATTGCTTGCGACTTAATCGACGAAGGTATGATTACCGAACAGGAAGCTTTAATGCAAATCGACGCTAAGTCGCTTGATATGTTGCTTCACCCGACGTTTGACGCTAAGGCATTAGCCGACGCCGACAAAAACAACGTTGTAGGTAAAGGTATCGCTGCAAGTCCGGGAGCTGCTGCCGGTACTATCGTATTCACTCCGGAAGACGCAGTAGAACTCGGCAAACAAAAGAAAAAGGTTATTCTTGTCCGTCTTGAAACTTCTCCCGAAGATATTGAAGGTATGAAGTTTGCACAAGGTATCTTAACCGTTCGCGGCGGACAAACTTCTCACGCAGCGGTTGTTGCCCGCGGTATGGGTACTTGCTGTGTATCCGGTTGCGGCGACATCAAAATGGACGAAGCTAACAAGTGCTTCGAACTTGGCGGAAAAATGTTCCGCGAAGGCGACGCATTGTCTTTGGACGGTTCCACAGGTAAAATTTACGACATCGCAATTAAAACCGTTCCCGCCGATCCTTCCAGCGGATACTTCGGACGTATTATGAAACTTGCCGACAAGTATAAGCAATTGGAAGTACGTACCAATGCGGATACTCCCTCCGACGCTCAAAACGCTGCACGTTTAGGCGCACAAGGTATCGGTTTGTGCCGTACCGAACACATGTTCTTCGGCGAAGGACGTATCGACAAAATCCGCGAAATGATCGTTTCCGAAACAGTTGAGGAACGCGAAGCGGCTTTGGCAAAGATCGAACCCTTGCAACAAGCAGACTTCGAAGGACTTATGGAAGCATTGGAAGGCAAACCCGTTATTATCCGTTACCTTGACCCCCCGCTTCACGAATTTGTTCCCACAGCAGAAAAGGACATTGAAGAACTTGCTAAAAGACAAGGCAAAACGGTTGCGCAAGTTAAGCAAATTTGCAACAGCTTGCACGAATTTAACCCCATGATGGGTCACCGCGGATGCCGTCTTGCAGTAACCTATCCCGAAATTGCCGTTATGCAAACTAAGGCTGTTATCAAGGCCGCTTTGGCAGTACACAAACGTCACCCCAAATGGCACGTTGTTCCCGAAATTATGATTCCGTTGGTAGGCGAAGTTAAGGAACTTGCTTACGTTAAAAAGATTGTTTGCGAAACTGCCGACAAAGTAATTAAGGAATCTAAATGCAAGCTAACCTATCAAGTAGGTACTATGATCGAAATCCCGCGTGCGGCTCTTACAGCAGACGAAATCGCTAAGGAAGCAGAATTTTTCAGCTTCGGTACAAACGACCTTACTCAAATGACGTTCGGTTTCAGCCGTGACGACGCAAGCAAATTCTTGCCCAGTTACTACGGTGCAAAGATTTACGAAAGCGATCCGTTCGCCCGTCTTGATACAGTAGGCGTAGGCAAGTTGATGAAGATGGCAGTAACGCTCGGCCGCGAAACCCGTCCCGAACTTCAATGCGGTATCTGCGGCGAACACGGCGGCGATCCTTCGAGTATCGAATTCGCTCACAAGATCGGTTTGACATACGTTTCCTGCTCGCCTTTCCGCGTACCCATTGCACGTTTGGCAGCAGCGCAAGCGGCTATCAAATTTCCCCGTTAGTAATTGCGGATAAACACAAAAAGGAAGGTTTACGCCTTCCTTTTTTGTGCACAAGGTGCGCAATGCAAGCAAAATCAAAGTTACATATAAACAATTATGTTGTAGCTATGCTGAGTGCTAAGCGGTAGCATACGTAACGTTAAAAATTTGCAAACAATTAAAAAGGAGTTTTTATGCAAAAAGAATATATGTCTGCGGCTGTAGCGTTGCAAAAATTAAAAGACGGCAACAAAGTTTATCTCAACAGTATTACAAGCGTTGGGGATGTTTCACCGTCAAAACGGCTTTATACAAGCCAAAACGGGCAAGCTCCGTATGCCGTTGTCGTAACCTGCTCCGATTCGCGGGTAATTCCCGAAAGTATTTTTTCGGCGGGCATAGGCGATTTATTCGTTGTGCGCGTAGCCGGCAACGTTATAGATAACAATCAACTAGGCAGTATCGAATACGCCGTCGAACACTTGCATTGCCGTTTGGTTGTCGTCCTCGGACATACGCAATGCGGTGCGGTAGGTGCTTCCTTAAAGCAAAACGGCGGTTATGTAAAATTTATTACGGACGAAATCCGCTCGGCAATCGGCGACGAAAAGGACGATGTTAAAGCAAGCATACTTAACGTCAAACACAGCGTTGCAAAAATATGCAATTCGCTAAACAAAACGGACGGACTAACCGTTTGCGGTGCAATTTACCGCACCGATAGCGGTATTGTCGATTTCGACTTGTAAATTTAATATTTTTACAGTGTATTTACATCCGACCTAGACTGTGTTAAAATAATTAAGATGTAAAAAATATAACCGTTCAAATAGGAGTCCAGTGTGATAAGTTTAAAAGATGTCAGTAAAACCTACAAAACAAAATCCAAATCCGAAACGCAAGCGTTAAAGGATGTAAGCCTGAATTTTGCCAACTGCGGTATGGTATTTATACTCGGCAAAAGCGGCAGCGGAAAGTCTACTTTGCTAAATTTACTTGGCGGTTTAGACAGCCCTACAAGCGGAGAAATTTTTGTCGACGGTGAAAATATGCAACATTTTTCACAACGCGATTACGATACCTACCGCAACAATTACGTAGGCTTTATTTTTCAAGAATTTAATTTGCTTTCGGACTTTAACGTCCGCGATAACGTGGCTCTTACATTAAAACTCACCCAAACGGACAATGCGGACGGAAAAGTCACTGATGCGTTAAAGCAAGTCGAGTTGAACGAAGAATACTTAAACCGCCGCATCGACGAAATGTCTGGCGGCGAAAAACAGCGCATTACCATTGCCCGCGCCATTATTAAGGACAGTAAAATTATCCTTGCCGATGAACCCACAGGCAACCTCGATTCAGCAACGGGCGAAAGTATTTGGAATATATTAAAAAACTTGTCCCGCGAACGTTTGGTTGTGGTAGTGTCGCACGACCGCGAAAGCGCCGAAAAGTATGCCGATAGGATAATTGAAATTGCCGACGGACAAATCGTTGCGGATAGTGACGAGTTGCAGGAGCAAATAATTACGGACGAAAAAACCTTTGTTTCAACAAAGCAAGGACTGTCGTTTGGCGCCCGTTTAAAAATGGGTTACAATACTTTGCGATTGCGTAAAGCAAAAACCGTCAGCGTAATATTGCTTGTAGTATTCAGTATTTTATTATTGCTTATTACGCAGATGTGTTTGTGTTTTTCGTCTGAACTGACATTGGCAAAGTATATACAGCAGTACGATTTAACACATTTTACTGTGTCGCAAGGATATGTTTCCGGTTACAGTAAATTGTTTAATAGGTATAGCTGCATAATGAAAAACAGCACAAAGCAATACATTGAAAACAACTGTTTAAGTATAAACAACGGTATTATTAAAAGCAAACAAGATATTTTTGATATGGGGCTTTCGTTTGTGGGCGAAGCGTTGGAAATTGACGACAATTCGTACTATATTACCTCTACGGAATTAGAAAACGGTTATAGTTGGGGAACGGGTGTTGTGGAAGTTGACGGGGAGTTTGTGGAAATAATCAAGGAACAGCATCCGCCCGAGTTTTTAATAGGTAAAAAAGTCAACCTATGTAATATGTTTTATTCGCAAGATCATATTTTAGCGGGAATTATCAATTTTGACGATATGTTAATTAATCCTACGTTTCCGCAATGTTTCCGCACCGAAAATTTTGAAGACGGCCATTTTGCTCGCGACATAAATTTCAACAGAACCGACCCCAAAGAGGTCACTATGCAATTGTCGGGAAACAATTATGAAGATGAACTTGAAATAACAGACTATATTGATGGTTTTATATCTTATAAAACAAGCGTAATAGTAACGGCAGGCGGAATAATATCCAATAATAACGGATTTGCGCTTGCCGACAACGAAATTGTTTTGACTTACGAGATGTACGCCGGTTTGTTCCAAGCCGATTCCAAATGGTCTTATATCAATTCCGATTTAACTCAATTGCGTAATATACCGTCGGAAATAGGCAAAACGTTCAATTTAAAGTTTCAAGAATACGATACAAACGAATTGTTGGTAGATTACGGCGAAGTAAAACTTGCGGGCGTGGCTTTCCACAAAAACGACTTGCATTTAGAAAGTTTTGTAAACAAGATGTGTTGCAGTAAAAAAATGCTTCGACGCATTAATTTGGATTTGTCCCCGTCGAATATTTTAGTGTCGGCGGACTCGGTAAAAAACTTAAACAATTTTGTAACAACTTTGCGCAAAGAATATTTAGGATATATTGTCAGTGTGGGCACTATCGAAACAACGTCGTATACGGGACAAAGTACTAATGAAGTAGATGTTGCTAATATGATCTATGAATTTGAGGAAACTATAAAGTTGCTTTCGATTGTGTTTGCAGTAATATGTATCATATTGCTTATAGTCCTTATACTACTTGTAATCAATCTAATTTCTTTTAGCATTGCAAACCGAAAAAAGGAAATAGGTATTTTGTCCGCGCTCGGCACATCCAACAAAGATATTACAAGTATATTTTTGCTTGAAACATTAATTATTTCTGCAATAAGTTTTGCAATAATTCTTGTAATGGTGTTTGTTTTCGCGTGGGCGTTTAACAGTATTCTGAGCAGAGGGTACTTGCTTAACATTGTTTTCCCGTTCCTTCGCGTAGATTTGATTACCGTTGCAACATTGATTGCAATGTCATTCGGCTTGCTTTTGCTTGCGGCGTTGATACCAATCCGTAAGATTATAAAACTAAAACCCATTGATGCTATACGGAATGTTTAAAAGTTGATAGTATTTAGATTTAAAACCCATACTAAATATGGGTTTTATTTTTTTAGTATGAGTAAAAAACAGATTGCAAGGTTTAACTAACTTATATTTTTATAATCTCACGTTGCTAGTCTAATCAAATTGATTTTTTCGACATAATATTACATTTTTTCTATTTTATTGACACAAGCACCGTTATTTGCTACAATATACTCGCCAAATCAAAATTGAATAGTTTTAATGTCCCAAGGGTATAGTTTTAAGGTAGAACTATACTCAATAATCGTATATAAAAATCCCTTGGGCGATTTCAATTTTGGTTTGGCGACTGAATTACGATTAATGGTATATTCTACGGCGCCGTTTTTCGTAATGAAAACGGTGCCCTTTTTATTTTTTCAGCAAAGGCGAACTTAATTGCAGTGGGATACGCTCCGACCATTTTTTGCAGTGTTTTAATTTTACGCTGTTCACAGTGTATACTGTTAAAAACTAATAGGCTCGGTATTTAAAATTGCAAAGCATATTGGCGATACTGCCATAAATACAATACGGGTAATATAACATACGTAACGGCAGTTAATGATGACTAACTGCGTTTAAGCTGTTATTACATCGTTTCGTGTAGCAAGGTTTACAATATATGTACGATATAGTAATCCTGTATAGTGCAATTTTGTTGTTTTATGGCTGACCTTGTGTTGAATTTTAGACAAAACTTCATACAATGGACATATATATGTGAATTTTGGTTGGCATTTTGACGTAAAAACTTACATAATACACGTATTTGTTGCAAAATTGTTTAAATAAAGTTAAATTAAGGCATATTTCGCTCAATTATGTCACAAATACCTTGACAGGGGGGGGGTATAAGTGAATATAATAGTTACTAAGATTTTTTATAATTTAATGATAGATAAGCAACTGTCAGCAATTAAAAGTTGGAATTTGCCAACATTTTTTGCTTGTTTTTAGACCGACGTGTCTAGGAGGTTTGGGTAGAAATGGACAAAATAAAATTGAACAAAAAAGTAGGCGTCTCGGTTTTGGCGTTTATTCTTGTTGCAAGCGTCGCAATCGGCGTATTTTTTGCTACGGGCTTAAACGCTAATTATGTTAACGCCTTGTCACTTAATAAGGGTAGGATTGCAATGGTCGACCTTATGGATCGCTATCCCGTCGATTGGGTAATAGGTCCGCTTGCGGCTAAAAATGCCGACGGCATATACGTCGATGCCGATGGTGAGCCCGCAGTCGACAGATACGGCAATCCGACAAACAATACGCACGGTATTCCCCGTAATCAGTATTTCAATGTTGACAACTACGTTTATACCGAGCCGAACACCGATTTGGGCGGCGCAGGCAAAACTCTTTACGGATGGAAACCAAACATTATACCTATTTCGCCTGGAAACGCCGTTATTAACGAAAACGGTTATGTTATAGAAGGTGAAACGGCTACTGCAAAAGTCGGTATATATGTGGAGTTTGACGGTACCTCAGGTACTGCTTTGTTCGGTACAAGTCAAAGATATGCGTTAATTGTTCCCGACGACGTTACTCAAATCGGTCAAAGCAATGGCGGTTACTCTTTAAACGGCGTAGCGTATTATGTTGACAGGGAAGAAAATTCCTACACATATTTCAACACAAGTACAGCGGAAAATGACGTTAAATTTACCGACTTCGGAAATTTCATTGCAAGAAGCGAAGTTAACGCCGTAATATCAAGGGCAAATTATTTTCAACCGCGCGAACGTTTAGTCGGCGTGTATTTTACTCAAAACAGTAAACTTAAATCCATTGACGGCGGTACCGAAGCAAGCGATAATGCAATGTATTCTACTAACCGCAGCAATATTGGGTACAGGGGCAAAAGTGCATTTGCACGTTGCGACAATATGCGTTTCTTTATTATGCCTAACGGCGTAGAGTCCATCGGTCGAAGCGCATTTTACAATTGCGCCCAACTTGTAGATGTAAATATTCCGTCTACCGTAAACTCTTTGGGCAACAGAGTATTTTATAACTGTTCGAGTCTGCTGCATATAACAGTGCCTAGCGGGCTTCCGCATAGCACAGAAGTCTTTTTCGGTTGTAAAAAACTTAAAGACGTCGAAAATCTTTCGACTAATTATAGCGAAGCGGATTTTAGTTCTGCGCAATTATTTAATTATACTACAACTGCCGACGAAAGTGCTTTGTACGTGGTAGGCGGTGTTCCCACAACCGATAATGATGGAAATAAAGTTTACGATTCGGGTAAAAACGGATACTTATTTTGTCAAAACGTTATCGGCGACAATTCCGTTTTTGCAACTATTAGCGGACACGATCAACGCTATGTTACAAACGGTTGGTACGCTATGGGCTTTTCGGGCGACACCGATTCAACCGGCAACAAAACTTATATATTACCTGACGAATTGTCGGACAACAGCGATCGTCGTGTGGGTATAAAGTACGACTATATCGATTCGTTCGGTAACAAGCGGTTAAATACTTTCGGCGAAGGCGCTGTTACGCAGTACGATATTGCCAAGGATTTTGCTAGCGGAACTTGGTGTGTCAATATCGTTATGCCCAAGGCTGTAAGGGTTATCGGCGACAGCGCATTTAGCGGTTCGCATACGCGCTATATGGAAACTTACGCCACGTATATCGGGCAAAAGGCGTTTTACGGCTGTGCAGATGTCGGACTCAATCAAAACGGCAAACAGTGGTATTATTTACACAATCCTAGTCTGGCAGACTATCACATCGGTTCGGACGCGTTTACGAATCTCGGTGCGGGCGTTACTAAACCGGACGGCGAAAGGTTTTATATTTTTGAAAACAAGGCTCTTTATGACAAAGTGACAACCAACGGCGAACTTCCGTCGTATTTAAAAATACCCGACGCTGTGGCTAAATACCAAATTCCCGTTTACGTCAATGTTTACAGCGAAGACGGCGAACAGTTTACCGTAACGCCCAGCGATATGTCCGTTGCCTTTTTCAACGACAGCGATTACGACAGTTACAATCCTACAATTAAACAAGGCGACAATAAAGTTTTAATTACCAAACGTTTAAACGGTTATGCGTTTACCGATGTAAAGCGCAGTAACGGTTGGTGGGGTAAGGGCGAAAGCGTTACATATCCCGCTTTAAGCAATATGGAAAGTACCGTTTGGTATTCCGATGCCGATTGTACAACTAAAATTACTTCCGCCGACGGCATAGGCAGTTTGTACAATTCGTCGACATCTGTTGAAGTAAACGTTTATACCCGCAAAATTAAGTATCCCGACTATAACATTGCCGAATGGTCGTTCGACGAAGCAATGGAAGACGCTCAAAACGCCGATACTTATTCGTTTAACAAATTACTGGGGCTTGCCGACGATTATGTTGTTGATTTCGTGCGCCACGTAAACTCTTGGTTGGATCAAAGCGCTTCGGTTCACGCTTATGTAAAGTCGGCGGGTACATACACTTTAAAAGTAAGTCTTAATGCGGAAAAATGGGGCGTTTGGAAAAACCCCGACGCAGACAAAACACAAGTTGAAGCTACTGTAAAACAAAAGGAAATAGACCTTGGTAAGTTAGAAAACATCCCCACGTTTTATATTGTAAACACCCGTACAGGTAATACTGAAAAACTGCAACGCGACGAAAAGACGCCCATTTACGAACATATCGACGGCACTTACAGCACCGTTGAAGCAAACAGTATCGGTTTCGTCAACGTAATAAACTCGTATACGGGATACGCAGGTGCAAACCTTGCTTTGGCGGTCAAAACTGCTGACGGACAGGATTGGACAATGTACAACATTGCGGGCGATCCGTCAAGCCAAACCAGCGGTACGGATTCCAACAGATATGCCGCTTCCTACACGTTTACCGTTAAAAACGCCAACTATAAGTTTGTCTATTTAAGTGTCGAAGCAAATAAATCCGACTTTACCGACAGACGTATGGGCTTAGCGGAAAGTTCTATGCTGGAAAGGTCAGCCGTACTAAGCAAGCAGTGGTACATAACAAAGTCGTCCAACTGGCTTATAAACAAAGACAATCCCGAAGCCGACGCGTTAAAAAACCAATACAAACCCGTCGTCAAAACGGACGGCAGCGGCGAAGCGATTTACAACTGGCAGTACGAATTTGACGGTTATAAGGTAAATATACCTGCTCTTGCTAACGGAGGCGATCTTGCGCTTACCGCAACGCTGTTGCTTAACGGCAAGGAGTTGGTTACAGATCTGGACGTTGCAAGTTTAAGTTTTTATCTTAACTCCGCAATGCCCGCAGGCGAATACGAATTGTTAATTCACGCGCCTGAATATGAAGGTGACGGACAGTTGTACCCCGCGTTTGACGTGTCGTACAAATTGACTGTAACGCCTAAGGAATTTGACAGTGAAGCAGTGCAAGCAATAATAGACGCTTTAACGGGTAGTGACGCAACTGCGGGCAATACGTTCGAGCAAGCGTATGACGGCAATCTGTTTTTGCATAACGATACCGACGAAGTAAATATTACAACCCTTTTAGCTAACCTTAACGCATTGCTTAACGTCAAGTTGGAAGGTGCCGACATCGAAACAAACTTTTGGGCTACCGAACAAGGCTTGAAGTATTTCGGCAAAGCAGAGTTAATGTACAACCGTGACGAATTGCAAAGTAGCACATATTATACGTTCGATAATTTTGACAGGCTGGCAAACGTACCCAAACAAGTAGGCAAATACCTTGTTTACTATTCGGTTTATGCTCGCAACTACACAGTTGTCGGTGGCGAAGCGGACGCAAACCGTCGCGATTACCGCTTTACAACGGTTATCTACCGCGAACTGTCTGCCGACGACATTTTGACGGAAATCAACAAAACAACCTATACTTATAACGGCAACGCAGTTTATGCAAACGTTCCCGACAGCGAATACTACAAAGCGTTCTTTAATGCCGACGATTATATTAACGCAGGTAAAACATCGGTTACGCTAACTATACGCGACAATGTCTTAAACCGTTGGAAAGCAACTTCAACCGAAGGCATAGCAATAGACGGCGCAGATGCAACCGTCACTTATACTGTTAATCCTGCCGAAAACTACTGGACGTTAACGCCTACCGTTCCCGGCTGGCAATACGGCGGTTTCGATGCAACCGCATATACCGTTATGGGTACTCTGGCATATCCGGGTGTTGACGGCGCAGACGGACATACGCACGTAATATACTACCGCATAGGTAAACTCAACGGCAATACAATCGAGTGGATTGACGTTCGCGAAACGGAAATTCACGGTTCGAAAGCATATTTCCAAGTTAACTCCAACGGCGAAATTATCGACGACGAAGCAAAAACAATCAAGGCTAAATTCGACGCTCTCGACGTTGACGCAGTGTACGTATTAGGCAGTTTCGTCGAAGCGTGTCCCAACGGCAACGTTAACGAATTGCAAACCGAACGCAACAGTACTATAAGGTTAATTACCGCTTCCAACAGTTGGGTAGATACTCCCGGTATGACAAGTTGGCAATATCAAGGCTTTACGGTAAGCGGTAACTTTGCGCAAGGTACGGCGCGCTTTAAAGGCGATGACCAACAATTTATATACAAAGTAACGGATAGGGACGGTAAAAACGTAATCATTGCCGACTTTACCGATATTGCGGATGTAGCAAACAATCTTAAAGCATTGCAGGTAGGCACGTATAAACTTTACGTTACTTTACCTAAGGCTGTAAACAACAACTACAACGAATTGACTTATGATACGACATTTGTAGTAAGTTCGGCGGACAACGGTTGGAAAACTACTCCCGGTTTGACGGGTTGGAAGTATCAAACGTTTACTGCCGATAACTTCCGCGCCGGCGTTCCTAATCTAGGTTCGGCAAAGAATATCGTTTACACATTGACTGCAAGCGACGGTAAGCAATTTACCGTAAACGGCAAAAGCGTTGACAGTTTTACGTTGGAACTTAACGTCGACGGCACAGCGTTAACGCAAGATACAATTAATGCGCTCAATACTCTTGCCGTACGTAATTACACTCTTACGGCATCATTAGCGGGCGAACTTGTAGACGGCTCGACTACTGAATACAATTACAAACCGTTAACGCAACCTATTACGTTTGGGGTAAGTTCCGTTTCCAACGCTTGGACGGAATCCCCCGCGTTGACAAGTTGGAAATATAACGAGTTTACCATAAGCAACTTTATAGTAGGTATTCCCAAGTATTCCACTCCCGATCAAGTCGTTTACGCTTTGACATCGGCGGCTGACAGTTCTAAAACCGTTTTAACGGTTGAAAAAGTCGGCGATAATTGGGTATTGACTCAAACTTCGGCTGACGCGTTAAAATCGTTGCCCGTAGGCAATTATACGTTAACGGCAGTGTTAGCGGGTAATGCCGACTACGACGAACTTTCCTATTCCGCGCCTGTATCCGTTACCAAGGCGGATAACGGTTGGAGTACAACTCCGGGTATGACTTCCTGGCAGTACAAGGGCTTTACGTCAAGCAGTAACTTTACCGCAGGAATACCCAATGTCACTGTAAAAGCCGACGGAGCAAACGCTAACATCACTTATACCGTCAGCGGCAACGGCATTACGGATATTGTATTTACAAGTATTGCCGATGTGGAAAATTCGTTAAAAAGTTTGCCCGTTGCTAACGGATATACTTTAACGGTATCTTACCCCGGCGACAACAACTACAATGCTTTGCCGTACACAACGTATTTTAACGTTATAAAGGCTGCAAATACTTGGACTGTTGCGCCTAACCTTACAAGTTGGGTTTACAAACAATTCAATGCGGATAACTTCCGCGCGGGCGTTCCCGCCTTTGACGAAGATACGACGCAAAAAGTCGTATACGCGTTAAAAGCAAAGGACGGCTTAGAATTTACCGTTAACGGCGTTAGCGTAAACAGTTTCCCGTTGGAATTGAATGCCGACGGTACATTAACAGCGGCTACAATTACAGCTCTCAATTCTCTTGCAGTACTCAATACCCGCGGCGGATATATTGTTGAAGTCAATTTGTCGGGTACGTCTAACTACACCGATTTGCCCGAAACGTTAACTTTTAACGTACTGGCTTCTACTAATAACGCTTGGAAGACAAACGGCATTCCCGAAATAGACGGTTGGATTTACGGCGACTTTAACGCAAGCGCTTTAAAAGCGGGCGAAGCGGAATACGGCGACGTTATCTATACAATAAAAACCGTTTTGGAAAACGGCAATGTGGGCGACTCCGTAAGCGGTTATGTAAATCTGTCGTTTGCCGACCTTTTGGCTAAATTGGGCAGCGACGGAATCGACGCAGGCAATTACAATTTGTATGTTACGACAGTAGCAAGCAACAACTATAATGCGGCGGAACACAACGTACGCTTTACGGTGGGTAAAGCCGAAAGCAATTGGACGGTATATCCCGCTATCAGCGGTTGGACGTTTGGACAAAACGCTTTAACGTATACTCAGGGCGCAACAGACAATGCGGGCGCTATCACGTATGTTTTTTATCCCGCAACTTTAAATGACAGCGGCGTATACGTAGTGGCTGACGGTGCGCAACCGGTTACAATTGAACCTAACAGCACAACGACTCCTGCAGGTTGGTACGCATTGGTAGCAACGGCTGCGGCTACTACCAATTACCAAGGTGCCAAATATACCGTTATTTTCGAAATTTCCAAAGCGGACAACAATTGGGCAAACGGTTGCCAACCCGAAGGAACTTTTACTTGGGTTTGGGGCAAATCTGGCGAAAAAGTTACAACCGATACCGGCTTTGTAAATGCAAAAGCAACCTATTGCGACGTCAACGAAACGGTTAAATACGTAATTAAGTATCCCGACGGAACGTATACTGCGCCTATCGTTAAAACCAAGGACAGCGGTACAACGGCTTTATTCGAAGCCATTGCGCAACTCGGCGTAGGTCAATACGAAATAACCGTATCGGTCGAACAGACAGGGAATTACAGCGGTATCGAAAGGACGACATACGTAACGGTTACTCCCGCAAGTTTCAACTGGAATCAAGCTCCCGAAGACGCAAAATGGACATGGGACGAAAACAACGATACACTCCATCAAGCGTTTAAGCAACCTACAATAGTGTCGGTTGCCGACAGCAACGTAACAATTAAGTACAGTCTTGCCGGAGCAAGGCAAGGCAACATTGGCGAATATACCGATTTTGCAACATTGCAAAACAAGTTAAAGGGCATTGACGCCGATACATATACCGTTACCGTTACGGTATCGTGCACTAACTATCAAGACAAGGTCGGCTCGGCGCAAATAATTGTTGAACAAGCGGACAACGATTGGAAAACGAACATACCCGCAACAACCCTTTCTAAGGAATTTGACGACGACGATTTTGCTATCCAACTTGCAACTGCGGATTTCGGTACAGTCAAGTATTACTACAACGGTACGGAAATTCCCGATATTAACGCTTGGATTAAAACTTTGAACAAAGCAAGCGATACTACTTACGATTTTGTAACCAAAGTCGAACAAAACTACAATTACAAGGGGTTGGAAGTGACTACAAAACTTACCGTTACAGGTAAGTCTAGCAAATGGGACAACACTTGGAACCCGACAGTTACGCAAAAGTATTCCGTAAATATGTCGACTTTGTGGAGCGGTTTGGTTTTGCCCGAACACGACCTAAGCAATGACGTTGCAAACGGTTTGACAAGTTCATCCGTTAAGTATGCAATCAACTTTGTAAGCGCCGACGGACAATTCGAAGTCAACAAGACGGATTTGCTAACAACGGCGCAAGTACGCGAATTTTTGGGTAAAGACGCTAATTTTACAAATGACGGCGTAGTTTACCGCGCGGGTACTTACACTGTAACTGCAATTTACAATCCTAATGACGTAAACTATACAACGCTTACTGCTGTTGTAAAGGTAGTAATCGACAAGGATTCGTCTGTTTGGACGCAACAGTTAGGCTCGGAATATAAGGGTTCGTATCAAGCAATCGAAATCGATACTCCTAGTGCAAATTACGGCGTTACGTTATCCATTACCGATAGCGAAAACAACAAATACGTTTGGGATAAAAACAAATACACAACCTTGCAGGATTTCATACGTACTCTCGATATGGGCGAATATACAATCGTATCGCAAGTTGAACCCACAAACAACTACGACGGATTGTCCGCAATAACAACGCGCGTAACAATTAATCCCGCTTTGAACGCTTGGGCGGACGAATCGGTATTAAAACCGTTGTATACGTTTACGCGTTTGGATAACGCTTTGTATACCGGCGACGGACTAATTGCCGAACAAAATAAATACTTTATCGATATTCCCGTTGCGTCACGCGGTGAGGTTGTATGCACAATAGACGGTTTGACTTATTCGGCAATTAAAAACGGTAAGTTAATCGACTTGTACAATTTGACTGCGGGCGACCACACATTGAGCTTTACCGTATCGGCGGATGCAAAAGGCAACTACAACGGTTTGCGTTACGACTGCACAATCCGCGTAAGCAAGGAAAATAACGATTGGATTGAAAACAAGGAACCTAACCCATCTTACACATGGCAAGGTAACGTCAAAGTCGACGAATTTAAAGTTCCCCAAGCAGTTTACCATAACGAATTACTGCGTTACGAAATTGCAAAAGTGGGCGACAGTGCGTTTACAACGCTTAAAGGACTCAATCAAGCGCAATTCGAAGCAGAACTTGCCAAACTGGTAAACGGCACCTATATCGTTACTATGCACATAGGCGGAAACGTAGACGACGTTTACATTAAGGACGACAGCGCCACAAGGGAAAAGGCAACGCAATACAACTCTAATTACAACGAGTTTACCGCAACAACCGAAATTACCGTTTCGCGCTATACCAACTCTTTTACAACTCCGTTCGAAGCAAGCAGTTGGACGTACGGCGACAAAGTGGGCGCAAGCGCAGGCGAAGGAATAATAAAAGTACTCACGCGTCCCGTTGCGGAACACGGAAACGAAGCAATAGTGTTTGCTGTATACGACGCTAAAAACAAGTTGGTGTTTACATCTAAGGCTTCGGATTATTCAGGTCAAGCGGATAGGGCGTTTGCCGAATTGATTGCGTGGTTGAACGGTACCGACAAACCCAATGCGGGCGTATATACGGTAACGGCTACAATTCAAGCAAGCGACGTTTACGAGGCCCCTCAAATAACAACGGCTTTGTATACTATCGGCAAAGTAACTCCGCAATGGACTAAGACCGATGCGGAATTACAGGAATTCCAAAATGTAAGTTGGATTTGGGGCGATACGGCTAACAATAAACAACTTCCCGTATTGCAACTTGCTAACTGGACGGCGAACGTTGTTTATAAAGTAAACAATCAAATTTTGTCCGATGACCCCGCTACGGCAGACGTTAACGAAGGACATTGGATGTACTATCTCAAACAGCAACCTTCGGGAACATATAGGATTGTAGCTACGGTTGAATCGGGCTTAAACAACGAAGAATTGACGTTTGAAGGAACCGTTACAATAAGTTTGCAACCTAACGGTTGGAATCAAAAACTTTCGGACGGAAATAAGGCTTTGGAGTGGGAACACGGAAAAGCAACGTCAATTACGTACGAACCTAAATTCAATAACACTAGCAACAAAATAACCGTTAAAATCAACAATAAGGTTGTTCCTATCAAACTCAATGACGGATTAGTCATAGAAGGCGCCGAAACATTCCAACAATACTTCAATAACAAGTGCGGCGTAGGTACTTATACCGTAACTATAACCGTTGAAGCGGACTTGCAGTACGGCGGTTTGGAAGACTCGTTTACCGTTACAATTACCAAGTCGAAGGATAACGGTTGGGTAGATAACAAAAATTTCGAACTTGACGGTTGGACTTGGGATGACATAACCCAAAATACCGAAGGTTGGACTCTTAACCTTCAAATACCTACTCCCAAGTACGGAACTTATGTAACAATTACCGTAATTAAAAACGGCATCGAACAATTTGTTTCTGTGCTTACATACGAAAAAGTCGGTGACAGTACAACCGTAAATCAAAACGACCTTAACGCTTTTAAATCAAAGCTTTGGGCATTAGACGCGGGCAATTACTCTGTTCGCGCCGAAATTCCCGAAACTAACGATTATGCTCCTTACGTGCAAACGACAAACGTATCGTTTACGGTAGCGCAAGCCGTTAACGTTTGGAATCCCGACGGAAAACCGCACATAAGCGGTTGGGATTACAGCGGAAGTACCGCATATCCCGATTCCGATCCCAAATACGGCAATAAAAACGATGTCGTATACTCTTACGCTCCTGCGCAATTCGATGAACGCGGTCAAATAATAGAAATGAACGACGCTCTTGCGGGAACGGTTACTTGGAACACGCAGTTGCCGTTTGAAGCGGGTTCGTATTATATCCGCGGAACGCTTGCAGCGTCAGATGTCGGCAACTACGGCAGCCTTGCAGGATACGGCAGTTTCAGCATCAATACAGGCGCAAACGATTGGGTGGATTTACCCAGCGTTATTGCTTGGAAGTGGAACGGTTACGATGCCGAAGTCAACCGTTTCAGCGCGTCGGCGCGTAACGGCGGTACAGTTACGTTTACGATAAAGGGCGTTGGCGACAGGACTCTTACACAAAACGATTTCTTAACAAAAGACGGAACGCAATCGCTTTACGAAAGCTATGCGCAACTGCTTCAAAACAGTTTCGGCTTCCAACTTGACGGTGACGGCAAACCCACGAAGATAATTTCTTCTGTTGTTTGGGATGCGCTTAATGCACTGAAACCCAACACATACGTACTTCACGCAGTGGCGGCAGCAACTACAAACTACGACGAAAAAACAGGTAACTTTGCCTTCGAAGTAGGAAAGGCGGTTAACGTATGGATTACTGCGCCGAACGTACTGTCGTTTGATTACAGCGGTTTTGTACAAAGCGGCGAACGCGCAAGCTTTACGCAAGGATCGTCTAAGTACGGTACGGTAAGTTATTTAGTAGTAGACGGAAACAATAAGGTGGTAGTGGTAGACGGCATTACTACGTCTGCAACAACCGAATTAACGGCAGAACAAGTTGCCGCTTTGTTGCCTAAACTCAATGCGGGCAATTACGCATTACAAGCGTGGGTTACAGCCGACAGCGATGCCGCTTACGAATCGCTTGCCGAAGCAAATCATTATACGGTGATGTTCAGCGTGTCCCGTATCGAAAACGGTTGGGTAACTACTCCCGAAAAGTCTATCGAAGCATACTACACCGATTTAAGAGCAACGGGCAGCGACGGTAAATATACATTTGATTTTGCGGCTTGGTTTGCCGAACAACAAACTCAGCACAACGATGATGTAAGTTATTTGCTGCTCAACACCGATTACAGTGCGTCAACATCATCGGGAACATACAGTTACGACGAGTTGTTTGATGCAATCCTACGGCTTAAAGCGGGCAGTTACATTATCCGTATGACTGTTGCTCAATCTCACAACTACTTGACTTTGTCGGCGGACACAGGTTTGACGGTAAAAAGATACGCTAACGAATTTACGTCTTTCCCCAACGGAAACCTAAAAGGTCAATGGCAATTGGATGCCGACGGCAACAACGCCACCGTATTGGAAGCGTTTACCGTAACGTCATCTAAGGGCAACGGTACAATTACTTATACGGTAAACGGTAAAACGTGCAAAACGTATGCCGACTTCGAAAAGGAAGTATCAACGCTAAATGCCAACTCGTATCAAGTGACTATTGCGGTTGAACAAACCGACGACTACGAAGGTCTTAGCCGAATTGTTCAGTTGGACATCGAGCAAGGTACTAACGAATTGTACTGGACGATTTCGCCAAGTTGGACTTGGAATGACAAGGACAACCACTTTGACGGAAGCAGTCCTAAATACGGCACGCAAGTATACGTTGAAATTACAAGGAAAGGTTCGTCCGTTGCGATAAGTTACATTACTGTCGACTTTACCGTTTCGCAACCGACTGCAATCGTAAACCAAGTGCTCAGCGGTTTGGATGCAGGCGAATACACCGTTAAGGTGACCGCCGGCGCTACTCCGAACTGCGCAGAAATCAGCCAATCTAAAAACGTAACCGTCAATAAAGCTCCTAACGCTTGGACGGAAGACGGCGCGCCTAAACTTAACGGAACGTACGATTCGCAAAACAACGTTTACGTTTATTTGTACGGCGCTACGGTAATCCCGTCGGCAACGGCGCAGCATGGCACTCCTAAGTATACCTATTATTTAAAAGACAGCAACACGCCGCTAAAAGACGTACCTTCCCAAGCGGGTGAATACACTGTTGAAATCACAGTCGAAAAGAGCGACAACTACGAACCGATTAAAGCTGTTACGCTTGCTTTACGCATAGATAAAGTTACAAACGACGGATTTATCGTCTCACCGGGTGCAATCGGTTGGGTATGGGGCGACTACGACCGTAAAGTCCACTTGTTTACCGGTATCCCCCGTACGGGCGGAAATGTCAGTTTCAGCATCTTGGATATTGACGGTCAAACCGTCGAAATTGACGGCGTTAAGCTTGACAAAATGTCGCTAGTGGACGGTGCGGGCATACATCACAATGACGTTAATAAGGACTTGTATGTTTCAACGCAGTACGCATCGCTTATAAGTAAACTTGTGGAAGGCAACTACCAACTTCAAATCAACGTCGAATCCACAACAAACTACAAAGGATTTGCAGCAACGACTCCGTTTGCGGTAACGGCGGCAACTAACAGTTGGACGGTTACTCCCAAAATAGCTTCTTGGTCGTTGGGATTGTGGACGGAAAAGGACAACACTCCTAAAGCAGAGTCACGGTTCGGCCATCCGCAAATTACAGTAACCAGTCAAAACAATAACGAAGTCTATTACAAATCTACGTTCAATGCCGAAACAGGCAAGTACGAAGTATTAAACCGTTTGCAAAGCGCACTGGCGGGTTGGTACACAATGACGGTGACGGTTGCGGAACAAAAGGGTTGTTACAACGGACTTAACGAAACGGTAGATGTACAAGTGTACATGCGTGGATCTGTCGACGAAAAGAACTACTGGTACGAACTTCCCGGTATCAATTCGTGGGAAGCGCGTGTAAACGGCATCGTCAACGAACCCTACGGAACACCTTTACGCGGCTTGCCTTACTTCGAATTCTACTTTGCAAAGCGTAATGCGGAAAACCAACTTGTTATCGACTGGACTAAACCCGTAACTGCGGGCGAAGACTCGTACTTGGTACAAAAAGGCGACAACAAGTATTACAAGGATTTTTATGTACCAATGGCTCCCGGCGACTACTTTATGGTAGCGTGCGCTAAAAACGTGGATAGCGAAGGTAACGTAATCGAAGCGGACAATCTGTATCAAAGCGAACAGCCGTATCAATTCCGCATCGAATACCGCACAAACACCTTTGACGACGACCCGCATATCGACACATTGCTATTCCTCGGCGAGCGTCTAAATTGGGCGCAGCCTACGGCAACTGCATCGCTTAAAGACAGCGTAATTTGGTTTACGTACCAAAATGCCGAAACGGGCGAAGACTTGGGTGCTTCTATGCCCAATGCCGAAGGTAAGTATAGGGTAATTGCTCACGCATTGGCTAAGTACAGTCGTGAAATTACCAAAACTGCAAACTTTACCGTCGAATTGTCCACTAACGAATGGATTGAACAGCCGACAATCGAAAGTTGGTCGGAGGAATTTACCGACAACAATCCTAACGCATTGTCTAAGTACGGTGCGGATCAAGTTGTTTTTACGTACGAAAACCTTGATACGGGTGCAATCCTTACCGAAAAGCCTACAACCGAGGGCAACTACAAAATGACGGCGACCGTCAAACTCGAAGGTTATCGCGACTTAGTAGGTACGGCAACATTTACAATCGAACCTGCATTCGACACTGATTTGGTTATAATTAACATCGCGCTTGGATGTATTGCATGCGCGTTGGCAATCTTCGTAATAATCTTTGCCATAAGGAGGTATAAGGAAAACTAATATGAACAGTATTACAAATTTATTGGCAGCAATATCAAATCACACCGCGTTAATTGTATTAATGAGCGTATTGATAGTATTTGTCTTGCTATTGTCGGTTTTGGGTATTGTATTCGTTATAGCTTTACGTAAACGCGCGCCCGTAATCAAGGTTATTATGGCGCCGACGGCAACCGACGACGATGACGATGAAGAACCGAAAGAAGAACCCTTGGCAATTGCGGAACAAAAAACCGTTATAGACGAATCCAAACCGGAATCCGATCAAGAAGTTGTCGAACAAAGCGTAGCAGAATCTAAGCCCGAACCCCAACCCGTAGCGGAAGCGGATGAACCGGACGACGATGACGATGCGCCGTCCTACGTAATCGAAGGGCAGGAACGCGTACGCTACGACCGCAGCCTTACTGCAAAGATTTGTCAACTTAAAAGCGAAACTAAGGAGTGGTATTCCGAGATCAAAAACGAAATACTATCCTACGAACGCGTAAAAGACCGTATGAGTTGGCGCCGCGAATCTTTCCGCGTAGGACGTATGACGGTTGCCCGTCTTACAATCCGCGGCAAAACACTGTGCTTAATGCTTGCTGTCGAACCCGACGGATATACAGGTACTAAATTTACGGTCGAAGACGTTTCCAATGTGGACAGTACGGCAGATACTCCCACTTTGTACCGTATCAAAAGTATCCGCAGGCTCAAATATGCAAAGGAAATGGTTGCGGGTATTATGAAGGAACTTAAATGTTACAAAAATTCGCATTACGAACCGCAAGACTTCTTTATTCCGTACGAAGGCGATATGGCTCTTATGCAAAAAGGTCTTGTAAAACGTGTTGTTACAGGTTCTACCCGTACTTTCAAAATCGAAGAAATCAGTAATGACGAATTCGATACGGCAATGAACGATACCGAACAAACGGCAACGGTTGCACAAGCCGATATTGCGCCGAATGACGGTAATAAATAGGGGGGTATAAAAATGTCTAAAAAAAGCGAACTGAAAAAAGCAATAGAGGAAAGCGAGCGCGAAATCGCCGCTCTCGAACAAAAACTTACCCGTTCACAATCGTCGCTTATGCGTGCTATGATTACAGGTAAAAAACCGTCTAAGGAAGACGAACATTATTTTAACGTTTTCTCTGCGCTTATCGATCAGGAGCGCGAACATCTTCATTCGCTTCAAGCCGAATTGGATGCTCTTAAAAAATAACCGAATAACCGGTTGCGAAAAAACGACGTTTGCAATATGCGTCGTTTTTTTTTGTGTTTTAATACTAAAACATTTTACTGTTAAGCAAAAGTCCCGTTACCGTTTTTGCTTATAACGGCAATTTAATAAGATGATAGCACAATACTGTCATTTTATCGTCAAAAATGACAAAAATAGTAAAAAATTCCTATATATGTTAGACTTTTGGCTCCGTTTGTAGTATAGTGTAAAATGTATAATTATAATGGCGTATAGTATATTATGCCAATGTTATAAAGGAGTAAATATGAGCAAACGGAGTAATTTTATATTAATACTTGCGTTGGTTTTATGCGTAGCGGTGTCGCTTGCAATTTTTGCGGGATGTAAGGTAAATCCCGTTGAGTGGAAAGTGACCTACGTATACGGCAACGGCGAAAAAAATCTCGAACATACGGTAAAAGACGGTGAAAAGGCAATTGAACCTAATGATCCGGTGCGGGACGGTTTTAAATTCGATTACTGGTATTCTACCGATGCAAACACTGCATACGATTTTAACGCTGCTGTAAAAAGCAATCTTACTTTGACTGCTCATTGGACGGAAGAATCGGGCAGTTCGTCTACGTGGAAAGTGACCTACGTATACGGCAATGGCGAAAAAAATCTCGAACATACGGTAAACGACGGTGAAAAGGCAATCGAGCCTAGGGATCCCGAACGCGAAGGCTTTAAGTTCGACTATTGGTATTCTACCGATGCAAACACTGCATACGATTTTAACACTGCTGTAAAAGGCGATCTTACTTTAACTGCGCACTGGTCGGTAAAATATGCATTTGTCAATCTTAATGCGGGCAGCTTTGCCGAAATTTGGATAGACGGACAAAGCGATATTAAATTGGAAAACAACCAAGCGCCATACGGCGATATCATTCCTTTTAAAGTGCACGTTTCACCTTATTGCTTGGGGGAAGCGGTAGTAAAAGTCAACGGTACCGAAATAACTGCGGATGCCGACGGTTGGTATGTAATGGAAGTAACTGCCGACACAATGACTGTTACGGTTGAAGGTCTTTCGGACGACAGAACGCCTATTAGCGGTGTAGGTTCGTTGCGCGATCCTTACGTATTGTCGACGCCTGCTCAATTCAAACGCTTTGCCGATGCCGTTAACAGTGCAAGCAACACCCGTTACAACAATGCGACGGTTGTTTTGGGCGCAGACTTATCTTTTAACGGCGAGGAGTTGGAACCTATCGGTCTCGAACTTAACTCAACGCACTTTGCAGGTACTTTTGACGGTCGCGGACATACTCTTTCGGACTTTACAATGAAGGGTAGTAAAGGCTTAGGCGGTTTGTTCGGCTATGTAGTAATGGGCGAAGTTAAAAACGTTAATATCAAAAATGCGGTTTACAACATAGATACAACCGAAATGAGCAACTACATTGTGGGCGGTATCGTAGCTTACAATATGGGCAGCGATATATTCGGTTGCAGTTTCGACGGTGATATTAACGTTGATCTCAACTACACAAGCGTAAATTCGTATATCGGCGGTATAGTCGGTTTCGGACAGGGCTATTCGGACACAAACTCTGCAACGGTGTCGTATTGTACGGTTAATGCTGACTTTACTTCCAACGGCAAGGGACCTCTTTTGGCTGTCGGCGGTATTGCGGGCAGCGTATTGGGAACGGCAGGCTCTGCTCCGTTCTTAATCTACAACAGCGTATTTAACGGAAATATCGGCGGCAAGGTTATACTTGCGGGCGGTATTGCAGGTTACTTGCGCGAAGACGCTTCCATAGCCAACTGTTTTGCAAGCGGTACGGCTTCGGCAAACAATACTTTGGGTTATGCTGCGGCAGGCGCTTTTGTAGGGCTTTCCGAACAAAATACGGCAATTACTAATTCTTATGCAGATATCACTTATTCTGCCGTTCACGCTTCGGCTGTGGGCGACACCATGGAAGGTACGTTAAAAGGCGACTTTGTAGGTAATTACTATCCCGACGGCGACAAAACCGACGACGGTTCAGTCGACAGCAAGGAAATCCTTATACTCAATTCGTATCTGTTAAACAACAACCGTGTAGTTGCAAAAGGTAAGTACGATACAATGCCTACAATCGACTTTTCTAACTTTACGTCAGTTAAAACGTTGCTTAAATGGAACGATTGCGAATGGACTAAGGAACAAGGCGTTTTAAAAACCGTCGTAAAACTCGATCAGGATTACAGTATCAATGTTTCGGTTACGTTCGACTTTGACGGACAAACTGTCCGAATTGACGGCGAAACGATAGTGGGAACAGACCAAGGCGATATTGCAACGTATGTGCCGCTTAACTGGCTGTATCAAGGCGACGGTCAAAATACGTTTAAGTCATTAAGCAACCACATTTCTTACGGCTTATTCTTAGACGCCGACCGCACAATACGTCTGCCTTCGGCAATGCTTGTTTCGTCAAATATAACGGTATATGTAGGATTTGCCGATTATTCGTCTGTCGCTGCGGAATACTTTGTTACCGACGCCTACGGCGAACAAGCACGACTTGTGTTCGACGATAACGGTATGCTTACAATGACTTACGGCGGAAAAATAGCGCGTTACGTTTATGTTTACGACGGCGAAAAGATTCTTATTAAAGACGGCTATTTTGCGTATATGTTCTTTGAAAGTTCAAACGGTGCTTCGTTAATTGCCGATTTCTATGCAACGGTTAACGGAAACGAACTTGTTATTTTCGACAACTTGTTCTATGTGGGCAGTAAAACATTGAGTGCTTACAAGGGCAACGCCGTAATGGGCGATTGGTACGATGCCGACCAATCCGTTTATA
The DNA here is from genome assembly GCA_948938605.1 of uncultured Eubacteriales bacterium. Lineage (GTDB taxonomy): Bacteria > Bacillota > Clostridia > Christensenellales > CAG-314 > Fimimonas. The sequence goes on from CARAIG010000057.1 coordinate 69,055, forward strand.
CATTCAATTTGGACGGCACTGGTTTAAAGGTAACTACAAGCACGCTTGAAACGTTGTTCGATTACACAATCGACGGCAACAACGTCACAATCAAAATCGGCGGCGTAACATACAACGCTGTTCTGTCGCAAGACGGACGCAAAATCGTTTGCGACAACGGACTCACATTGTCTTTGGATAAATTCGATATATTTGCAGGCGATTGGGAAACCGACTTCAACAACCCCGTATCCGTCACGTTCGACGGTATGGGATCTATGACATTCGGTCAGGAAGAATTCGGTTATACCGTTAGGGACGGCGTAATTATATTTGAAAAAGGTACGGCAATTATCAACGAAAACGGCTTAATCGACATTACGTTCGACGGCAACAAGTACACCCTTGCGCGCGCATACAGCTATCGCGGCACTTGGTACGATTCGGGTTACGATTACACCGTAGTATTCGAAGGTATCGGCGTTGACGGTTACGGAACTGGTTACGATTCGCAGGGAGTGACATTTACTTATTGTGTCGAAAAAGACGGCGATTCAACATCGGCAAGCGGCGACGGATATGTTATCAGTTTATACTTGCGTATGTCGCTGTACGGATACGGCAGTTACGCTAAGGAAACGGTCAAAGGTCAGGAATTCATCACTTTTGCAATTTATTACGCTCAGTCGGGCGCAATATTGGACAATTTCATCCTTGCTTACTACGATCCGTTACAAGGCGACTGGGACGACGCTGACGGCGTAACGTACTCGTTTAACGGTTTGGGTGCGTACGATGTTAACGAATTCGGCGACAATATGGAATGGGTTTTGGAAGGTGAAGTTACGGTAACCGAAAACGGACAATCGCAGACCGTACGTTACAACTACAACCGCGAAACCCGCAAGGCAACCTTTACTTATAACGAATCTCAATATGTCGTTACCGTTGATATGTTAGGAAACGTCAAATTCAGCGTTTCGGGCGGAACGGAGCAGGATTTGTATGCTCCCGACGCATATGCAGGCTTATCGCTTATAGGCGAAGATTGTTTCATTTCTTTCAACGGCAAGTCTGCGTCCGGTCGCGGCGAAGCAACCGTTATAATGGGTACAAATAAACAAACTTACGCTTATACGTTAAACGGACTAACAGTTACTTTGCTTAAAGATAACGTTACGGCGTATACAATCGCATTAGATACTCAAAGCGGTTATATGGTGCTTAGCGGAAGCGGTGCAAACATTACTCTCGGTGTATACTCACCTATGAGCGGCAACACCTATATTGCTTCAAACGGATTGTACGTTTCGGTTGGCAGTTTCAATATGGCGGGCGAAGCGGAAGGAACTATATTCGGCAACGACGCGGTATTCCTGATGCAATCGGAAGACCAACTTGCAATTTACATTAACGGCGAATTACAGTATTATTTGGTTCAGTCTAAGGATATCAACAACGTAGGCTTGTACGACGTTTACGGCGAGTTTATCGCAATGTTGGTTATTCCCGACGGATTAATGGGTGAATATACCGCTCAGGACGGTACTTCTTTCCAATTTGACGGCAGATCGCTTGTCATAGGCTACTATGCAAACGTTACTTTTGTTAAAGACGACACAGAAGTTTATTACTACTACTCGGTTAACGAAGACGGCAGTTATTCGGTATTTGCGCTTGACCGTACGGGCGAATACGACGAAAAGATAGAAGTTTATACAGTTTACACTACCCAACACGACGGCGCTACGGAATACGTCAGTCAAGACAGTACATCTATATGGATAGTTGCCGTAGAAGCATAATAAAGGAGACAAAATGAAAAACAAATTAATTGTAGCTCTTACATTGGTTTTGGTACTGATGGTTACTTGCTTAATCGCTTGCCAACCCGATATCTTTACGGTTACTTTTGCCGGCGACGGCGTAAGCGTCCCCGCGCAAAATGTAAGCAGCGGCGGTACGGCAATTGAACCTAAAAATCCCGAACGCGAAGGTTATACCTTTAAGTATTGGTACAACCAAGACCAAAACACCCCGTTCGATTTTAGTACTCCTATAACGACGGATATTACTCTTACTGCGTTTTGGCAAAAAAACGATGATTCGCATCCTACCAAAGTTACGGTTACTTTTGCGGGCGAAGGAGTGAATATTACGGCGCAAAGTGTAGATATAGGCAGTACGGCAATCGAACCAAAAGCTCCCATACGCGAAGGTTTCACTTTTAAGTATTGGTACAATCAAGACCAAAACACCCCGTTCGATTTCAATACTCCCATTACGCAAGATATAACGCTTACGGCATTTTGGCAGGAAGGCTCCTCTACCTTGCCGACGGATATTACCGGCAGCGGAACAAATCAAGATCCGTACGTATTGTACAGTGCGGCGCATCTTGTTAGTATCTCTAAATTCGTCAATGACGGCAACGCGGATTATGTTGCAGCTTCCTACAAACTCGGCGCGGATATCGACCTTACAGGTATTTCCTACGTACCTATCGGAACATTGGAACACCCGTTCGAAGGTGTGTTCAACGGCGACAATCATACAATCGTTAATTTGGAATTGACTGCGAATATACGTTCGGACGGAGTAAAACTTTACGGACTTTTCGGTATGACGGAAACGGCGGTTGTATCTAACATTAAGCTGCAAAACGTTAAATTCGACATTCAGTCCTACCGCGACAGCACTGAAACAAGCGTTTATATCGGAGCAGTAGCCGGTTATGCTTCGTTGACAAACTTTACAAATATCAGCGTTAACGGCAGTATAAGTACTCTTCTTATGGCAAATAACACCGCAAATATCGGCGGTATTGCAGGTTGGTTAAGTTGTTCGTCGCAAAAGCAAGCATATATAGCCTACACCGAAAACTGTTTTGTCGACATTGAAATGGGTGTCGGCGAAGACGGCGGCGAAATAGGCAGTTTGGAAAACGGACGCGTCGGCGGACTGTTCGGCGTGGTAAACACTCAAAATTGCTCTGTTGCAATACTTAACAGCGCTGTAAAAGGCAGTATTTACGGCGGGCAGTATGTCGGCGGTATTGCAGGCTATATCAACGGTTTAGTTTCGGTAATAGACTGTTTTAATACTGCCGATATCGAAGCAACTTCCGTCGAAGTAAGCTATACCGGCGGCATAGTCGGTAGTGCTTTGGGCGACAATCTCATTATGGATTGCGTATCTATCGGTACCGTTAAGGGTGTAAAAGCAGCTCCCGGAACTATAGGTTACAAGTCCTATGCAGGCGGAATAGTCGGTTATGCCGAAGCGGACGATTACGAATATTATTATGTTGCCGGTACAAGCGTTGTTAACAGTTATTACGTTACTTCTGCTACGGGTGCGGACAATATAACCGTTCTCGGTTCAAACGAATATGCAAAAGCATTTTTCTCAAAACTCAACAATATAGTTTCGCTTACAAATTGGAATCCTGCTTGTTGGACTACGGTTGACAGCGTAATTAAACCCACTTCCGTTACAGCCAAGGACGCGCAGGAAAAATATACGTTAACACTTGTAAAAGGCTCTAACAGTTCAATCGAATTAGACAAGTCGACCGATACGGGTACATTCTATTCGCTTGTAGGAGCACTGGACGAACTTGAAGCCGACGGCAGCAATATCTTTTGGAATTGGCAAATCGAAAACAATGTCAACTACAAGTATTACGCGCCCGTTTGCAAAAATATGACGTTGACGGCAAAATGGCAAGACGTAAGCGGCATTGCCAATACGTATATAGGCACAGGCACTTTGCACGAAACGGTTAAAGCAGGTTCTATTATCCTGTTTGCCGACGGAACACTGCAATGGATTACCGACAGCGTTGTGACGGGAACTTACAAGTTCGACGGAACGCGAATTTTAATGGTAATTAACAGCGACGTAGGCGGTATTAGCGGTATAATTAACGACAAAAATTTAACGTTCTATGTTGATGCGGGTATGAGCGGAACTGTTACATATAGTTTTGACGTGTACAAACCTACCATCATAGGCGAATATATGAGCGAAGCGGGTAACTTGCTTACCTTTACGGGTGAAGACCGCGTATCCTACGAAAACGGCGAAGTAAACAACGGCAACTATTTTTCGGGTACTTATACAATTGAAAACGCAACGACGTTAAAAACCACGTTTGTCAAACTCGACGGTTACAATATTGTGGCAAGTAAAGTAGTGTTGGGCGAAGACGACACGGTAACGCTGTACTATACTCAAAACGGAGTTGACAAAACCGAAGTATTTACTAAACTCGGCACAGTCGATTACAGCGACGAAAAGTTTGTGGGCGAATACTCCTATGTTTCGGTAAGTTCGTACAATTACGCTTCCGCAATGCGTTTAAAACTCGATGCAGACGGAACAGTCCACGTTATTTCGGAGTTTAGCGATACATTGGGCAGGTATTATTACATTCCCGCAACAAATACGCTTAAAATAATTTGTATCGGCTATGCAAGCAATATTACTTGGGACGAACAAAACGAAATTGCATACGGCGTACTAATGATGGGCGGATCCGCTTTAAAACCGTCGGTATTTACTAAAATCGACCGCGGAGAACAGCTTGTTTATACCAATTACGAATACTCGTATAAACCCGTAGACTACGACTATGTGTTCATTTACTCTTTGCCCGACGCAAACTACGTATTTATAAACACTGTTTACCATCCCGAACTTGCAATTACTACTCCGCTTGGTCATGGTAAGGACGTTACCGTTAACGGCGTAAAATACCGTATTAGCGGTATGGAACTTCAAACCGTAAATCCCGAGGAAGGCACTTACACATTCGGAACACACTCTATCAAACTTGACGGTATACAAACTGCAACCGTCGACGGCAAGGATTACTACTATGTTGCTCACAAGTCGGACAAAATTGTGGATATAATTTTCGGCGACGAACTTATTTCCTTCAATTGGCAATCGGCGCAGGCAAACAACGGCACAGCTCAACAGTTGACTTTGGACGGCTATCAAGGCATATGGTATTCGCCCAGCACATACGGCGACGGACAAGGCAATCCTTACTACAACCGACTTGTCTTTGACGGTTCGGGACATGCGGCATTGTTCTATACTAGCGAAGGTAACTACCGTCTTAATTGGAGTCCTTGGGGCAGCTACACAGTTACGCCTTACGGCTTAAATGCTACGTTTAACGAATATCACGCCAACTACAAGTTTGTATTCTACTACGACAAGCAAGTAGCATACTCTACCGACTACGACGAAAAGGCACCTGCTTTTGCCGCTAAGGGTTATACGGGAACAACGCAGCCCCCGCAATTACCGTCGGAAAAAATCGGTTCCTACGTCAACGGTACGGGACAAGACCAAAAGGTACTTAACATCCGTGCGGATTTGTCGGGTACGTACATTGGCAACCCCATTTATAACGTAGTATACGATGGCGCAAACAAACTGTTCTTTACCGCTAACGGAATCAACTTCGAGTTTGTCCTAACTGCAAACGGTGGCACGCTTAAACAATCCGGCGACATTAGCGGTACCGAATTGGAATTTACATTATCCTCCGACATTCAACTTGACGTAATTCCCTCCGCTCTTTGCGGTATGTGGACGGGTACGTTCGAAGGTCATGGCGTAGGCACTAAGGAAGACCGCGGTTTTTCGATTGAGCGCGACGGACGTATCAAGTATTATACTAATGTGGCGGCGGGTACTAATACCGAAGTTTCTAATGTTGCGTACGATGCGTCAACGCTGACGATTACCTTTACCGATAACGGCGGCTTTAATTGGACGTTTGTTTACGATGTCGAAAAGGAAACCATAACTGCCGAAGGCAAGGATTCCGAAAACCGTGCCGTAAAAGCCACCTTAACCAAAACGTCTGCATAAGTTTAGTAAATATACGCAACTTTTGCAAAGCATAAGTTAACAATTAAAAAAGGCACTGCAAGCAATCCCTTGCAGTGCTTTTATGTTGTTTGATAGCGGTTATCCCGTCATTGCGAGAAGCGACAGCGACGAAGCAATCCAGAGGATAGAATAGTAATGCTGTTTTTTTCTGGATTGCTTCGCTACGCTCGCAATGACGAGTAAAAGCAACAATAGCATAATTGGGAAATCTAAGTGAAATCGCACAATTAAACTAAATGTCACCACAATTCCGCATTCCGCATTAAAATATATGTCATTCTGAGCGAAAAATAAAGCCAATATATGTCGTCCTTAGCTCAATATATTTTGTGTTATCCTGAGCGGAACGAAGTGGAGTCGAAGGATCTAAGAACCAATGGGATAAATCGTACA
>CARAIG010000058.1 GCA_948938605.1 uncultured Eubacteriales bacterium
TACACGACGCTCTTCCGATCTTACGTAAATTCGGATACGGAAGCGTTACGGGAATAGATTTTGCGGGCGAGCAAGCGGGCATTTTGGTTCCGCAAAGTTCCGTTACTAACGGGGATTTGGCACGTATAGGTTTTGGACAGACGATAGCGGTTACCGCATTGCAGTTATGTATGGCGACAGCGGCGGCGGTTAACGGCGGTAATTTAATGCAGCCGTATTTAGTAAAAGAAATTAGCGATCCTACGACGGGAAACGTAGTTAAACGTTTTTCACCGACGGTTGTTAATCGCGCTGTAAGCGAAGAAACAAGCCGTCAAATTGCATCTATGCTAAAACGCGTAGTAGACGAAGGCGGCGGTAAAAATGCTAAAATAGAAGGGTATCAGGTTGGCGGCAAAACGGGTACGGCTCAAAAGTTTGTAGACGGTGCGTTGGCGCAAGGTAAATACGTATCGTCTTTTATAGGCTTTTTCCCTGCAAGCAGTCCTAAGTACCTTACTCTAATGATTGTAGACGAACCGCAAGGACAAAGTTACGGTTCTATTGTTGCGGCACCGTATGCGCAATTGGTATTTCAGCAGATTATCAATTACAAAAATATTCCGCCGTTTGAATAGGGATATAGGGTAAAACAATATATTTTAAAACTGAATTTTAGTTGGGCGAGCAGTTGCTTGCGTAAGGTATAAAATACAATTACTTTCAATAAAATAATCTATACGGCTTACTACGTCGTGTGGATTATTTTTTTGCCGAATTAGGTGCGATAGTACAGGCGTAAGTAAGCAAAACTATATTTGGGGCGATAATAAATGTATCTCAATCAATTATTAAACGGAGTTAGTTTTAAAATGTACGGCGAAGGAAATCCCGAAGTTACGTCGTTGTCGTGCGATACGTCGACTGTGAAGTCGGGCTGTATGTTTTTTTGTTTAAGGGGGAGCAAGCACGACGGACATAGTTATTTCCGCAAAGCTATCGGCGACGGAGCAGTGGCTATTGTATGTGAAAAAAAGTTGGAAACGCAAGCATTGCAAATCGTCGTCGAAGACGTACGCGCCGTAATGAGCGTCGCCGCCAAAAACTTTTACGATAACTGCGCCGATAAACTCAAAATAGTAGGAGTTGTAGGCACTAACGGTAAAACGTCGACTTCGTACATATTGGACGCTATTTTAACCAAGGCGGGATACAATACTGCTGTAATAGGTACAAACGGAATATTTTTTAACGGTCAAAAACATTCCAATTTACTTACTACTCCCGATCCGATAGAATTGCATTATTGGTTTAAACAAATGTATTTAAATAAAGTTGACGTCGTAATAATGGAAGTGTCCGCGCATGCCATTGCGTTGCGCAAGATGCGCGGAATAAAATGCGATGTGGCCGTCTTTACGAATTTTTCGCAAGACCATTTGGACTTTTTTTATACAATGGATAATTACAGACAAACTAAAAAGAGTTTTTTTTGTGAAAAATATGTCAAAAATATAGTGACGAATATCGATGATGAACTGGGACGCGAACTCGTAGCAAGTATGCCTGCGGTTACCTATTCGGTAAACGGTACTGCCGACATTTGCGCCGGTGACGTAAAAATCAGTAAGGACGCAAGTCAATATTTGCTGCAAGTTTTTGATCAAAAAGCAGTAGTACGAACTCGTCTGGCAGGTATGTTCAGTGTATATAATACGCTTGCGGCTATTTCAGCGGCAGTCACCCTTGGTGTAAATGTGGACGTGGCAGTTAAAGCCGTTTACGACGTGATAGGCGTTGCCGGACGCAATGAAACTATTGTACGGAATGACGGGACGAGAATTGTGGTGGATTTCGCCCATACTCCTGACGGCATTGACAACATTCTTTCCTTTTTACGTAATACTACCGAAGGAAAATTAATTGTTGTATTTGGCTGCGGCGGTAACCGCGATAAGTTTAAACGTCCGCAAATTGCCGAATGCGTTAGTAAATATGCCGATTTTGCCGTATTGACTAACGACAATCCCCGATTCGAAGATCCGCGCTTGATTGCCCGCGATGTCTACGAACGTTTGACGTGTAAGTATAAGGTGATACTTAACCGCAGTCAAGCAACGGAGTATGCTTTATCCGTTGCGTTTGGGAACGATACCGTTGCAATTTTGGGAAAAGGTGCGGAAGAATACCAAGATATTAAAGGACGTAAATTTCCGTATTCCGATGTCGAAGTCGTCCGTAATTTGATTAGGGCGCAATAACAAATAA
>CARAIG010000059.1 GCA_948938605.1 uncultured Eubacteriales bacterium
ACTAGGCCTTATCTTGAACCTTTTATTTGCTTTTTCTTGCAATGTTTTGAAGTATGGTCTTTCTTTTACGAAGTTAATTCTTTCTTGCGCTGAACCTGCTTGTATAAGCCAATTGTGTATTTTTAATTCTTTTTCAACGAATTTATTAAATTCTTTTACGGTATATCTATCTAAACATTTCATTTGTAGTCTGTCCTTTTTAATAGACTAATGCTTTTGCAAAACCTAAAAGTTGGTTTTTGTCTTGGAAGGTCATTTGATTATAGAGCGCAAGTAACTCTTGTTGATCATGCGAGAGTTCCTTTTTTATTTCTACAATGCCGACATCGTTACTACGACCAAGCAAGTAATCAGTACTTACTTCAAAGTAATCGGCCAGTTTTATAACTTTGTCTGCTGTTGGTAGACTTCCACGTTCAAACCAATTGCAAATAGTTTGCAATGGTATATTTGTTTTTAATGCAATTTGCGACTTTGTTGTATTTGTTTCATTTAAAAGTTCTTGGAGTCTAATTATAAACATAAGTGTCACCTTCTTAAAAAAAAATTATATACCAATATTCAATTTAGTAGTTGACAAGTCATCTTTTGAGTAGTATAGTATTACTACATTGATGAGTAAAACTCATTTGATGATTGCGACACTGCAATAAAAAATACTAAGACTTGCTTGCGTTGAGTGATCCGGCGCAAGTTCCCGTAAAGGGACGAGGTAACCCTGTATGAAATCAAAATGGTATATCTATTTTGGTCGCCGGTTTAGTATGTTTGCAGATCCTAATTCCGATGAACCTTCGGTGCCTTTTAAATATGCTGTTTTTACGGCAGATCCTCTGCATGTCTATGGTGAAATATATTATTGCACATTTGAGCGTATCTATCGTCTAAGTTTTAGATTGGCGACTTCCGAAGATGATTTGTCTTTGCTTGAAGAATATGTTTGTAAGTATCCAATAGGGGCTAATTGTTCGGATATGTTTAAGGGTGAATTCTTAGAAGACCTTCAAAAAAACGATGTTTTAGACCATATACAATACATCGCACACGTACCTTGTATTTGCGCTGATTGCAATCAAAAATGTATTTGTACTTCGTGTATTTACCGTTTGGTTTGTCACCATTGTATTGATTGTGTCGAATCGTATTCTAATGGCATTCCGCGTAATCCGTTTGCAAAGTGTGATTGCTATGTTGCAATTCTGGACTTAGATAATTTATAGTTCGTCTTCGTTCGTTGGGTATACAGCGAACACAATTGCTCGGGCGTTGAGCATATCGGTAGGGTTATATTGCGGAGGAACGCCCCTTCCGCACTCGTTAAAAGGATCCGTTATGATTATCGATAAAATAAGCAGTCCGACGTTGGCGCAACAGTTTGTGCAGATTATTAACGAGGACTTGTTAAAAATTAAACAACCGCATTTCGATATTGCTTGGCGGCTGCGTGAAGCAAAGGATCGAGATTATGCGAGTGAACTCGGTTACAAGGATATTTACGAATTGTCCGAGTCGGAGTTCGGGTTTAAAAAATCGTCAACGGCTGCATATATAGCCATTGCTAACGAATTTATGCGCATGTCGGATATGGACGTGCAAACAGAATATAAGTCGTTTAGTTACTCGCAGTTGGTTGAAATGCTGTCTTTGGACTACTATGACCGTCGGCAAATTAAACCGGATATGACAGTCAAGCAGATCCGTAAGTACAAACAAGATCACAAGTTTGTTAATTTGGAAAATGGCGATAGGGTACTTTACGGTGAGTTGTCGGATAGACAAAAGCAACAGTACGAAGAATACCGGGCAAAGCAAAAGGAAGAATCTAAACTTGTCCAGACGTCTGGACAAAAAAATGTTGAACTCGATACTGAAAATTTGCAGGACTTCGATAAAAACATTACGGTTGCTTCGTCCGCCAGCATTACTAAATCGTCGCTTTTGGGTTTTAAAAATAAGGTTGAGCGAGAAAAGTTTTTGACAGAATATAAGTCGTGGGGCGTTTGGCTGTCGGCTCCGGAACTCGAATTGACTTGCTACAAATACAAATTTGCTAACGGCGCCGAACTTGTAGTGTCGGAAAGTTATTATTACTTCGGTGATTGCTACAAGACAGATAAAAAGGTGATGCAGGTGCGTTATCACTTGCAAGATAATGAAAAATGTAATTTTTTCGATATGTCCGGTATTGCAAAAACTTATTTGCTGGACTATATGACTGCTAAGTCAAAAGAAATATAGATGCTATCGGTTAAAATGACCGTAGTAAATAAATTTAATGTCGCAACCGTAGTGGGTTGGACGAAGGAGTAACTATGAAACAAGGTATCTATTTACAAGGCGTTGAACAAGTGATCGGACAAGGCAAGGATACTATGACGCTTGTAAAACACGTAATTGCGCAAGTAAACGAACCCGTTGCAAAGACAGACGGAACATTGTATGTTGACGATCCGGTATTTCGTGTGACTTATTTGCAACCGGACATTCTTCCTGTTTTACCTGCCGGAACACTCGTTACATTCGAACTTGATACGAAGGTAAAAAAGCGTAACGACGGATCTACTTACGAAAAAATTATACCGGTTGAAATAAAGGCTGCTAAGCCCGGTAAGTCGGCGTAATTGTGCTTATAGCGGACAGCAGCGAACTGTCCGCTGTTTGCATTTAGGAGTAATTATGTTTAAGAAAATAATTGAGCCGGGTATCTTCGGAAGAAGATCGCGCAAAGTGCTTGCAAGGTTTTGTGACGGCTGCGGACAAAAAATAACTTATTCGTCGTCCGGCGAATACGGTAACGATTTATGCGAAGATTGCTTTAAAAAGCAAAAGGCAAAATCTAACGAGAAGTAACCCTTTTAACTTTTTATCCAACGGCATTTTGTCGTGGAAATAAATATAAAAGGAGTTTGTAACAATGAAGGCAAAAAGAAGTAAGTACACCGCAGCGCAGAAAAAAGCGTATCAGTCGGGTATAGCGTACGCGATCGCAATTGAAGGTAAGCGTATAGACTTCAAGTCGGCAGATAATAAAGAAAGTTTTAAAGCCGGCTTAGCAAAGGGAAAAGAGAAGGCGAAAAAGTGTTCCGATAGGAAAGGGGGTAACAAGCAATGAGTAGAAGGGGTGACAAAGGGAAGTGGGCGGTTGTAACTATCGCGATACTGCTAATTATTGCAACGCTTGTAACCGGCATTTGTACAAATTGGTTTACCGAAAAGAATAAATTTTGTCTATTCGGTCACGACTACGGCGACGACGGCAAGTGTATCCGCTGCGGAACGGATAAACCCGTAGACGAGCAACCCGACGAACCGCAAGCGTTTGTATCCGAGTCGTACCGAGTATACGCTTCGGCAAATAGTCTTAATACAAACAATGACAACGTTGCTCTAATGAGCGCAGAAGATTGGGGGCTTGAAACAGTATCTACTTGGGCGAGTGGAAGTAATTATCAAGAAAACAACACCCAAGACATTGTCGGAATTGAAGAACTGCCATTGAACAGTTCGCTGAATGACTATGTTTGTATAACTACATTTGGTATGTTGCGACCCACAAGAAAAATAATAACCATTGATGCTCCTTTCTTTTCTGCTTTATCTATTGGGAGCGGCGTGCCCGTTTCAAACCCCGAGCATACAAGTTATCACGTTTGCTATTTTAGAGTGGGCGGAACTGACGGTTGGAAAGAATTTACCGTAAATAATGACAATTCCACTTATGCAGATAAAGAAGTAACAGTAAAACTATTAGATCTTAAAGGCAAGGGACAATATAAAGTGTGCCTAGTAAAACACAATGCGCAAAGCAATGTCATAGAAGAACGCTCTGAAATATTCATTGTGAACTTTAACGTTCAAGAATTACCTCCTGAACCCACAAAAGTTGGTTATACCTTTACAGGTTGGTACACCGACGAAGCGTGTACCAACAAGTATACCGAGCAGTATATAACTGGCGACATTACTTTGTATGCAGGTTTCCGCGCTCATACGTATAGTATCAAGTTCAATGCAAATAGCGGTTCGGGCAATATGTCTAATTTGCCTATGACCTACGACCAAAGCAAAGCAATTACTGCTAATGCTTTTACCAAAGAGCATTACGCATTTAAAGGATGGGCGACGGAGCCGAACGGCGCAGTAGTTTACTCCAATAGTCAATCGGTTAAAAACTTGACCGCTACGGATAACGGTGTAGTTGAGTTGTTTGCAGTATGGGAACGTTCGGAAGTTAAGGTAGACTTTTTGGCAGAGGGAAAGATAACAACTACTTGGGTTGCTATCGGAACAAAAGCAACATTGCCCGAAAGTCCGACGAAAGAGGGACATTTATTTGTCGGTTGGTTTTTCGAGGACGGAACGGAATATGTTGACCAAGACTTAACCGAAGATACTACGCTTACGGCAAAGTTCAGCATAATTCAATGCACTGTAACTTTTATTGTGGACGGTGAAGTGTATGCAATGTACGTTTGTGATTGGGGAACGAAATTATCCGAAGTTTTGAACGCAAATGATGTTAACGCTGCATTGTTAAAAGTTGAGGGTGAGTATAGCCGAAATTTTTAATTAAAGGGGACGTCGAAATTACACTTGCGTACACTTGGCTCGGCGAACGTCTTACGCCTACACAATTTTGGTGGGCGTTGGGCGGAGCCATTGCATTTACGCTAATAGTTATTGCAGCGGTAATCTTTGTAATAGTTAAGGTGGTGAAAAAGAAATGAAGAAGTTATCTTTAATTTTAGTAATTATCTTAATAGCAAGTTGTTTAGGCAGTGGACTGACGTCCATTGCCTTTGCCGCTTCCGAAACTATTTACACAGACGTCCTCGAAGATTTAAGTAAAGACGAAACGTTCAATGTTGAAAATGTCAAAGCGGAAGCAACGGAGCAAGGCAACCCCGAAATGTATGTTTTTCAAATAGCCGAAAGCAACACAAGGGAATTATTCGTTTATGTGTTCCAACAATCCGAACATAAGTACACTGCGAGCGAGATACGAATTAGCACGTCCATTGGCGACAACTTTGCGCCCAAAGATTACAAGTTAAC
>CARAIG010000060.1 GCA_948938605.1 uncultured Eubacteriales bacterium
AGTAAAAGTCCGCAATATGAACGTAGCGGGCGATTACGTAATTAAGGTAGTAGGTCTGTCCGACAATAACTACGCGTTTACTAACGTTACCGAACATACCGTTACAGTTGATAAGGCTGCTCCTAATATCAGTAACGTAGAGTACAAGGAATACGCTAAGAAGAACGAAACATATGCCGGCAATGCTCATGGTTTGCGTAATGACAAATTAACTTATGTTGCTATGAGCGGCGAACACGAAGTCCCCGGTAAACTTGAATTTGTCAACGGCGACGCTTCGGCAATTGCTAATCCTTCTAACGGCGGTAAGGCATTCTATTGCGTATTTACACCTACCGACACCGATAACTACAAGACAATCGAAAATATTCAAATTACTATTACGGTTAATACTGACGGTGTTACAGGTATCGGATTCAATCAAAACACAATTTCTACGATTTACGCAGTAGGTCAAACATTCCGTCCTCCGTTCATTGAAATGTACTTGAAGTATGCAAGTTATTACGAGGAAACGGTAAATAACGAAACGAAGGTTTACGGTAAGAGCGTTGCTATCGACGATAACAGCAAAGCACAATTCAAACTGAATAACAAAGAGATAAACTACGAAAAGGGTTACTCTTTCAAAGAAGAAGATGTCGGCGAACAGATTATTTACGTATTAATCTTAGCAGAAGGTAAGACGCAATGCGGAGAAATTCATATTACAGTATCGAATGCTATCCCCACGTCTATAACGGTTACTAACAAGAAAGAACTTGAATCCGGTAAGTATTATGTTGGTACTACATTCGACAAGTTCCTTGCAGAGTTCTACGTTGAGTACGAAACGGAATCGTCTAACGGACCTATCTCGGCGGCTAGTGTTGACATTCAAAATGCATCTCTTACTGCAATCGGTTCTTGGAGAATAACGTTCACTTACTTCACTAACAGTGACTACGAAGTCAAGGATTACATTGACATCAACGTAAGTCCTAAGGAAGTAATCAAAATCGGTCGCGTAGACGGTACTTACAGATGGTTGGACGGCGAACCTATTATACCTGTTGTTAAACAAGTAAACGGCGAACCGTTGCCCGATGATATTAAGTATTCGATTACGTTCGAAAACGGTAGTCCTGCAACTATCAGAGACGAAGGAACTTATACTATAATTATTAAGTTCAACGCTCCTGCGGACATTTACGAACCTATTGAAGACGTTACGGCTACAATTGTAGTTAAACGTATCGTTGCCGAACTTGATCCCGACAAGCTTAAAACACCTGTTGATACGCGTACTTATACAGGTACTGCTTTGACAAAGGATGATTACATTTTGCGCGGTATCAGCATTATTGATAACGAAGGTCTCGGTAATCGTTACGACATTATCAGTCAAACCTATACCGTAAACGGTAAGTCTGCCGATAGTTATGTAATACGCGATGCAGGCGAATACATCTTCGTAGCAAGCTTCCTTGTAAGATCTCAGGTTGGCGAAGGTGAAGAAGCATTAGAATTCACTATCGAACACGAATATGTAATTACTATTACCCAAGCTCAAAACGAAATTACAAACTTTACGATTAACGATTGGGTATTAGGTAAAGACGATGGAAAAGTTATATTCCACAGCGCATTCGGTGAAGATACAGTTACTTATGAATATTACTTGATTGAAAGTGATACTGACGAACAAGGCGTATTTGTAGGCTACGAATTGCCGACGAGCGTAGGTAAATATCGCGTAGTTGCTACCGTTATTGACACAAACAACTACACCAAAGTAAGTCAAACAGAGACATTCAAAATTCTCAAAGAGTCTATTTCGGACGATACTCTTGTAGACGAAAACGGTAAAAACGTTGTTGAAGTTAACAAAGGTGACGACGGTGTCGATCCTTACTACACATTAAGCGTTAATACGTTGACGACAGAAGAAAAGGAAAAGGTTAATATTAGAAACCAAGTAGTAGTAACCGGTTACGATATCAAGATTCTTGATGCTGACAAGCAAGTTGTTAAAGAACCCGGTTCGTACACAATCAGACTTCTGTTGACGGAAGAACAACGCGACTCCAAAAACTTCAAAAACCTTAAAGTATATCTTGTAGACGAATACGGCGTAACTATTCACGAAGTTAAAAACGCTAAGGTTGACGACGAAGGTTACATTGTATTTACAACTAATGACTTCAACGGTAACTTTATCGTATCCGCTCAGGACTCTGCGGCATTGGCACAAATGTACTGGATTATCGGTCTTTCTGTTGGCGGCGTAATTGCATTGGCGGCTATCATCATCTTGATAATTGTCGTTATCAAAAAGAAAAAGGAGAACGACTAGACAATGTTATTTAGATTGCTTTTATCAAATGTTGGTTTTATTGTCGGCGTAGTTATAGAAGCAGTATTGACCGTCGCCGCGATTGTGTTGATTATTTTGGTTTTGAAGTATGGTCTTCCCAAATTCGAACCGAAGGAACGCAAACCGAAGGAACCCAAAAAGGCTAAACCGTCGCCCGACAAGTATGTATTTAAATATGTTGCGGGCGAAGGTAGTGGCGAATCCCCTGCGTTAGAACAATACGCAAAAGGCGCCAAGATAATTTTAAAAAGCAATATGTTCACCGCACCAACCGGCAAAATCTTTGACGGTTGGTCGGACGGTGAAACCAAGTACGAAGCCAATAAAAAGTACGTAATGCCCAATCAAGCTGTAACGTTAACGGCTCAATGGGTAGTTCCCGAAACAAAGTATACGCTTAGATACGTTGCCGGCGAAGGCAGCGGCGAAGCGCCTATGGACGAAATGTACTATAAAGGCGAAAAGGTCACGCTTAAAACAAATATGTTTGAAACGCCTACCGGTAAGCAATTTGACGGTTGGTGGGACGGCGAAAATAAATACGCTTCTAAGTTTGTATTTACAATGCCTGCTCAATCAGTCACATTTACCGCACAATGGGCGGATCCTAAAAAGGAAGACGAAGTCGTTGAAGTAGTGGAAGGCGCAAAGGCCGAACCCAAAGCTCAACCTAAGGCAGAACCTAAAAAACAAAACAAAGAGGAAGTTCAAGAAATCACCGTAGGTGCTCCTACCGGTGCCGACGACGAAGTAACGCAACAAGTTGACGGCGGAACAACTGCTGACGGCAGACCTATTGTTGTTAATGTTTATACTCCTGCCAATACCGAAAAAACAATCGAAAAGGAAGTTATCCACACTGTTGAAAAACAGGAAGATGACGCCGAAGAAGACAATATGTTCGCCAATTATACAATTTTGGAATTGTACGGATTGTTGTCTGACGAGCAAAAAAGATATTTTGACACTTTAAAGGAAGCGGCGCTTGCTAAACCCCAAGCAAAGTTGTCTGCTGCTCGTAACTTCCTTAATATTAAGATAGGTAAGCGTTCCATTTTGAAATTGCGTATCCGCAGACTTATTACCGTCGGCGAATATGCTTTGGAAAACGACATCTTGAAGGAATTCCGCAAGGCTAGCGATAATAAAGCCGGTAATGCTAAAATTAAGGTACGTCCTACCTTGGTTGCAGTAACCGACGACGCTACTTTGGAAACAGCTCTTAATATGATCGACTTGGTTCACAAGCAAATTTTGGAAAGCTGATTCAATTTTAAATTTAACAAAAGACACCGTATGATTTACGGTGTCTTTTGTTAATGTTGTAAGTATATAAAATGTATATTTAATTATATAAGTAACGTTTTAATCTTTGTAGACTTGCAGGCTTAAAAATCGGCAACTAAAATTTTACAACGGTGCTTTATTTAATTAAAAAGTTGATTATATGTTATCTACAAATGACCGATTGCAGTAAAAGTTTAAAACGCTATATTAAGTAACCGTCTAGCTGTATCACTTAAATGGCGGTAGTGTGAATTGCAGCAAATTTTTTAATTTATATTTATTATATAACTGAATAAACCGATATTTTGTTTATAATATAAATTTTACCACTTATTGTATACTTTTTCGGCAAAACCCAATTTGTCAACCAGCTCAATTCTGCTTCCGTCGTCCAATATTACTTCGCCGCTAAATTTGCCGAATACTTGATGTTGCTTAGATGCGATAACACCAATATCTGTAATGTCCTTGCGGTCTATTATGGGGACAAAACTAAGATTTAGTCGTCCTTCGTTATCTTTTAATGTCCAAGGTGACATAAAGTCGTCTTTGCCGTTTTTAAATTGCGGAATGTTAAATACAACTTGATCTAACTTGTGCGCTATGCCGTTTACAAACAACATATTTTCCGATGCTGCGGAAGTGTCTCCGAAACCGTAACCTAGGTTAAATCCGAATGTTCTTCCGTCGTCAAGACGCGTTTGTAAACTTGACCAATACCAAGTATTTTTGTAAGTCCAAACTCCTCTGCCCCAGTCTAATGTTCCTAAGCTGATATTGTTGTCAAATTTGTATAAGTTTCCGCGTACTTTGCAATAACCTTCCGCTTTCATACAGTTAATTTTTGTGTTGTAGTAAAATGCATGCGGTTTGTTAAAGGGCGTTGCAATTGTCATTTGGTCTTGCGGAAATTCGTTAAGCGTAAATTCGCATTTAAAGTCTGTTTTATCCCAAAAATTGCCAAATTTGCATCTTAATACCCGTTTTTCGCTTGATTTTTCAAAAGACATTTGTACCCGTTTGCTGTTATAAATTATGTTCCCTTTTTCTGGGCTAGCAGGTAAGTTGAGTTTGCCAAAAGTAAAAAATTTAATTTCGCTAGTAGTCTTAAAATGCGGCGTTTCAAAATCTATAAAGCTGGCTGATACTAACGACATATAACTGTTGTCCGCTATTGTCAGGGCTACGGCTTTTTTACCGTCTGTAATAATGTAATAGTCCCATTCCTTAATTTTCCACTTACAGCCTTTTATTTGGTTTCGGTTGTAGTGTCGTACGGTTTTAGTGGAATAGCCGGCTTCTATAAGTTTGCCGTTTTTAAGCAAGTCGCCCTCGGTAAGTTTCTGTTGCATTTTCACTCCCTCCCGTTTAAGAGTACCATATTAATAAAATATTTGCAATATGTTATATTTCGCTTTTCGCAACTGACGTCTACTTGACAACATACTAAATATATGCTAGCATAATAAATAATGGCGTAATGTGCGTTTTACCGTAAGTAATTAGTTGTTTAAAAACTAATGTGGTTTAATTAACTGTTTATCGGTCAAAACAAACTACAATATTTATTCAAGGGGATTTTGTAATGACAATTAGACCGTATTCGAAAAAAGATTTCCGTTATGTTCAAGATATATGTATGGCAACTTCGTCCTTGTCCGACGAAGACAGCCCTGCCAACCGTGCATATTTGTGTGCATTATATTGCGACTATTATATGGATAACCAATCCGAATTTTGTTTTGTTGCTGTTGACGACGATGATATCCCCGTAGGATATGTATTGTGTGCTGCTGACTGCGCCGATTATTTTGACAAGATGAACGAACTGTATTTGCCATTGGTACGTAAGGTAAACAGCGGCGAATTTTTTAAATTTAACGCTATGAATAAGGTTGTTCAACGTTACGTCCGTCAAGGTTATACAGCGCATTTGCATATCGATATTTTACCAGATTATCAGTCGCAAGGATTGGGTACTCAACTTATCGAAACTCTTTGTGCCAAACTACAACAAAGCGAAATTGAAGGACTGTACCTTCTTTGCGGAAAGAAAAACGAAGACGCTTGTGCTTTTTACGAAAAATTGGGATTTGAAGATATCGATTATCTTTCGGGCGCAGTGGTATACGGTAAAAAGTTTTTTTAGTAAATTTCGAGATATAAGTGACTATGAATTTTGGAAAAATATTGACCGAAAAGGAAGCGCAAAGCGTAAACGGATTGGTGCTTGCTTATGTTGGCGATGCTGTTCAAAGTCTTTATGTGCGTCACCAACTTGCAACGTTGGGCGGTTTTAAAGCGGGCGAATTGCACAAGATGTCTTCGTCTTGGGTAAATGCTCACGAACAAGCAGTCTTGGCTGAAAAGCTGTTTGACGGGCTCACAGAGAATGAACAAGCAGTTTATTTGCGCGGACGTAACAGTAAATCGCATCATAAAGCTAAAAATCAAAGCGGTTCGGACTACCGTAAAGCAACAGGGTTCGAAGCCGTTTTGGGGTATTTGTATTTGACGGGCAATACCGACAGAATATGTCAATTACTTGGTGAAGTGTATGAAAATAGAAGGTAGAAACAGCGTGTCCGAAGCACTGCGTTCGGATACGGTCACCGTAAATAGTTTAATGGTGGAAAAGGGCGCAGCAAACAGTATCATCGCGCTCGCCCGCGATCTTGGAGTAAAAATTACTTATGTCGACAAATCGGTTTTAGACAAGGAAAGCATTGCGGGCAAGCATCAAGGGTATATTGCCGATGTTACCGATTTTTCGTATTGCGACTTGGACGATATTATTCGTTCGAGCGAGCAGCCTTTTGTGGTAATTCTTGACGGGATAAACGATCCGCACAATTTTGGAAGCATAATTCGAACTTGCGAATGTACCGGCGTTGACGGAATTGTAATAGGTAAAAACCGTCAAGTTGCCGTTACCGATACGGTAGCCAGATGTTCGGCAGGCGCAGTATCTCATGTTAAAATTGCAAGAGTAACAAATATCAACAATGCCATCAAGCAGTTGCAGCAAGCAGGCGTTTGGGTGTATGCGCTGGATATGGATGGCGACGAAATTACCAAGACCAATCTTAACGGCGCAGTTGCATTGGTTGTAGGAAACGAAGGTGACGGAATATCCCGTCTGACGCGTGATTTGTGCGACGGAGTTATATCTCTTAAACTTAAAGGAAAGGTTAATTCGTTAAATGCGTCGGTGGCTTGCGGAGTGGCTTTGTATGAAGTTGTTCGTCAAAGGGGTTAAATGGATAATATTGTACTAAAAGCAAAAAACGGTAACGAACAGGCAATAGACGAAATAGTGTCGCAATACAAAGGGTTAATTCGTTCGTATGCAAATAAGTTTTTTTTAGTCGGCGGCGACAAAGACGATCTTTTGCAAGAAGGTATGTTAGGACTGTTTTTCGCTATTACAAATTACGATGAAACAAAAGGGAGTTTCCCGTCCTTTGTAAAACTGTGCGTTTTGCGGCAAATTCTCGATGCGGTGCGCTCGGACAGCGGAAATAAGAATAAACCGTTATATAACAGCGTCGGCATTGAAGAAATTATGGATTACGAAGACGGCGGATTAACTCCGTTGGAAACTCTTATAGAAAAGGAATATTTCGCTAAAATTACTAAATTGATTAAAACCGTTTTAACATCAACCGAAAGGCTGGTTTTAACTTTGTTCGCCGAAGGATACAGTTATGACGAAATCACGCGTCAAACGGGCAAAAGTTACAAAGCAATAGACGGGGCATTACAGCGCGCCCGTAAAAAATTGCAAAATTATTTAGATCCCGAACAGTTTTAAACTTACTTTTTAAGGAGTACAATATGGATTATGTAGCGCTTTACCGCAAATACCGTCCGCAGATATTTGACGACGTTATCGGTCAAGATCATATTATCAATACATTGCGTAACCAAATATTGCGCAATAAAGTTTCGCACGCATATTTGTTTACGGGTACTCGCGGAACAGGTAAAACAAGTACGGCAAAAATATTTGCCCGCGCTGTTAACTGTCCTGATGCTAAAAAGCATAACGGCAATCCTTGCGGACAGTGTTCTTTATGTAAGGAACAAGGCTCGGCAAACCTCGACATAGTTGAAATGGATGCTGCTTCTAACAACGGCGTAGACTATGCGCGCGATATTCGCGAAAAAGTGCAATATCCCCCCGTTAACGGCAAATACAAAGTTTATATAATCGACGAAGTTCATATGTTGTCGGTAGGGGCGTTTAACGCTTTACTTAAAACATTGGAAGAACCGCCAAAGCACGCAATGTTTATTTTGTGTACTACCGAAGTTCACAAAATACCCACAACCATTCTGTCGCGTTGTATGCGTTTCGATTTCCGTCTTGTTCCAACGGCTACGCTTGCCGAACTTATTGCGGGTATATATGATAAGGAAAACAAAAAATACGAAAAGGAAGCGGTTTTTGCAATAGCGCAAGCGGGCGAAGGCAGCGTCCGCGATTGCGTGTCGATTGCAGACAGATGTTTGTCGGTGTCAAGCGGAAAATTGACTTATAATGATGTGTTGCAAGTATTGGGAGTATCGTCTCGTACGGCGGTATCCAACTTGGCGTCGGCAATACTTACTAATAAAACCGCAGATATTCTTACCGAAATTAACAAAATTGTAAGCGACGGTAAGGACGTTGCAAGATTATGTAAGGATTTGTCTTTGTATTTAAGAGATTTGCTTACGGTTAAAATGTGCTCTAACGCCCGCGAGATGTTGTCTTTACCTGCCGATGCGTTTGCTTTATTGCAGACGTTATCCGAAGGCGTTACCGTCAAAAAGTTACTTTATGCAATTGATTTGTTGGTAAATTTGGACAGCGGTCTAAGGTATGCAATATCCCCGTTGATGCTGTTCGAAGCAACTGCATTAAAAATAGCCTGCAATTCGGGTGAAGTGGATATGGACGGACTTGAAAAACGTGTAACGCGCTTGGAGCAACTTCCGCAAAACATTTCTGCCGAAAATCAAAGCGTCTACGTAGTGGATAAGCGTAACCCCAAGTCAATCTGGCGCGGAGTTAAGTTGTCGCTGGACAGTTTAAACGAACCGTTATTAACGGGTGTTTGGAAGGATGTTACCGTCAGTTTTGATGATAAAGGCAATTTTGTTGTCTTGTGTTCGGGCGGGGCATATATGTTAATCGATATGCAATACAAGCAAGTTTTAACGCGTGAAATTGCAAAGTTTTGTGACAATAATGTGGTTTTTAATAAAGCAAATACCGTTAGCGAAACCGAATTGGATAAACAGCTTAAAGGTCTTGCTGACGAAGTAAAATTCGAATCTAAAAAACAATAATCAACAAGGAGAATTATTATGGGTAACAAATACGGATATAACGGTGCCGGCGGCGGTGGATTCGGCGGTGGCGGAATGCAAAACCTGATGAAACAAGCGCAACAAATGCAGCAAAAATTGGCAGAAGCGCAACAACAATTAGAAGAACTTGAAATTGTAGGTTCGGCTAGCGGTGATTTGGTCAAAGTAACCGTAAACGGCAAAAAAACTGTTTTAGGCATTTCGATAAAACCCGAAGCGTGCGATCCCGATGATGTTGAAATGTTGGAAGATTTAATTATGGCGGGCATTAACGACGCTTATGCCAAGGCGCAAGCGGAAGAAGACCGCATTATGGCTCCGTTTGCCGCGATGAAGGGATTGCTGTAAAATTATGTCTAATTACATCGAGCCTATCGAAAAATTGATTAGGCAATTTACCAAACTGCCGGGAGTTGGCAGTAAAACGGCTCAACGTTATGCGTTGACTGTATTGTCAATGACTGAACAGGAAGCAAAGATCTTTGCCGAAGCAATAGTGGAAGCAAAGGAAAACGTTGCAGTTTGCTCGGTGTGCGGTAATTATACCGATAGCGATCCTTGCCATATATGTCAAACGCGTGACAATTCGGTTATTTGCGTGGTTCAGGAAGCTAAGGACGTGATCGCAATAGAACGTTTGGGAGAATACCGCGGAGTATACCACGTATTAGGGGGAGTACTGAATCCCCTTAAAGGTGTGGGACGTGACGACTTGCGTATGGCAGAGTTGTTTAAAAGGCTTACGGGCGATGTTAAGGAAGTTATACTTGCAACCGATACGTCAACCGAAGGCGAAGCAACAGCGACATATGTAGCGCGTTTTGTCAAGCAGTACGGCATTAAAGTTACGCGCCTTGCGCAGGGCATTTCTATCGGCAGTGAATTGCAGTATGCCGACGAAGTAACCTTGTCCCGCGCGTTTTCAAACCGAAAAGAACTTTAATTATGAGATTAGACAAATTTCTTAAAGTGTCGCGAATATTAAAACGTAGGACTGTCGCGCAAGAAGCGTGCGACGGCGGAAAAGTGGATGTAAACGGCAAGCCTGCAAAGCCCGGTTGTCAGCTTAAAGTGGGCGATTTTGTTTGCGTGCATTTTGCAAGCGCAAATTTAACTTTCCGCGTAAAAATGCTTAAAGAAACCGTAAAAAAAGACGAAGCGGCGGAAATGTACGAAATAGTAACGACATTATGATAAATAAAAAATTCAGCGCCGTAATAGTTGCAGGGGGTTCATCCCAACGTTACGGGCAAAAAAACAAACTTGATGAAACCTTTTTCGATAAGACTGTTTTGCAACACTCTATTGACGCTTTTAAAGGTTTGGCGGATGAAATAGTCGTTGTCGGCGATTGCAGTTTGGACGGAGTAAAATGCGTAAAGGGCGGCAATACAAGGTTTCAATCGGTATGCAACGGTCTTGCGGCAGTTGCTAAAAATACGGACGTGGTGGCTGTTCATGACGGCGCGCGTCCTTTTGTCAGCCGTAAATTCGTTGCGGACTTGTTAAACGGTGCTGTAATCCATAATAGCGCAGTGCCCTGTTTGCCGTTAACGGATACAATATGGCAATGCAATGAAGACGGCATAGTAAACGTTGACCGCAATTCTTTGCTAAGCGTACAAACGCCTCAATGCTTTAATTATACTATGCTTATGCAAGCAGTGCTTTCTGCGCAAAAAGACGATTACCACGACGAAAGTACATTGTTTTACGAAAAGTTCGGCAACGTCAACTTTGTCGGCGGACAAATCGATAACCGCAAAATAACATATTTAGGCGATGTCCCGACTTATAAAATAGGCGTAGGGTTCGACGTTCACGCATTCGGTGACGGCTTTGGAGTAATTTTAGGCGGAGTAACTATACCTTTTGACAAAAAGCTTATAGGGCACTCGGACGCAGACGTTTTGGCTCACGCTGTTTGCGACGCGGTGTTGTCCGCTTCGGACAATAAGGATATAGGACACCAATTTCCGGATACGTACGTTTGTTATAAAGGCGCAAACAGTATAGAACTTTTAAAACAATGCGTATCGCTTGCCCATAAAAACGGTTACGAAGTCGTTAACGTTTCGGCAGTCGTAATTTGTCAACAACCTAAAATAGCCCCGTACATTGACCAAATGGCAATTAATCTTGCACGTGTATTGGGAGTTCACCAAGACTGCGTAAATCTTACTGCAACAACAACCGAACGTTTAGGCGCATTGGGCAACGGCGACGGCATTGCAGTTCAAGCGCAAGCATTACTTAAACGGATATAACATAAAATGCTAAATATGTTTAAATAATAGTTAATATATAAATTAAAGGTGTCGAGAACCAAATGGATTTTCGACACCTTTAATAGTTAAATTTTAAAGTTGAGTTTGTTCCAACATTTTTTTAAGCGTTTCCAAGTGTAGCTGTTCGTCAAGTATTATCCGTTGAATTATTGCTTCCACTTGCTCGTTTTTAAGTACAAATAACATTTTTTGATAATCTGCAATTGCATTCATTTCCCCTTGAATATCGTCCATAAGCATTTTTTGCGGAGTTGTCGATTGTGACACTGCGGAAGTATTGTAATATTCCTTTGTGTTTGGGCACTGCACGAATTTGGGGCTTACTCCCAGTTTTAACATTGCCGTTCCTAAAATATCTATATGTTTCATTTCTGCAACGGCAATGCTCATTAACGTTTGTGCGTAGTCGGCATTTGTTTGGTCGAAGTAGAAATGGTGGTATGTATATTGCAATGTTGCTGATATTTCACCGCGGATTGTCGCATAAGCAAAAGAAATTATATTTCCGCTGCGTATGTCTTTGGTTAGCAAATCGGTTGACGGGTACGGCAAGTCGCAAATAAGTGGTTTCATTTAATATCCTCACGTTTTTATTTCAATGTATGCAAGATATTGGCATTGTGACAATTCCCGTAGGGTGTCGTAAAATTGTAATTTGGCATAAAGTGAAGTATGAAAACTTTGTCAATAACGATTATTTGTAAGGACGAGGAAAATAACCTTGCCTTTTTGTTGCCAAAACTCGATTTTGCCGATCAAGTTGTAGTAGTTGATACGGGTTCGACAGACAATTCGGTGGCTGTTGCGTATGAATATGCGGAAGTTTATTTTTACAAATGGTGCAACGATTTTGCAAAGGCTCGCAATTATGCCATAAGCAAAGCGGACGGTGACTACATTATGTGGTTGGACTGCGACGACGACTTGCCTGAATTAACCGTCGACAAAATAAAACGTTGGCTTGCCGACGAAAATCAACAGCAAGACTTTGTCTATCTAAAATACCGTATGGGGCAAAATTCCCAATTTTGGTTTTGGCGCGAACGAATTGTCCGTCGCGTGCCGCAATGCCGTTTTAAAGGGTTTATTCACGAAGCAATCATTCCGTTCGGACAAACGCATTATATCGACGGTGACGTTGTTCACACTTCAATCGCGGACCATTCGATGCGTAATTTGGCAATATACCAAGACGCTTTATCACGCGGAAAGCGATTTACTTTGCGCGATAAGTTTTATTACGGTCGCACTTTATACGAAAGCGGGTTACACGTTGACGCTGTTGCAGTATTGCGTAAGGTTGCGCAAAGCGGCAAGGCTTACGTTGTTGACAGAGTTTCGTCGTTAAAATTAATTGCTCGGATTTTTTTGAAACAGGGCGACACTTTTGCCGCTTTAAAATATTTGTCAAACAGCGCAGCTTTACTTCCGTTAGATGCCGAAACGTGCTGCCTGTTCGGCGATGCGTACTATTCGTCAAATAACTTTGTATATGCAGCAAGGTGGTATGAAATTGCAATGCAAACGCTGTTTCAAGTGGGCTTTGTCAACGACTATTACAAACGCCTGTATCCTTGCATACAACTGTCCGTATGTTTTTGGCGGTTGGGGGATATGCGTAACGCAAAGTATTACCACAAACTTGCCAAAAATTGCGATCCGTCAAATGCCGTAGTGATAAATAACGATAAGTGGTTTGATTAGATATAATAAATATAAATTTAGTTGTGGGTAGTCCTAAACTTTTTGCAATGCCTTTTTACTTGACAATAAATGCTACAAAAACTATAATTGTATTATCTGAATTTTGGCATTTAAGCCACTTAAAAAGGAGTTCAAAAAGATGAATAAAAAAAGCATCAAAGACGTAAATGTAAAAGGCAAAAGATGTTTGGTACGCGTAGATTTTAACGTACCGATGAAGGACGGCGTAATAACCGACGAAAACCGTATCAACGGTGCATTGCCTACCATTAAATACCTTATGGAAAACGGCGCAAAAGTTATTTTGTGTTCACACTTAGGTAAACCTCACAACATTTTTACTCCCAATTTTAAACTTAACAAAAAGGAAAAGGCGGCTTTGGAAGCATTGCCCGAAAACGAACGCGAAGCAGCAAAAGCCGAAATGATAGCCAAGGCGTTAAAGTCCGACGCCAAGAAGTTCAGCCTTAAACCCGTTGCGGACAGACTCAACCAACTTTTGGACGGTAAAGTGACGTTCGCTCACGATATCGTAGGCTCTGACGCTCAGGAAAAAGTTGCCGCATTAAAGGAAGGTGAAGTTGTCCTTTTGGAAAACACCCGTTTCGATGCGGGCGAAGAAGGCCGCAACGAAGAATTTTGCAAACAACTTGCGGCATTTGCCGATGTCTATGTTAACGACGCATTCGGTACGGCTCACCGTTCGCACGCAAGTACGGCTGCAATAGTGGAATACGGTTTTGTTAAAACTGCCGTTTGCGGTTTCCTTATCGAAAAGGAATTGTCCGTTATGGCTGACGCGTTGGAGCATCCCGTTCGTCCTTTTGTTGCAATCTTGGGCGGTGCAAAGGTATCCGACAAACTTAACGTTATAAACAACTTGTTGGAAAAATGCGATACGTTGATTATCGGCGGCGGAATGGCGTATACATTCCTTAAAGCTCAGGGGTACGAAATCGGCAAGTCGCTGCTTGACGAAGAAAAAATCGGTTATTGCCGTGAAATGTTGGAAAAAGCAAAAAAAGCAGGCAAAACAATTTACTTGCCTGTTGACTGCGTAACAATTGCCGACTTCCCCAATCCTATTGACGCTAAGGTTCAAACAACCGTAGTAGCTATCGACCAAATACCTGCCGACCGCGAAGGTGCCGACATCGGACCTAAAACTCGCGAACTGTATGCTTCGGTAATTAAAAATGCCAAGACCGTTATTTGGAACGGACCTATGGGCATTTTCGAAAATCCCACATTGGCGGAAGGTACTAACGCAGTAGCAAAAGCTATGGCGGAAAGTAAAGCAACTACGATTATCGGCGGCGGCGACTCTGCTGCTGCGGTAGCTCAATTGGGTTATGCCGATAAGATGAGTCACGTAAGCACAGGCGGCGGAGCAAGCTTGGAATTGTTCGAAGGTAAAGTACTTCCCGGTATTGCTTGCCTTAACGAAAAATAATTAATAGTATAATTGACTTTTGTACGGCATACGACTTAATATTGTATGCCGTATCACTAATAAAGGAGTAAAACTATGAAAAACAAAATTATTGCGGGCAACTGGAAAATGAACAATAACCGCGTTCAAGCCGAAGCGTTAATTACCGAACTTATCCCGCTTGTTTCCGAAACTAAAAATACAGTAATTATATGCGTACCTTTTACCGATTTGTGCAAAGCGGTAAAGCTTACTAAGGGTACAAACATTCACGTCGGCGCACAAAACTGCCATTGGAAGGAAAGCGGTGCATATACGGGCGAAATTGCCCCTTCTATGCTTACTGAACTCGGCGTCGAATATGTTGTAATAGGACACTCCGAACGTCGCAGTTACTTCGGCGAAACGGATGAAACGGTATTGCTTCGTACAAAAGCTGCGCTTGCAGCAGGACTTAAACCCATTGTTTGTATCGGCGAAACTTTGGACGAACGCAATAGCGGCAATATGGAAAAAGTTTTAAGCCGTCAAATATTAGATGGCTTTAAGGATATTACTGCGGACGAACTTAAAAACATTATTGTTGCCTACGAACCCGTTTGGGCAATAGGAACGGGAGTGACGGCTACCGACGAACAAGCAAACGATGCAATAGCGTATGTCCGCAGCGTATTTGCAAGTAAGTACGGTAAGACGGCAGCGGACAAACTGTACATTCAATACGGCGGCAGTATGAACGACAAAAATGCCGAGGGCTTGCTCAATATGCCTCAAATCGATGGCGGACTTATCGGCGGTGCAAGTCTTGTTGCCGCTAAATTTGCTGCTGTTGTAAATGCAAAGAAATAGTATAAGGAGTTTATTCTCATTATTATGGATAAAAAAATTACCGCTTTAATTATTATGGACGGCTACGGGTTGTCCAGTCAACAGGAAGGAAACGCGATAGGCGTTAACTGCTCGCCCTATGTACATTATCTTATGACTCACTATCCTACAACCACATTGGATGCAAGCGGTCTTGCCGTAGGACTTCCCGAAGGGCAAATGGGCAACAGTGAAGTAGGGCACTTGAATATCGGCGCAGGACGCGTTATTTATCAGGAACTTACCCGTATTACAAAGTCTATTGCCGATGGCGATTTCTTTAAAAATCCCGCGTTTTTAGGCGCAATCGAATACGCTAAAAAGAACGGCGGAAAATTGCATTTAATGGGGCTGTGCAGTAACGGCGGCGTTCATTCGCATATCAAACATTTATTTGCTTTAATCGAACTTGCCAAACGCGAAGGGCTGGAAAACGTTTATGTCCATTGTTATATGGACGGTCGTGACGTATCCCCCACAAGCGGCGTAACGTTTATTCAACAATTACAAGTAAAAATGGACGAATTGCAATTCGGCAAAATTGCGACCGTTTGCGGCAGATATTATGCAATGGATCGCGATAACCGTTGGGATCGCGTTGAAAAAGCGTATAATATGTTAACGTTAGGCGTAGGCGAACGCACAACGGCAGATCCTGTCGAGGAACTTAAACGCAGTTACAACGAAGGCGTCACCGACGAATTTATTTTGCCTACCGTAGTCACCAATGCAGACGGCAAGCCGACGGCAACTATCAACAACGGGGACGCAATAATTTTCTTCAACTTCCGCCCCGACCGCGCGCGCGAAATGACCAGGGCGTTTACGCAAAGCGGTTTTGACGGTTTCAGTTTAAAAGGTAAAGCACGTAAAGTCCATTGGGTTTGTATGACTCAGTATGACGAAAAGTTTACAGGCATCGATATTGCATACCGTCCTGAAACTTATTCTAACACTTTGGGCGAATATCTTGCTAAACAGGGCAAAACTCAACTGCGTATTGCCGAAACGGAAAAATATGCGCACGTAACCTTTTTCTTTAACGGCGGTGTTGAAGCTCCTAACGAAAACGAAACGCGCGTGCTTATTTCGTCGCCTAAGGTGGCTACTTACGACTTGCAACCCGAAATGAGTGCGGAAGAAGTTTGCAACAGAGCCATTGCGGAAATCGAAAGCGGCAAATACGACGTAATGATACTTAACTATGCTAACTGCGATATGGTCGGACATACAGGTGTAATACCTGCAACCGAACAAGCGGTATTAAAAGTGGACGATTGCGTACGTCGAGTAGTGGAATGCGTGCTTCAACACGAAGGCAGATTATTCGTAACAGCCGACCACGGTAATGCGGAAAAAATGATATCTCCCGACGGGACGCCGTTTACGGCTCACACTACCAACAGAGTACCGTTTATTTTGGTAGACGAGCAGCTGCGAAACAGTGTTAAGATGTTTGCGGGCGCATTGTGCGATATAGCACCGACAATGTTGTATACTATGGGGTTGGATATTCCCGACGAAATGACGGGCAGAGTGCTCATTTATAAAAAGTAATTTAAATTGTGTCTCAAAGGTATTTGACTTTTGGGACACAAATTGTTTTTAAAGTAATGAGATATACCGTATAGATGTTTGCCGTAAGGTAAAAGTGAATTTTTATTTAAAATAGTTGCAAAAAGGTAAATACTGTGTTATACTACATTAGCAAATGTAATGTGCGGGGCATTTTGTCCCAAAGTGATACGGAGGTTCACTAAGGTGTTAAATATTTTGGCTTTTGTAGATACAACTGCGATTGTATCCGGTATTAAAATAGCATTAGCGGCACTTGCTTTGATAGCAGCCGGATTTATTATTTTTATTGTTATGAAGCAATCGGGTAACTCCGACGGAATGGAAGCGATGACGGGTAGTTCTAAATCTGCTGACGAATCCGAAACGTATTATGGCAAAAATGCCGGTTCGCGTAAGGAAAGATTGTTGAAAATTTTGACTTATGTTGCGGCGGGTGTACTTGCAGTAGCGTGCATAGTTATGATTGTGCTTCAAACCTTCATTAAATAATATCTTGTGTTATCAGGCGACCGCAGTATGCGGTCGCTCTTTTTAACCCCGTATGCGGATACATTTTGCATATCAATATACACCATACTAAAAAGGAAATTATGAACATAAACGAAAAAATACTTCAAATAGCGCAGTCGCTTGACGGCAAATATTTTACCGCTAAACAATTGCGTGCAATACTGCAAACCAAGTCGACGACCGAACGCCAAATTGTTGCTCAGGCGTTAGACGAACTGCAAAAATCAAATGAAATTATATTTGACGAACGCAACCGTAGGTATCGCATTGTAAACGAACAGGACTTTGGTCGCGCCGTATTCGAGTGCAATGCACGCGGTTTTGGGTTTCTTATCCGCGAGGACGGCGACGACTTGTTTGTTCCCGCTTCAAAAACGTTAAATGCTTTTCACAAAGATACGGTTTTGTACAAAAGGGTTGAAGGAACGGTTGACGAGGCAGAAATCGTTAAAGTCGTAGAACGCGGAACTGTTCAAATTGTAGGCACTTACGACAAAAGCAATAATGCGCGCTTTGTTATTCCTGACGATAAGAGTTTTACTCGTGACATACACATTCAACCTAAGCGCGATTTAAACGCTAAAAACGGGCAAAAAGTAGTTGTAAAAATTGTCGTCTATCCCACAACGCGCGCTGCCAAACCCGAAGGGGAAATTGTCCAAATATTAGGTTTTGCAGGTGACAAAAAAGTTGATATGATGTCCGTCGCCGCTGCGTACGGATTAAGTCAAAACTTTCCTGACGAAGTGGAAAAACGCGCAGACAAAATAGCTCAACGGTTAAACGAATCGGATTATGTAAACCGAAAGGATTTGCGTTGTGAAACTGTTTTTACAATCGACGGCGAAGATGCCAAGGATTTAGACGATGCTGTTTCAATCTGTCAAAATTCTAACGGTACATTCAATTTAAAGGTTCACATTGCGGACGTTTCGCATTACGTAAAGCTCAACGACGATATCGATAAGGAAGCGTTTGCCAGGGCTACAAGCGTATATTTGCTCGAAATGGTTTTTCCTATGCTTCCGCGTCAACTGTCTAACGGAATTTGTTCGCTGTACGAACATGTCGACCGCTTGACTTTGACGTGCGATATGACAATCGATAGTAAAGGCAAAGTAATCGATAGCGATATTTACCAATCGGTAATAAACAGCTGCCACCGTATGACTTATACTGACGTTCAGTCAATTTTTGACGGCGACAAACAATTAACTGAACGTTACGCCGACATTGCGGAAGATTTGTTTACAATGAAACGCCTTGCGGAAATACTGCAAAACAAACGCGATAGACGTGGCAATATCGAATTTGCAACCAAGGAAGTGACTTTTGTGCATAACGCAAAAGGCGATGTGGTGGACGTCGTTCCTATTGAAAACAGTTTTTCTCACCAACTGATTGAAGAATTTATGATTGTCGCAAACGAAACGGTGGCGGAGTATGCCGAAGCGTGCGCTTATCCTTTTGTTTACCGCGTACACGACAAGCCCGATGAAGAAAAGCTTGCAGTACTTACCGCTTTAATGAAAGGTTTGGGCATAAACGTCAAACAATCTAAGCAAATTCACAACAGCATTTTACAAGACGCAT
The DNA here is from genome assembly GCA_948938605.1 of uncultured Eubacteriales bacterium. Taxonomy (GTDB): domain Bacteria; phylum Bacillota; class Clostridia; order Christensenellales; family CAG-314; genus Fimimonas. Next base: position 18,974 of record CARAIG010000060.1, read on the forward strand.
TATTGCAAGCGAAGAATACTCCGTATTTCCACCTGGTAAACGACGTTATGTTGCGTACAATGCAAAAGGCAAAGTATAGCGATGCAAATACCGGACACTTCGGCTTAGCAAGCAGATGTTACTGCCATTTTACGTCGCCTATCCGTCGTTATCCCGATTTGATTGTTCACCGAATTTTAACTACGGCAATTGTAGGTAAAATGACGGAAAAAGCATTGCGCGCATATAGCGATATGGCGTATGACGCTTCTAAACAATCGAATGTGCGCGAAAAAATTGCCGACGAAGCGGAACGCAAAGCGGACGACGTCAAAAAATGCGCTTATGCTCAAACTGTAATAGGGCAGTCGTTTACGGCACGTATATCGGGTGTTACCGAACGCGGGCTTTATGCCGAATTGGATAATACTGTGGAAGGTTTTATCCCTATTTCGTCGTTGAACGGACATTTTGCATATAATCCGCAACTGTTTTGCTTGTATAACGATGCTAAGCGTTACAGTCTCGGCGATGAAATCGATATTACCGTTGTCGGCGTTAATAAGGAAACATACAAAATCGATTTTGCCCTTGCGGACAATCAACTTTAATATTTTTAAAAATCGTTCCCGTTGTTGACTTAAAGTTTACAATTAGAGTATAATATATATGCTGGAAGGTTATATGACCTAAGGTGGCAAACAAATGATTGATAAGATACTCGAATACAGCGGCGTAATCTTTGCTGCTGTGGGGATAATCTGCTTGTTTTTGGAAGCGTTCGAAGCATTCAAAAAGAAATATAATTCAAAACTCACGATAACGGGACTTGTGTTTTTAACGGTATCCGTAATCGGGTTTATTGTTACCGAAATTCTTTTGCGCGATGCGGATATTCCGTCTTTTGTCATAGTTGTATGGATTGTATTGCTTTGGGGGTATCTCATTTGCAATATTGTGTCGGCGGTGCTTGTAACGCGTAAAAACAAAATTGCTAAACGCAACGGTAACAATCAAATCGACAGTCCCGATGCCGTCGATGTCGATGTCGCTCAAAATGAACAAATCGTCGAAAATAATTCACAAAACAAATAAGTATTGATAACTAAGTATGAAAGTAATTGCAAATAATAAAAAAGCATTTCACAATTATTTTGTCGTAGAAACGTTGGAATGCGGAATAAATCTTATCGGGTGCGAGGTCAAGAGTTTGCGTAAAGGCGAAGTCAACCTCGCTGATTCGTATTGCCGCGTTGAAAGCGGTAATCTTGTGATGCTTAATTGTCACATTAAAAATTACGATAAAGGCAGTTATTCCAATCTCGACTCCCGTCGCGACCGCAGACTGCTTGCTCACAAACGGGAAATAATGCGGATACTCGGCAAAGTGAAGGAAAAAGGCTATTCGTTAGTTCCCCTTAAAATGTATTTTAAGGACAGCCTTGTAAAGGTGGAAGTCGGACTTGTCCGCGGTAAGCAAAATTACGACAAGAAAGATGCTATTTTGCAAAAGGATGCCGACCGCGCTCAGCAGCGTGCGATTAAAGAGTATTCCGAACGCCGTTAACGATGTCGCTTAGCATTCACAAATTGATATAATTATAATGTTAATACTTATATTTGGACACATATTATTATGTCGCTTCAACCAATCGAAGCGTGTGAATAAGTCTAACGTAGCGAAATCAATAATTTAGCACAGTAAAACAGTATAAATAGATATGAAATGTAAAACCACTTACAATTTTTCCGATATTGATTTTTCCCGTATTGCTGTAATAGGCTGTCCCGGTAGCGGAAAAACAACGTTTACTTTAAAGCTCGGCTCAATTATAAGTCGTCACGTAGTCCATTTGGACAAAGTTTTGTGGGGTGCTAATTGGCAAATGTTGCCTTATGACGAACGGCAAATTATACACAATAATTTGGTATCGACGGATAATTGGATTATTGACGGTATGTGGAAAAGCCACTTAAATGAGCGTTTAGATAGGGCGACAACGGTAATTTTCCTTGACTATAAACGTAGTATAAGCATACGCAGGGCAATACACCGCCGAATTAAGTACCGCGGAAAGCAACGCGACGACATTGCTGACGGTTGTTTGGAAAAATTGGACAATTACTTTTTGAATTACATATGGACTTTTCGACGTAAAGTTCGCCCGTTAATTTTGAGCGAGTTGGCAAGCCGTCCGCAACTTAATGTAATAACCCTTTCTTCGCCCAAACAGACGGAAATGTTTTTGCAAAACCTTGCCGACTTTGAAAAGTGCGGTAAAAGATAAACGGTTTTGTAAATACGTGTCATTTTGTTGTAATAATTGATTTTGTTGTTTAGTATGTAACGTAATAAATGCGGCGTCGGGTATGTTCCGACCGGATATTTTAAATCCATCCGCATCAGGCACTCGAAATGTTTTAGAATGCGCTGTCGAGTGTCTAAGGGGACAATATTATTGTCCCCTTATTTTTGTTTAAATTAGCATTTGGACGACGCATATAAACTAATATAAAACCGTGTATAAATTTTATTGATTATATATTATATATATATTCAATTTACAATTTATTTTAAGTGTGCTATAATTGCCGTATATGTATTGTTATGTACATTTACAAATAATTTTACGAGGAGAGTGTTCGCATTTATGAAAACATTCAAAGGCGGTTTCCATGTGCCGGACAACAAAGACCTAACGGCTAGCGCTGCAATCGAACAGATGCCTGCCGTAACGGATTACTTTGTTTCGTTGTCGCAACACATCGGTAAACCTGCGGAACTTGTAGTAAATGTCGGGGATACGGTAAAGGAAGGACAGCTTATAGCTAAGGCGTCGTCCTTTGTGTCGGCCAATATCCATTCGCCTGTTTGCGGCGAAGTAATCGACGTTACTAAACGCAAAAATGCCCAAGGCGGCATAGTGGATTACGTACATATCCGCGCTAACGGTAAGCAAGACGTAGACTATCTTCCCAAGTTAAGCGATCCCACGCCCGAACAAATAATTGAGCGGGTAGCGGCTGCGGGTATTGTCGGTATGGGTGGTGCCGGTTTCCCAACTTCGGTTAAAATCAGCCCTAAGGATCCGGTAGACAGTCTTATTATTAACGCTGCGGAGTGTGAACCGTATCTTAACTGCGACAACCGTTTGATGATTGAACGTACCGAGCAGTTTATTGCGGGCGTAAGATTGCTTGCCAAGGCAATTAATGTTACAAATATTTACATCGGTATCGAAGCCAACAAAATGGAAGCGTATGCTGCTCTTATGGCGCAAGACGGTGTAATCGACGAAAAAACGCCCAGGCAGGAAAATGACATTGTTGTAGTGTTGCTTAAAAAGAAATATCCGCAAGGCGCCGAAAAGACGTTGATAAAAGCGTGCGTAAACCGCGCAGTACCCGTTGGCGGACTTCCCTCTGCCGTTGGTTGTATTGTTTGTAACGTAGCGTCGGCTTATGCAACTTATGATGCAGTTGTAAACGGCACACCTTTGTACAAACGTTTAATGACGGTGTCGGGCAGGGGCGTTGCAACTCCCAAAAACATCGAAGTACGCGTCGGCACTCCCCTTGAAGCCATTGTGGAATTTTGCGGCGGATTAAACGAGGAAACAGTTAAACTTGTATCGGGCGGACCTATGATGGGATTTTCGCTTGCAGGTTTGGATGTTTGCACAACCAAGACGGACAGCGGATTTTTAGCACTGACCGACAAGGAAGCAAGCACTGTTTTGCCCACGCCTTGCATTAACTGCGGACGTTGCGCAAGCGTATGTCCTATGAGGCTTATGCCTATGTATATCGACTTTTACGCAACTGTCGGCGACTACGACAATGCGTGCAAAATCGGCGGTGCAATGAACTGCTTCGAATGCGGTACTTGCGCTTACGTTTGTCCCGCTAAACGTCCTATCGTTCAAAGCGTAAGACTTACAAAATCTAAAATGAAGGAGAAGAAATAATATGTCTAATTACGTATATTCAAGTTCTCCGCACGTCAAATCCCCGCGTACGACGCGTGGCATAATGATTGACGTATGTATCGCTCTTACTCCCGCTTGCATTGCAGGTTGTATTCTTTTGGGACTTGCCGAAGCCCGTCTCGGTTGGCTTTCGTTAATGGTGCTGGCAATTGCTTGTATATCGGCGGTAGCGTCGGAGTTTGTTTATTTACTTTGTTGCAAAAAGAAGTTTACCGAAATTTTACGTAACTTCGACTTTTCATCCCTAGTTACGGGTATGCTTGTAGGAATGAACATGTATGCCACATCCAAGTGGTATGCGGTTATGCTTGCCAGTATTTTTGCGGTTATAATCGTCAAAATGCTGTTCGGCGGAACAGGCAAAAATATTGTCAATCCCGCAATCGCAGGACGTATCTTTGCTTTCATTGCGTTCGGCGCTGCATTTGGCGGTGCAATGGGTTTTGACAAACGCGTTTTGTCGCGCGTCGATTTTAAATTTGTCGAAACGGGTGCAACTCCCTTGCAAACAATGTTCAACGGCAAGGAAAACAGTCTTACTAACCTCGATTTGTTTTTAGGCACTGGCGTTCCCGGTTGTATCGGTGAAATTTGTAAATTGGCTTTAATTGCCGGCGGTATTTATTTGGTAGTCCGCGGAGTACTCAACTTCCGTTGGCCCCTTGTGTATATTGCAGTGACTGGCGTTGTGTCGGTACTCATCTTTTGGTTTGACAGTTGCGTAGTCAACGACAAGTTTATTCCGCAACTTATGGGTACCAAGTTTGTCCCTGCATTGCAAACGTTTTTACCGTCGATTTTGTCGGGCGGTTTGATACTGGGCGCAATCTTTATGGCGACGGACTACGTTACAACCCCCAACACAAAATTAGGCAATTACATTTATTTTGTATTGTTGGGTATATTGACTGCGGTATTGCGTAAGGCAGTAAAAGGCGAAGCAGTTTCGTTTGCAATTCTTCTTATGAATTTGCTTGTTCCTTTGTTTGATTTATATATCAAGAGACGTCCTTTCGGATACGTTAAACCCGTTAAAGAAAAAAAGGTAAAGGAGGTTAAAAACAATGGCTAATCAAGTTGAAAATCAACAAAACGAAGCCCAAGCAGTTGTAAATAACGAAGCAACCTCCTCTACAAAAGCAATGAAGCGCGGAACAATCATTCAAGCGGTCAAGGCGATAGCGGTGCTTGTTTGTATCTGTTTGGTTTGCGGAGTCCTTTTAGCATTGTGCAACGACTTGTTGTATGTTTCGGACGAAGTAAGGGCGGACAGAGCATTGCAAAAGATTTATCCCAATTTTAAAAACGACGATTCGTTTGCAGGCGTTGATTCGTCAAAAGCGTCAACTCCTTACGGCACTGTTTTAAGCGTTAAAAAGTCTACCGACGGCGCTTATGTTATCGAAGCAATCAGTAGCAGTATCGGGTTCAGTAACGGTACCGTTACGGTTTACGTTGCGATAAGCGGCGGACAGGATCCCAAAATTGCAGGTTGGGCTATTAAGGAAAACGTAGGTCAATCGTTTATTGGCAACATTTCCGCAAGTCATCAAAAGAAATGGTTTATCGGTAATTCTATAACGGTTGTCAATCCCGAAAACCCCGAAGGTTCGGGTTTAGGCAGCGGTGCAACTCATACCGAAAATGCAATAGGTTACGCAATTAACGCGGCAAGTTATTATTGCATTAACGTACTAAAACTTATTTCTACGCCCGAAAGCGAAGCGAAAGACGCAGTGACAGCATTGCTCGGAGCAACAGCGGACGGTTACAGTTTTGTGGCTGTAAACGACGCAAAATATCTCGAAGCGTGCAAAGTCGGCGAACAATCGTTGTCCTTCTACTTCGAAGGCACAAAAACCGATGCCGATCCTCTTGCGGCTTACGTTTACGGCGAAGATGAAAGCAGACAAATCGTAATTGTTAAAGACGGTTTAACTCATGCGCAAAGACTGGAAGAAACAGCAGTTGTTGCTAAGAGCGAAGGTATCAACGAAGAACTTGTTGCAAAAGCGCAATCACGCAGTTACTTCGAATATCAAATTCAAAAGTCGCACGAAACATTCGAATTTGCAGGTATGGGCGAACTTAACAGCGAATTTGCTACAAACGGCGATTACGGTACTGCTAACAAAGTTTACCTTTCAAACGACGGTGCAATAATCGTTGAGGCAACCGGTAAGGGCGGATTTATGAGCGGTACTGTTACGATTAACGTAATAATTGCCGAAAACACAATCAAGGGTTGGTCAATAGTTTCCAATGTAGACCAATCGTTTATAGGAAATATCAAAGACGAACACATGACAAGTTGGTACAAGGGACAAAGCATCGATGCTCCCATAGTACTTGGTAACAACGTTGTTACGGGAACTACAATGTCCAGTACGGCTATTAATAACGCTGTTAATATGGCTTGCTATTATGCAAGAAACACTTTACAACAAGGAGGGGCTGAATAATGAAAAAAGAAAGATTTACTCAAATTGCTCTTGACGGTTTAGTCAGACAAAACCCCACCTTGCGTTTGGTGTTGGGTACATGTCCTACTCTTGCAATAACCATATCGGCAATTAACAGTTTCGGTATGGGTATGGCAGTACTGTTTGTATTGGTATGCAGTAATGTAATTATTTCGTTGTTACGCAATATCATCCCCGACAGAGTACGTATTCCTTGCTTTATCGTAATCATCGCAACGTTCGTTACAATCGTAAGTATGTTTATGGAAGCGTTTTTGCCCGGTTTGTACGAAAGTTTGGGCGTATTCCTTGCACTGATTGTTGTTAACTGCATTATTCTTGGCAGGGCGGAAAGTTTTGCGTCTCACAATCCCGTAGGCGCGTCGGCTCTTGACGGATTGTTTATGGGTTTAGGCTTTACCGTTTCGGTTACGCTTATCGCTATTGTACGTGAACTTTTAGGTTCTGCTTCCTTCTTCGGAATTGAATTGTGGGATCCTGCTAAATTCTCAATCAAATTCTTTACTTCGTCGGCGGGAGCATTCCTAACTTACGGTTTGTTCATTGCAATCTTTAACGTATGCTACAATGCAGTAGATCGCAAATTGAAGCACAAACATTCTCATCAAATGCTTGCACCCGTCGAAACAGTAGCGGAAACAAAGGAGGCTGAGTAATATGGACGTATTAGGTATCATTTTTGCGGCATTGTTTGCCAATAACTTTGTATTGTCTCAGTTTTTAGGAATATGTCCTTTCTTGGGCGTATCCAAAAAGACTAACTCCGCTCTCGGTATGGGGTTGGCTGTAACTGCCGTTATGGTAATTACTTGCGTAGTTACTTACCCAATATATACATTTATACTTAAACCGTTAGGTATAGATTATCTTAACATCATTGTGTTCATTTTAGTCATTGCATCGTTGGTGCAAATACTTGAAATGGTCTTGAAAAAGTTCTCACCCGGTTTGTACAGTTCGCTCGGCATTTATTTGCCTTTGGTTACAACCAACTGCGCTATTTTAGGTATAGCAAAAGTTGTAACCGCTACAACTACGGATTTAGCAAGCGCAGGTTTTGTATTTAAAAACGTAGTGCTGGGCAAATGGGTTGAATTCGGTATGGCTATGTCTTTGGGCGAAGCGGTGTTATCCGGTTTGTTCTACGGCTTAGGCTTTACTCTTGCAATCGTATTGCTTGCGGGACTCCGTCAAAAGGTTGACAAATTAAACGTAGCAAAACCTTTGCGCGGCTTCCCTATGACGATGATTACGGCTTGCTTTATGGCAATGGCGTTCTACATCTTTACATTGATAGGTTAAGGGGGTAGAATATGAATTTACTTTTATTTGCAGGAATAGGTCGCGATATTCAATGGGCTTCTTTCGGCATTGCTATTGCTATAATGGTGGGCGTAGCGCTTGTAATGGCAGGACTTATAATTTTAATTTCCCGTTTTTGTCAAGTAAAGGAAGACCCCCGTATCAAGGAAGTAGAACAACGTCTTGCGGGCGCTAATTGCGGCGCTTGCGGCCATCCCGGTTGTGCGGGTTTTGCCAAGGCTCTCGTTGAAGGTAAGGCAACGCTTGACTCTTGCGGACAAACCGATAAGGAAGCGCAAATCGAAATATCCAATATTTTGGGTATTGCGTTGGAAGGTAACGCCGAACCGACAATTGCCGTTGTCGCTTGCTGCGGCGGCAGCCAATGCGACGACAAGTACGAGTATCAAGGTTACGGTACTTGTGTAAGTCAAAATATGCTTGCGGGCGGACGTAAAGCTTGCGAAGTAGGTTGTATGGGCAGCGGTAGCTGTGTTGACGCTTGCCCGTATATGGCAATCGAATGTTATGAAGGTTATGCTCATATCGACCCCGATATTTGCCGTTCGTGCGGTTTGTGTATCCAAACTTGCCCCAAACGTTTAATAAAGCGTGTTCCCAAGTCGGCAAAAGTATATATCGCTTGTTCTACCGAATGCCGCGGTAAGGACGTTATGAGCAAGTGCAAAGCGGGCTGCATTGCTTGCGGTAAGTGCGAAAGGACTTGCCCCAACGGTGCAATCCATTTGGTCAACAACGTGCCTATTATCGATTACAGCAAGTGCATTAACTGCGGTAAGTGCTTGGAATCTTGCCCCCGTCATTGCATAAAGTACGTACATCCCGAAGATGCCGTTTCCGCTCCCGAAGCGAAGACCGACGAAAATAAATAATAACGTTAAAACAAAAGTACCGGTTGATTTTGACTTTGCCAAATCAATCGGTACTTTTGGTGTATACAAATATGCTTCGTTGTAGGTAGTCGCATATTTTCTGCTTAAACTACCTTTTAAATTTAAAGCAGTACTACTTATCGGACAATTTTTTAAGCGTTCCGTTGTCGAAATACTTTGGTATGCCATATTCGTATTCCAACGCTACTTCGCCGCTAATAATAGGTGTAATATAGTCGTCGAACAGCGGTGTGATGTTCGACCCGTCTTGCGTAATGTATTCTTGCGGAACAGGCTTTACGGCATTTGCCACCTTGTGTAAAGCCACTTCACCGCAAACGGTTTTACCGTCTGAAAAATTGATTGTGGACATAACGCCCGCTTTTCCTTCTAGTGCTAATTTAACGGCATACTTTCCGCATAGCATAGCGTCTTGTTGGTCTCTAAGCGACAGCATATGCGCTGCGGCGCGTTGTGTTAAACTTAGTTCTATTGCACGCGTATTTATTCCAAGTTTTAACGAAACAAAGTTGCATAACTTTTGCGCAACTCCGCCTAGTTGTACGTGGTCAAAACTGTCAGTATGTCCGTCTGCCCCTATATAGCCGTTGGCATTGCGTATTCCTTCGGATAAAGCAACAAGGCAATGTCCTTTCTTCCTGTATATTTGATCGCTTTTGGCTAAAAATGTGTCGATATCGAAATCGCGTTCGGGTAGATATATAAGGTCGGGACCGTGTCCCGCTTTATTAGCTATTGAACTTGCAGCGGTTAACCAACCTGTATCTCTGCCCATAATTTCGCAAATCGTTACGCGCCCTTTTTCGTATACGGCAGTATCAAGGGCTATTTCTTCTATAACTGTGGCAATGTATTTAGATGCCGAGCCGTAACCGGGACAGTAGTGCGTGTATTCCAAATCGTTATCTACCGTTTTGGGTATGCCTACCACTTTGCAAGGGAAGTGTATTTGAGCAAAGTAATCAGCTATTTTATTGCACGTGTCCATCGAATCGTTTCCGCCGTTATACGCAAGACACGCAATGTCGTATTTATCCAAAATTTCTGCAATTTTTCCGTAAATTTCGGGGTTGTCCTGAACATCGGGCAATTTATACCTACACGAACCGAATGCCGATGCAGGTGTTCTTGCAAGTAAATCGAGTGCTTCTTCGGTTATGTCCGACACGTCGTAAAAGTCTTCTTTCAATATGCCGTTAATTCCAAAACGCGCGCACAATATTTTGTCAAACGCGCGACTGTCAATGGCTTGTCTTATTACTCCTACCGCGCTGGCGTTTATAACCGCCGTTGCTCCGCCGGATTGCGCTAATAACAAATTTCTTTTGTTCATCGTGTATCTCTTGCAAATTAATATATTAATTATACACTAATATTTTTAATAATACAACTTGCTGTATATTTGTCATACAATAAAACATAATTATTTTACCGTTAATTGTATAAAATATTTTTAACTGCTTTACGCATAGTTGCTTTTAAGTTAAAATGTGGTATAATAGTTTACGTAAAAACGATTAATGACGTTTAACGACAATTAACTGCGTTTAATCATTAGCTATTACATCGTATCCCGCAATAAAGTAATATTTGCGTGACAGTATATTCGTGTTAGATATAATAACATATATAACAACTAATTACGAGTTTTAAATAAATTTAAAAGTATAAAATCAACAATTATTGCATTGTATTGTGCAATTAATATTTGACAAATATTAAATAATTATTGTCATTAATTGTACATATCTGCAACGAATTAATTTACCGAGGACAAAATGTATAAATTTTTTGCTTATTTAAACCGAATGAAATATATAAACCGTTGGGGGCTTATGCACTCGGCAATGACGGAAAATATTATGGAACACAGTCAACAGGTGGCGGTTGTCGCTCACGCTTTGGCAACTATATCTAATGTGTACTTTGGCGACAGTCTTGACGTCAACAGCATAACGGTAAAAGCCCTTTTTCACGAAACAAGCGAAGTATTGACGGGGGATTTACCTACGCCTATCAAGTATTTTAATCCCGAAATCCGCGATGCTTATAAAAAGTTGGAAAATTATTCCAACGAACGTCTTTTGGCGCATCTTCCAAGCGAACTTTCAGCAGAGTATTCTAAAATAATAAATACAAAGGATGACATTGAACATAAGTTTGTAAAATATGCCGATAAAATATGCGCATATATTAAATGTATCGATGAAGTTAAAATGAGCAATACCGAGTTTTACAAAGCGGAAAAAACAATTTGCAGTGAAATCCGCGCATACAATAATCCTGCGGTTGACTATTTTATGGATAACTTTATCGAAGCATACCGTTTAAGTTTGGACGAATTGGATAATGATTGAGTTTAAACACGTAAGACTTCGATATCATTATGACGACAGTGTCGTGCTTAAAGATTTGAACTTTACGTTAAGTAACGGCGTAAATACAATTTTGTGCGACAGTCAAAGCGGAAAATCATCTGTGTGCAAGTTGTTGACCAAACAGTTTGCCCCGATAGACGGACAAATTTGCGTAGACGGACAAGATATTAGTGGTATCACGAATCGAGACTTGGGAATACTTTATATACCGTCAGAGCCTGCATTTTTCGAAAACCGTAGTGTAGCGTATAACATAACTTATCCGTTAAAGGTACGCAAAGCGGCAAAGGACGAACGTATTAAGCGTTTTGACGAAATCGCAAGCAAGTTCAATTTGACGTATGGCGACGTAAAATTGAAAAAACTGTCTAAATCGGAACGTAAGCGAGTTGCGCTTGCAAGGGGATTGACTGTTAAGCGCAAAACGGTGCTGTTTGATGACTTTTTCGAAAGCGCCGATCAAATCGACGAAGTAATAAGTTTGTTTGACGATGTTGAAACGATTGTTATTTTGACGTCGAATATCAATCTTGTTCGCGGGAACGTTGTGGTTTTGGACGACGGCGTAGCGGTTTATCAAGGTGATGTAAACGGCGCACGCGAAATACGTAAAAATTTAAGTTGGATTGTTGATATATTGAGGAGCGAATAATGGATAACAAAGACTTTTTTGATGAAGAGTACGACAAAATAGAAAACAAACACGACGAGGAAAAATCGCAAAATTTTGACGATTGGTACGGACGTCAACCTGCTCCGAGCAAAAGCAAAAACGGAAACAAACCGCTTTATATTACGCTGATTTGTTTGGCGTTAGTCGCTTGCATCGTTTTAGGTTGGGTTTTGTGTACGGTTTTTACCAGTATATCCCGTAGTACAAAAGGTCAATCTGCTCTTTTTGACGATGTTTTGCAGTATCTGGAAAATCAATACTATAAGGAAATCCCCGATGAAAAAATGTGGGCGGCTATGGAACAAGCGGGTACGGCAATGATGCAAAACGCAGGGGATCAATTTAGCAGACTTATGTCGCCTTCCACCTATTACGAACTTGTCAACCCTACAAGTTCCAAGGATACTAACGAAAACGGTTCGTTCGGTGTTGAGTTCCAGTTTATAGAAGGTATAGGAATGTACGTCTACGAAGTGACAACGGACAGTAGTGCGTATGGCAAACTTCAAGGGGAAGATATAATTTATAAAATATCCGATATCAAAACCATTGACAATCAGCCAATGGAAAATATTGTCACAAGTGCCGTTAAACGCGACGATTTTATTGACAATTTGGATAATATAAAATCTGCAACATTTTATGCTTTGCGTAACGGCGAAGCGGTTGAGCCTGTCATAATTTCCCGCGGAATCACCGATTACGTTAATCCCGATTACAAATTTGAATTTATCGAATTTTACTTCGGCGACAAGTGTACAAACGTTTCCACAAGCAATATAGGTACAGCCGGTACAAACACCAAGGAAGCGCGCAAACTTGGCGAACTAAATAAGTTTGACGACGTCGGATATATACGCATTAAGGAATTTTCGTATATCCTAATTCCAAGTGCTACCGAAAATGGTAAAGAAGAAATTCACAGCGTTTTGGACGAATTTATAATTGCAATGAATTTATTTAAGTCCGAAATACGTGACAAAAACGGCAATATAGTTAAAAAGCCTTGCAAACGGTTGATTTTGGACTTAAAGGGCAACCCCGGCGGAAGCGTGCAATATGTTGCGGAAATAGCGGGTATGTTGTCTACCGACAGCAAATTGTCCGACTCCGAACGTAAAGCAGTAAAAAGCGGTGACAAAAGTATCATCACTACACTAATAAAACGCAATGGAAGCAAACAAATTTATCCCGCAACGTTGTCTTACGAAACGTACTTCGGCGAATTGACCGATAAACAAAGTATCGTAGTTTGGACGGACGGCGGTTCGGCAAGCGCAAGCGAACTGCTTACGGGAGCTCTACGCGATTACGGTACAGCGGTACAAATGGGGACGACAACCTATGGCAAGGGCATAGCGCAAACGTGGGAGGAATTGACTAATTATAAAGCCGTAATTCAAGTGGACGGTAAATCCGTTACGTCTTGTTGGGCTATATATTACACTGTGGCTGAATATTTTTCGCCTGTAACAGGTACAAATATCCACGGTATGGGTTATACGCCGGACGGCAGTTTTAACGGACTTGATACGTATGATAAACTGTGGACGGCAACTATCGGTTATTTCAATAACAGCGCAAGCGGCGGAACGGTTGCAAGTAAATAGAGTAAAGTATTTTAAACGGTTTGAGATTAAACTTCTCAAACCGTTTTTATGTATAGTTTTTAACTGTTGCAAGTAATGTGAGCAAACATATGCAAATCAATGTTTTTAAATTTAATTTTTACTTTTTTATATACCAATTGTCATAAAACCAATACAATTTGTGTTTTACTTCGGCGTCGGCAATGTTGTCTATGGGCTTAAAAAAGTCTCTGCTTTGTTGTGACGGAGTGTCAAATTTGTATCCTTCGTCGTTCACTATCGGTTGTTCTGCTTCTGCCTTTTTAAACAGTCCGCTTGCCATATTCATAACGGCGGGGTTTGTCATCATTTGGAATATCGCGCCCGTCTTGTCTTCTTGCGTGCTGTTTTTATCGGACAGTTTGCCTACGCAGTCAAGTATGCTTTTTGTGTCGTCGTTAACAAATTGCGAAATACTGTCCAACGGCGACGTTGTGTTTTTGCCATTTTGTTTGCCGTTGTTATTGCTTAGCAACTGCCAAGCAAGCAATGCAATCGCAATTGTGGACAGATTCATACTTCGCCTCCTTAAAAAATTGTGTAATCATTACATTATATGCTGACATATACTTTAATGGAACAACAAAATTTAAGGAGAAAGCAATTTTATGTCCAATAATCAAGATCCGCGCAATATTTTTGTAAACCAACGCGAACAGTACACCGAACCTAAGTCTGTCGACGAACAGCCGCAACAACAAGGCACTTCAAAACAAACGCACAAAACGCAAACGCAAGACGACTACCAGGCAAGGGTAGATGAAATGAAACGTCTTGCGTCCAAATACGAGCGCGAAGGCGAAGGACAACTTGTCCGCGATATCGTAACCAACGTTATCGAGCAAAAAGCGCGGGGCAATTTAACAAACGACCAACTTATAGCTTTTGCCAAAAGGGTCAGTCCGTTGCTTAATGCCGAACAGCGCACGCGTCTTAACGGTTTACTTGAAGAATTGTTAAAACTGTAATTTGCATTGCTGAATATGTTTGCAAAAAGGGGTATTGTTACCCCTTTTTGTATTAAAAAATTATTTTGCAATTAATTCTACTGCATTAATCAAAGCGTAACAGTCTTCCTGTGTGGTAGCGCAACTTACCGAAGCACGTACGATACCTTGTTCGGTAGTTCCAAGCCACTTGTGCATTAAAGGGGCGCATTGCAGTCCGCCGCGAACCGCTATGTCGTATTTTTGGGATAATTCGTCCGCAACTTCGCCGCTGTCTTTTTCGTGTATATTAAAAGCGATAACGCCGCTTAAATTAGGTTGTGAATATACTTTCACTCCGTTAATTTTGTTCAAGCCGTCCAAAATGATCTGTTGTGTTTTTTCGATTATGTCTCGGTTTTCTTTCCAATTGTCCAGCCAGTAGTCCACGCCGGCACTCATTGCCATAATGGCAGGCGTTGGCAGTGTGCCCGATTCCAAACAGTCTGGTACGGTATTAGGCTGATATTGCAAATGACTTTCGGTTCCCGTTCCGCCAAAAGTTATCGGGCGCGGAACCGATCGGTTGTTAAAAATTAACGCACCTGCGCCTTGTATGCCGTGCAGTCCCTTGTGGCCTGCAATAGCAACAAGGTCCACGTTGCATTTAGCCATATCTAGCGGCAAGTATCCTGCGCTTTGAGCGCAATCCGCAAGGAATATAATATTGTGCCGCCTAGCGTAATCGCCAATCTTTTCCAAATTTTGGTATTTGCCCGTAACGTTGGAAGCGTGACTTACGCACAACATATAAGTGTCACGTCTAACATAACGCGCAATGTCGTCTACCGATATATCGCCGTTTGCGTTGGGGCATACAACCGATACGTCTACAAACCCTTTGCGTTTAAGTTGCATTACGGGACGCAGTACCGAATTGTGTTCGGTACAAGTAATTATAATGTGTCCTTTTTTTGCATTTCCCAGTATTGCAAGGTTAAGCGCCATTGTGCACCCTGACGTAAAAGCGACATGGTTTTCGCTGTCATTGTTGTACAGTAATGACAGTTTTTTTCTAATATCGTACAGTTTTTGCTGTAATTCCAATGCTTGTTTGTTTCCGCTGCGGTTGGGGTTAAACGGATACTTTGTTATACAATCCGTAACGCTGTCGATTACGCTTTGCGGTTTATAGTTTGTAGTTGCCGCATTATCTAAATAAATCATTTTAACCTCTTGTCACTTTTTTTGCAATTTGTCAGTACTATATTTTATTGAAGCAATTCAACTCTATGCCATAAAGTGGGGGAAATTTGTGTTGAATAGCGTTTGTCGGGCATATACATAGGAGGAATTATATATGGAATACGTAATAGCTGTATACCGTTCGCGCAATGTGTCTATGCAAGCGTATAATTATTTGTTACGCAACAATATTACATGCGCGTTAATATCTACGCCGCGCGCGGCAAATGTCGGTTGCGGATTATCCGTCAAATTTAGTAAAAGCGTTTTATCTAACGTACGCAGTGTACTAAGTCAAGGCGAAACTTTTGTAGGCTTCTTTATTGCAAGGTCTACGTACAACGGTGTAATATTATCTCGCATTTAATTAAAATAAAGTGTTGAAAAAATATTACAAATAATGTATACTTAAATCAGTATATTTTACAAAGGACGCTTTATGGATTACACGCAACAAATTATGTCGCAGTTGGCGTTGGACTTTCCCAATGCCGCAAGCGAACTTCATTTTAATTCGCCGTATCAACTTCTTGTTGCGGTAATATTGTCCGCGCAATGCACCGATAAACGCGTCAACCAAGTTACCCCCGCTTTATTTAAAGTTGCAAACACTCCGCAACAAATGGCAGATCTTCCGTTGGAGCAAATAGAGCAACTAATTCATTCCTGCGGATTTTATCACAGTAAAGCAACGTATTTAAAGGATATGTCGCAGGATTTACTCGATAGGTTTAACGGACAAGTTCCTAACAATTTAGCAGACTTGCAAAGTTTAAAAGGTGTGGGGCGCAAGACGGCAAACGTTGTTTATGCCGTCGCTTTCGGCGGACAAGCCATTGCTGTCGACACTCACGTTTTTAGGGTATCTAACCGATTGGGGTTAGTTGACGCTTCTAATGTGTTGGACACCGAAAAACAGCTTATGCAAGTGTTGCCGCAGGACAAATGGGCGGACAGTCATCATTACATTTTGCTGCACGGCAGATACGTTTGTAAGTCGCAAAATCCAAATTGCAAGGAGTGCTCGGTTAAGCAATTTTGCAAATATTTCAGGGAACACAACAATGGGTGAAAATATTAAAAAGCAACTAGGTCGCTGTCTTATGTGCGCACATCCGACATGCAAGGAAAAGTGTCCTTTAAGCAACGATATACCGTCGGTAATAGGCTTGTTGCGTAACGGCGATTACGCAAAAGCCGTCCAAACAATAGGACATCCTTTCGGTGAAATTTGCGGGTATGTTTGTCCGCTGGACAAGCAGTGTCAAGGCGGTTGCATATTGGGGCGTAAAGGCAAACCGGTATTGACGGGAGTTATCGAACGCGAACTGTTTGCCGAGTATCCTTATGTTATCGAACGCTGCGGAACGTTGCTTAAAGGTAAGCATTACGCAGTTGTAGGCGGGGGAGTTTCGGGACTAACGTTTGCTGCAAAAGTTTACGAACAAGGCGCTTCTGTTACTGTTTATGAAAAAGACGAATTGCTTTCTACACTTAAACTGATACCTGATTTCCGTCTGCCGCAAGCCGCTGTTTCAAGGGTTGAAAAAGCCGTCTCTAACAAGTTTACGGTAGTGCGTGAGCAAATAGACGGCGAACGGCTTAAAACGCTTCAAAACCGATTTGACGGCGTTTACGTATCTACCGGATTGACATTGGATTACGGTTTGGGCGTCGTCGGTCAAAATTTTGCTACTAATTACCGCGATTGTTTAAAGGGTAATTATCAACAAGGAAGAGTGGTAGTTATCGGGGGCGGTAACAGCGCAATGGATTGTGCCCGCTATGCAAAAAAGCAAGGCAGTAAAGTCGTCGTTGCTTACCGCAGGACGGAGCAAGATATGCCCGCATTTACTAGGGAAATTGCCGAAGCAAAAGCGGAAGGCGTTGAATTTATGTTTAATGTTTCACCTGTAAAACTTATGCAAAACGACGGTAGGTTGAGTTTGACATTGGCTAAAACAGTCAGCGTCGGTCGCGGAAAATTAACCGTTACAGATGAAGTTTTTGACATTGATTGCGATAGCGTGATATCTGCAATCGGCAGTAAATTCGACAGTTCGATTTTATCTTGCGAAAAGAATGACGCTCAATTCTTACAATACGGAAACGTATACTTAGGCGGCGACGCAAAACAAGGTAAGCTTGTCGTCGACGCAGTTTATGACGGAATGACCGTTGCAAATACGTTAATAGAAAATGCGAGGAAAATATGTTTATAGATAAAATTAAAATTTATATCAAGGCGGGCAACGGCGGCAACGGTTCGGCGAGTTTGCACACTGAAAAATACGTGCCTAACGGCGGTCCCGACGGCGGCGACGGCGGCAAGGGCGGCGACGTAATATTTGTGGCAAGCAGTTCGGAAAACACTCTTAATGCTTTCCATTTTCAAAAGCATTTTCGGGCAGGTGACGGTGAAAACGGCGGCAGACAACGTTCCTACGGTAAAAGCGGACAAGATATTGTTGTAACAGTTCCCGTTGGAACGGTAGTAAAATCCGTCGACGGCAAAATAATTGCCGATATGTTCGAAGACGGTCAACGCGAAGTTATTTTAGTCGGCGGTAAAGGCGGACGGGGTAATTACCATTTTAAAACAAGCCGTCGTCAATCGCCGTCATTTGCCGAACTCGGTCAAAAGTGCGAACAGTACGAAGTAATACTCGAACTTAAAACCATTGCGGACGTAGGACTTGTAGGTTTTCCTAACGTAGGCAAAAGCACATTGCTTTCGGTAGTGTCGTCGGCAAAACCTAAAATTGCAAATTATCATTTTACGACTTTGTCGCCAAATCTCGGAGTTGTAACTTATCACGACGAAAGTTTTGTTTTGGCTGATATCCCCGGTTTAATTGAAGGCGCAAGCGAAGGACTGGGGCTTGGCCACAGTTTTTTGCGTCATATCGAACGCACTCGTTTGCTTGTACACGTCTTGGATATTTCAGGTAGCGAAGACCGCGATCCGCTGTCCGATTTCGAATTGATAAATAACGAAATTTACAGTTACGACGAAAACTTAAAGGAATTGCCTATGCTTGTAGTCGCAAACAAGATGGATATGCCTAATTCCGAACAAAATTTACAACGCTTTAAACAAAAGTACGGTGACAAATATCAAGTTATACCAATGACTACGATAATGCACGAAGGCGTAGACGAATTTATAATTGCGGTGGCAAACAAGTTAAAGTATGCCCCCTTGGTTCAACCGATGCAGTTTGTGCCGTTTAAATTGCAAGAGGAAGAAAACGACAATTTCGAAATTGTCAAATTGGATCAAGGCGTTTACGAAGTAGTAGGCGGACTTGTGAATATACTGTCGCGCAAAGTTGATTTAGACGACTACGACAGTTACCGTTATTTCGAGCGCGTGCTTAAAACACGCGGCGTATACAAGGCTCTGCGCGATGCAGGAGCTAAGGATAACGATACTGTAATCATAGGGGAAATCGAATTCGAATACTTAGATTAAACACAAGGGTTTAAAACAAGTTTTGATTATTTTTAAATTGTAAAAGGAAAGTTTTTTATGATAACAACCAAACAACGCAGTAAACTTAAAAGTATGGCTAATACGTTACGTCCGCTTGTTACAATCGGCAAGGACGAACTTACCGAAAACGTCATTAAGGAAATTGAAGTTGCGCTTTATCACCATGAATTGGTAAAAGTCGCCGCTTTGCAAAGTTGCGATACTCCCGCCAAAATAATGTGTCAACAAGTGTGCGAAGTTTTGTTTGCCGAACCAGTATTGTGCGTAGGTAACCGTTTTGTGGTGTACAAGCGCAGTAATAAGGAAAATATCGAACATATCGAATTGTAAATATTTGGAGGTAGTATGAAAAACAAAGAGTGTATAGCTATGATACTTGCAGGCGGTCAAGGCAGCCGTTTGGGGGTGTTAACGCATACTTTGGCTAAACCTGCCGTTCAATTTGGCGGTAAATACCGTATTATCGATTTTCCGCTTACTAATTGCGCATTGTCTGGTATCGATACGGTAGGCGTGCTAACGCAGTACAAGCCTTTGGAACTTAACACGTATATAGGTAGCGGTCAGCCTTGGGACTTGGACCATACAGACGGCGGAGTGTTTTTACTGCCGCCTTATATGAAGGAAAAGCAAGGCGAATGGTATAAAGGTACGGCAAATGCTATCTACCAAAATATTGAATTTGTAGATAAGTTTAACCCTAAGTATGTGTTGGTGCTTTCGGGCGACCACATTTACAAAATGAATTACAGCAAAATGTTGGATTTTCACAAAAAAAGCAATGCCGATTGTACGATAGCGATGATATCGGTACCAATGGACGAAGCGTCGCGCTTTGGGATATTGTCTACCGACAATACTGGCAAGATTGTAAGTTTTGATGAAAAGCCCGCCCAGCCCAAAAGCAATACTGCATCTATGGGTATTTATGTGTTTACTTGGGATATTTTGCGTAAGCAGCTTATCGACGACGAATCGGATGCGTCGTCAAGTAACGATTTCGGAAAAAATATCATTCCTCATATGCTTGCAGACGGTTACAATATGTACGGATATAGTTTTGAAGGCTATTGGAAGGATGTGGGAACTGTGGAAAGTTTGTGGCAGTCCAATATGGATTTGCTTGACGACGACAGTTTGGATTTGTACAATGAAGATTGGCCTATATTGTCCAAATCGCCGCTTGAAAGTTCGCACTTTTTAGGCGCTCATTGTGAAATATCCAACAGTTTTGTTACCGAAGGTTGTTACATAGACGGTAAAGTTGACCATAGTATAATATTTGACGGTGTAAGCGTCGAAGAAGGCGCCGAAGTAGTCAACTCGATATTAATGAGCGGTGTTACGATTTGTAAGGGGGCAAAAGTATTTAATGCAATTGTCGCAGGCAACAGCGTAGTGGGGCGCAATGCCACAATAGGACTTACGGACGACGAAACGTATTTGTCGCATTATTGTTCGGGCGGAGTAACGCTTATAGGTGCGGATGTTGAAATCGGAAGTAAAGTTAATATCGGTAAAAACAATATGGTAACCGATTCCGTCAAGGAGGTAAAATAATATGTTGGATACATTAGGCGTAATTATCGCATGTAACAACGAAGCCGACCTTGGCGAACTTACACGTATTCGTACCGTATCGGCAGTTCCTTTTGCAGGAAGATACCGTCTTATAGACTTTATTTTGTCTGCAATGGTTAACAGCGGTATGAATACGGTAGGTGTTGCGACAGGACACAATTACCAGTCGCTGCTTAATCACATTGGTACCGGTAAACCTTGGGATCTTGCACGTAAACGCGAAGGTCTGTTTGTGTTACCTCCTGCGCAAGATGTAGTTTTAACCGGCGATTGCCGAGTGGCGGTGTTGACAGGAGTTATACGCTTTTTAGAACGGAGCAAGCAGCATTACGTTGTAGTTGCGGACAGCAATAATGTATGTAATATACGTTTTGACGATATTGTACTTAAACACAAGGAAGTTAATGCCGACATAACGGTAGTTTACCAACAAGTAAAAAATAAAGCGGAAGGGGAAACTTATGTCGATACTGACGAAAACGGCAGTATAAAAGATGTGGTTTATCCAACTGACCGCAAAAAATGCTTAAACCGTATTGTGGGCTATTATGTCTTTACAAAAGATATTTTAATTAATATTTTGGAAAACTGTATGATGCACGGTCGCAAACGTTTTGTTAAAGACGTAATCGAACGTAATTTAAACCGTCTTAAAATATACGGTTACCGTTTTGACGGATTTTTGCGTACGGTTAAAGACATCGCCAGTTATTATGACGTCAGTATGGAACTGTTCGAAACAAGTAAACGTAAAGATTTATTTATGTCGGAAAATAAAATATTTACAAAAAGTAAGGATAGGGTTCCCACGAGATATCTTGCGCATGCATCCATTAAAAACAGTATTGTGGCCGACGGCTGCGTCATAGACGGAACGGTGGAAAACAGTATCGTATTCCGCGGTGTAACTATAAGTAAAGGTGCAGAAGTTAGAAATTGCATAATAATGCAAGACGGCATTATTTCGCGCAAGGCTACGTTGTCTTGTTGTATTTTGGACAAAAACTGTGTCATTCGCGAAAATAAAATGTTAATAGGACAGCAGGATTTTCCGCTTGTCGTAAACAAAAATAGAACTATTTAGAAATTGGCGAATTAAAAAAGGGGAATAAATGAAAATTCTGTATGTCAGCGCCGAAGTCGAACCGTTTGCAAAAAGCGGCGGGTTAGGCGACGTATTGGGCGCTTTGCCCAAGGCAATAGCAAAAAAAGGCAACGAAGTAGCAGTCGTTATGCCTAAATATACACGAATTATCGATGGTAAATATCAAAACGAAATGGAGTACGTCGGCTACTATTACGTAGATGTAGCTTGGCGGCACCAGTATTGCGGATTGTTCAAATTGGTTAAAGATAACGTTACGTTTTACTTTTTGGACAACGAATACTATTTTGGCGGTGATATGTACTGTTTTGCCGATAACGAACGTTTTGCTTTTTTTGCAAAAGCGGCGTTGGATTTAATCGGTTATTTAGGTAAGTCTGTCGATATTATTCACTGCAACGATTGGACTACGGGGCTAGTTCCCGTATTGTTTGACGCATTTTACCGCGCAAACCCTTTGTATGCTAATTCCAAACTTGTTTATACAATCCATAACTTGCGTTATCAAGGTTGGATGGGTAAGGCGGAAGCGCAGGATTTGACAGGTTTGGACAATTGCTATTTTACGCAGGACCGCTTAATGAACGGCGACTGTGTAAATATTATGAAAGGCGCAATAGTGTTTTCCGATGCGGTAACGACCGTATCCGAAACTTATGCAAGGGAAATTGCAACGCCCGAGTATGGCGAGTATTTGGACGGACTTATTAATTTTTATTCGAATAAAACTTGCGGAATACTAAACGGAGTAGATTACAAGACATACTGCCCTTGGCGCGACAAACTTATTTTTAAACGTTATTCTAAAAAGTGCGTTAAGGAAGGCAAACTCGAAAATAAGTTGCAACTTCAACAAGAGTTGGGCTTGCCTGTTGATGGCGAAGTTATGATGATAGGGCTAATTTCACGCCTTGTCGACCAAAAGGGATTGCACCTTGTTGACCGAGTAATGGAACGTCTTGCAAATTGTCGGGTTCAATTGGTTGTACTAGGTACGGGTGAACAACGCTACGAAGATATGTTCCGATATTATCAAAATAAGTATCCCGATAAAATAAACGCAAACATCCGTTTTAACAACCGGCTTGCGCACAAGATATATGCTGCTTGCGATTTGTTCCTTATGCCGAGTGATTTCGAACCTTGCGGTTTGTCGCAAATTATTGCATTGAAATACGGAACATTGCCCCTTGTACGCGAAACAGGCGGGCTAAAAGATACAGTTGTAAGTTATAACGAATATACCGGCAAGGGCAACGGTTTTTCCTTTACAAACAGCAATGCCGACGATATGTGGTATACCTTGTGTCGCGCAATGCAGTTCTACTACGACAAGCCCGATGTTTGGGAGCAAATAGTGCTTAATGCGTTAAAATGCAATTTCAGTTGGACAAAATCAAGTAAAACTTATATTAAGTTATACAGGGAATTGATTAACGAAGCAAGATAAATTTTTGTGAGGCGTTTTTTGAAAATAGCAGTTTTTGCTGATATTCACGGCAGTGTTTCCGCCATGCAAAAGGTGGTGGAAATATGCAACTGCGAATATCCTAACAAAGTAGTAATATGCGGGGATTTATTCGGCGGTTTCAGCACCAATGCGGAAATTGCCCGTTTAACGACTAAAATTAATTCAGTGCTGTACTTGGTACGTGGCAATAACGACCGCTCTCACGAAATAGCATTGCTTCAATACGGTATGGACGACAACGCGGTAATGTATCATTTTGACCGTACGTTGTTTTTTACACACGGCGACATATATAACAAATACCGTATACCTCCCGTTTTAAAGCCAGGCGACGTACTAATTTACGGACATACCCACAGTTCGCTTATAGAGTATTATAGCGGACTAAACGTACTGAACGTCGGTTCGGTTGCAAGCCCGCGCGACGGTGTTGCGTGTTATATGGTTTTAGACAACAACGGTGCAACCGTAAAAACTTTGGACGGCGAAGAATACCTTGCATTGCCTTGGTCGCAATATTGATTTTGTAAAAGAGTAAATTATTTGACAAAAAGATCGGAAGAGCGTCGTG
>CARAIG010000061.1 GCA_948938605.1 uncultured Eubacteriales bacterium
AAAAAAATAAAGAATTTTACTAAAAATGTTGATTTACTTGCGTATTTGTGCTAAAATACATCTACATTTTTATTAAAATATTTCTATTTTCTATTATGTTTAGTCAGCATTTATACCTTTTTAACAAGCAAACGGATAATTTTAGTGGTTTTGCAATGAAAAATTTTAAAAATATCGATTTAGTAACATCCCGACTTATGTTGGCGATGGGTTTTAAACTGAGCTTATTGGGCACAACTTATTTACGCGAAGCAATTGTATACAGATACGATTATTCACTTGACTGTAAAATAAGTTTAAGCAAACAAATACTTTCGCACATTGCACAAAAATACAATGTCAGCATTAACAGCATAGACAGAGATATGCGTACAGCATTAATAAAATGCTATAACGACGGCACAATGTTTGCATTAAACGACATACTCGGTTGTGGCGTAATATCAAAACAGTATGCTCCCACTATAAGTGAATTTATAATGATACTTGTAACATACTTCAAAACAATGGAAGCCGAATTCAGTGCCTAGCAACGTTGCCGAAACTGTACTTGCGGTACAGCCGAGCAGAGTTAACATAGCATTGAACGGAAAAAACAACACAAAAGCGGGTTTGAGTGAATATCCGACTAAGCGTGTAGAAACAAGCAAGACGACGGTGACTGCGGATTCTTGCTACACGAGTGTACTTAGACGTACACGACTGAGCAAAAACGTAAAGTCAACAATGTATTGCGTAGTTTATACGCGCTTAGGCGGTTTGCAGGGTTCGAATATTGCATCGTTATATATTTTTGTAAAACTGTTATTTGGGGCAGTTTTGCCAATCGCTAACCGAACTTACCAAAAGAAAATAACTTGTGCGTTACACTACTCCTACGACAATATACAATACCGCCGTCAAAAGCGGTGTTTTTTTATAAAAAAAATGACGCGTACCTTTAAAGTTTACACTTGTATAGATACGCGTCAATATTAATTAGTTCGTTTTATATCAATTTTTAAATAACAAAGTTTCCATAAAAATATCTAAAAAATCAATGTTTATTAGCTTTACGACGGCAACATAACGTTTTTCATACTGTCGTTATAAAATACAAATTGCTTTTTGCCGTTACGCTTGACGGTATACAATGCGGTGTCCGCGCTCTTCATCAAGTCTTCGTACGCACGTCCTACAACTGTCGTTTGCGCAACGCCGAAACTTACCGAACCTATGCCGTCATCGAACAATGCGTTAATGCGGTCGAAAATATTTTTAGCTATTGCTTGCGTTTTTGCCAAACCTTGATCACGCCAGAATGCAATAAATTCGTCACCGCCTATGCGCGCGCTGAGCCCGCCGGCGGGAACAGTGGCTTTGAGCCCTTCCGCTACTTTTACAAGCACTTCGTCGCCCTTTTGGTGACCGTACGTATCGTTGACTTTTTTAAAGTTGTCAAGGTCGATTACCGCAAAGGCATAATTGATTTTTTTATGGTTATTAAGGTAGTAATCGATTAAATTGCGGCTGTGCGACTTGTTCAGCAATCCCGTTAACGGATCGTGTGTTGCCGCGCGTTCCAATTCCGCCCTGCGGTTGAAGTCGGCAGTAATATCTTCCATTTTGCCAACTGCGCCCGAGTATACATATTCCTCTTCTTCAAGAGCATACTGTTTCATTATTTTGATTTTACATCTGTGCGCGCTGCCGTCCATAACTACGTCCGCTTCGTAATCGATTATGGGGTTTTCGTGCGTTGCCGCGCGTATTAAGCGCGTAAGGTCGGTCAACGAACGCTGACTTAAACAATTAGCCAATTCCTTGTCTTCCAACGGATTAAGTATGTACTGCTTAACTCCCAAATGATGTACGCTTTCGTCAAAGAAGCGTATTGCTACGGGGTTGGTGTGGATTTCGAACAAAAATTCCTTAGAAAGCGACGTAATAAATTGATACTTTTGACGTTCGCGATCCAACAAATCCAACGTTCTTCTTGATGCGGACAATTCCTTTGTGGACAAAATTTCCTGCGAAAATTTGCTTATGTCTCCGCTGGACTGGAATTCGGTAACATTGCCCAATTTTTCTTTAAGCATACCTTCAACGTTGCGCAATACGTCTAAAACAATCGGGTTAAATGCACCGCATTCGCCGTTTAGTATCATTTCGACGGCTTTTTCGTGACTGAACGCTTTTTTATAACAACGCTCGCTGGTTAAGGCGTCGTACACGTCGGCAAGCGCAACTACTTGCGCTGAAATGGGAATTTCTTCCCCCTTTAAGCCGTCAGGGTATCCCCTGCCGTCCCAACGTTCATGGTGCCAACGCGCAATTTCGTACGCTTTCATAAGCAGAGGTTCGCTTTTAACATTAGGCAACGCCGCAAGCATATCCGCACCCTTACTTGTGTGCGTTTTCATTATTGCAAATTCTTCGTCGGTAAACCTGCCCGGTTTGTTAAGTATTTTTTCGTCTATTGCAATTTTACCGATATCGTGCAAAGACGAAGCAAGCGTTATAATATCGATGTCGGCAGGCGACAAGTGGAATTGGTCGGTCATACCGACTAACGTACTTAACATCATTTCGGTAATAGTACGTATGTTGACAACGTGCTTACCGCTTTCGCCGTTACGGAATTCTACAATGTGACTTAAAATGTCGATCATTAACGACTGTTCTTTTTCACGCTTGTAAATTTGTTCCTCGATCAAACCCTTTAACGCTTTTTGTTTGGCGTACAACATAATCGTGTTTAACGAACGTCTGCGCACTACCAACGTGTCGAAAGGACGCTGAATGTAGTCGGTTGCGCCGAGTTCGTATCCGCGTTCGACAAACGCCGATGCGTTTTCCGACGAAATGATAATTACGGGGATATCTTGTATCCACTGGCGTTCGTTCATCTTGGCAAGCACGCCGAACCCATCCAAACGTGGCATTACGATATCCAACAAAACAAGGCTTATTTGATCGTCGTATTTTTCGATTTGTTCTATTGCTTCAACGCCGTCGGCGGCTTCGACAATGTCGAACTCCTCGCCCAACATATCGGTCAAAATAGAGCGGTTCATTTCCGAGTCGTCGGCTATAAGTATCATCTGTTTAGTTTTAACAAATTCTTCCACTGGGATTATCTCCTATTGTTATGTTATACGTTTGCTAATTTATCAATACTATGGCTATAATAACACGAAAACCGATTTATGTCTACACATTTATTTCAAAAGGCTATTTTTTGTCATTTCCGGTCGAATTAGTAGACGCGTGTATGTACCCTTTTTTAATTAGGTTTTCCGTCGATTTATATGACGGACGGAAATTCGTCGGTACATAATCGGCATTTTCCTGCAATCCGCTTTCGGCAAATACAATATTGATCATTTCCTTAGCGAACTTTGTACTGCGGTCGCTGCGTATCCTGTACATTGTGGGCATTTTAGCGTGCGGACGTTTGT
Source organism: uncultured Eubacteriales bacterium (assembly GCA_948938605.1). Taxonomy (GTDB): domain Bacteria; phylum Bacillota; class Clostridia; order Christensenellales; family CAG-314; genus Fimimonas. The sequence goes on from CARAIG010000061.1 coordinate 3,441, forward strand.
GAGCGCGGTTTTCCACTTTGTATTTGGTTCCGTCAAATTTGGACGGGTCAACCGCTAAAAACAAACACAATGTCTTGCCGCGGATTGCAAACGTTGCTACGCACGTGCGTTTGTCCGAATAAAACGCTTCGCGCTTCCAGGTTATTTTGTTGTAAACGTTTTTGTAACTTAAAATATGGTTTTTCAATTCGGAATATCTTGCTTTCAATTCATCGTCCGCTTGAATAATGCGCGCAATAAAACTGCGGTTATAGCGGGTAAATTCCTCTTGGGCAAGTTCTTCCTTCATTTCTTCTTCGTCTTCGACTTCTTCGGCAATTTCTTCTTCGTCCGCTTGTACCGCATCTTTGGGGACTTCGCCCAAAATTACAATACGTACTTTATCTTCGTCGAACAGTTCCGAAATTGTTTTAAAAGACAAGTCGAAGGCAAGGTTTTCCCTTTGTTCTTCCATAATGACAGTATGCGCGTCGGCGAGTTGCAACATTAAGTATTTTGCATACTGTACCTTACGCCGAGACGACAAGTTCAGTACCATCGGAGTTTTTGCATAACGTTTTTTATTCGATTTGTCAATTCCGTGATATTTAGTATTTACGTAGTCGTCGGGATTAAGCGCATAGGCAATACACAGCGTTTTACCTGTAAATGTAATCAGCGCCAAAGTCGTACGTCCCTTGTAAACCCTTATTTGGTTGTAACTGAGTTGCATTTTTACCTTGTATTGGTAAATATCGTTCATCAGCTCGACGTATCTGCTTTTTACTTCGTCCGACGCATTACGCAAACGTGCTTCAAAACTGAACGAATACCTTGCGTAATAACGTTTACCGTCATATTGGCTTCCTTCAAACCCTAGCTTCCTGCGGGACAATTCGCTCAATTCCGAAACGGGCAGTATTTCCGCGTCCATCGTTTCGTCGACGTCTTCCTGCTCGACTACTCCCAGATAGTTGTGTTCGGACGGTTCCTGCTCGTCTTTGTCTTCTTCGTCTTCGGCGACGACAAGGATAGACTCCTCGTCTTCCTCCTCGTCTTCGCCTACGACTATTGTGCCGCCGCTTATTAACACTTGCAACTGACTAATCAATTCCTCGCGTTTAGCTTGAAGTTGGTATGTGCATAGTTTGCGTTCGCGGTTTTTGCGGAAATACAATATAAGAAGTACGTTTGTAGCTACCAAGCAAACCGCTAAAACACAGCATACGCACACCCAAACGATTTGACTGTTTGTAAGCAAACTGTCACTTAACACTGCAAATATATTCATTATTCGCCCTCCCAGCCGTCAGCGCGGGATCTTTCATCGATTGCTTGCGCTTCCTTACGCTTTTTACGGCGGTTTACAAGAGTAAGTATTACCGCCATTACAGCAAGTCCGACGCACAAACCCGAAACTACGCATATCGCCGCGATGAACGCAGTGTTTGTACCGGTAAGTTCAAAGTTTACCGTAATCGAAGCGCTTTCGGTGTCTTCCCAAACATAGTTGTCGGTATCTTTAAGAGTGATAACCGCCGAGTAGTAACCTTCGTGAGCGTGAACGTTGTTTTCAATCGTCATTATACCGCTGTTAAATCCTTCGGGGATAAATATGATGTCTTCGCCGTTTACAATCAGTTTGTTGGTTGCATCGGGAATACGTTTAACCACTTGACGTTCAACCGTCCAGTTTACTACTATTGCACCGTCGACAACGTCGGCAGTATCAGACCATTGATAGTTGTTACTGTTGCGCAGTTTAAATACTGCTTTGTAGGTGTTTGCATTAAGAGCCAACAAGTTGAGTTGTCCGTTATTGTCCGAACGGTACATATCGTCGTCCAACGTCAAACTCATTATTTGATCGTCAAACCCGTTAATAATTAACGACAGCATACTTCCCGTATAAACGCTGTTTTCGTTAAGGTTTGTAACCGCAGGAGCGTTTACGGTCTTTTTGCTTATAACAAACTTCGTTGCGCGGCTTACAAACGCATTGTAGTTGTCGCTTGCCGCAACGGTTGCACGCACCCAATATTCGCCCGCATTGTGCGGAACTTCGGTTGTATACGAACCGTTTTCGCTGGTTGCATATTCGAACACGATGTTTTGTTCGCCGCTTATTACGCTTGCTTTGGGGGCACTTACCGTTTCGCCGAATGTCCAATCGGAAATTTCCACCTTGATACTGTCGGCAGGCGCATTAGGATTGTCCTTATCTACAAGACTGTTGTCCGCTTTTACTATTTCAAATTTAATAGTTGTAGTCCGGTTAAGGTTATCTACCCAAGCGTAGTTGTTTATGTCAATCAAACTTAGCGTTAAGTCGTAGATACCGACATTTATTAACGAACCTGTAAATATTGTGTTGTAAATTTTGGTTTGCCCTTCCGCATTGTAGAACTTGTCGTCAATTTCGGGGATAATGGCTTTGCCCGTATAGGAAGCCGTTTTTGCCTTGATCTTGTCGGCATCTATTTCGCGCTTGAACACTTCCAGTATGGTACTGTAAATTCCGCTGGAATATGTGCGGTCAAGCTCGTAGTTTTTGCTTACGACGCCCGTTACGGTTGCTTCGTAGATACCTGCTTTCGAAGGAACAACACTTCCGTTGAATGTTGTTCCGTCGTATGCCGTACCGCTGTAATTTACGTTAAATTGCAAATTCTTAACAGCTTCGACAGTTCCGTCCGATTTAATTACCACAACCGTCATAAATTCGATACGCGCAGCGCTTTCGCCGTATGTTCCGTTAATAGGACGGATACGTACGCCTACTTTTGCTTTGTTGATCGTGTGCGTTCCGTTAAGTACGGTTATTTCGTAGTTTGCATTTTGCGCCGTAGCGGTAATTCCGTAACTGTCCGCATCGGAAGTTTCGTTTGCCGTTGTCACCGCAAGATAAGTAATTACGCTGTTGTCGTCGCCGTTGGCAAGAGTACCTTTTACAACTTCGAATTGCTGCGACAAAATCACTTTTTCGCCGTAGACGGATTCGCTGCCAACAGGTCGAATGGTAATTGCACGCTTGTTGACAGTCAACTTGCCCGCAGCAGCGTGAACGGTGTAGTTGTCACATTCAATTCCGCTTATATCGGCATACATAACGTATCCGCCGTCTTGTACAGTAAGTTTTGTTCCGTCAACGCCGTCGCCAAGCAAGTATTTTACAATACCGCTTACTATTTCGTCATTAGCCTTACCTTCGTCGTCACCGCGCAAACCTTTTAATTCAAAACCGAACTTACTTGTGCTGTTTGCAAAACTTTCGCCGTAGGTGATAGTTCCGTAAGGTGTCAACGTTAAATTAGCCTTAGTTATTACAAACGTCTTGTCAACAGTGTTGCCTGCTGTGTTTTTCCAAGCGTAGTTGTAAGTGTTTACAAGCGTCAACGTTACTGTGTGCGAACCTGCAACCGTAAACGTTTGGTTGGATACGGTATAACCGTCGTTATCGCTTAAACCGTGCGATTGCGCCGTTCCGCTGTAAACTTTACTACCTATCGAAATACCGCTTTCGTCGATGACCTTTTTAGCAATGTCAAACGTTGCGTCGTTAACAACGTCTATTTCGAAGTTGTCGTTAGCATTATCCAAACTTGCGGTAACGCTATAACTGCCTGCATTTTGAGGTATTACACCAGTTAAACTTTCGTAAGAAGTACCGTCGTTTTGCGTACCGGTAACTTTGTATATAAGTCTGTTTTGGAAGCCCGACTCAAATACATAACCCGTAAGGTTAGTTGCCGATATACTGCTTACGCTGTACGCTGCGTTTGTTCCGTGGTAAACGCCGTCCGTCGCCGTCAAGTCCACCTTGACTTTTATCGGCAATATTTCGTGTGTGCCTATTTCTACGGTTACTTTGTAGTTGTCCGCTTCGACAGTTGCCGTAACGTCGTATTTGCCGACATTGGAACTTGCCGTTGCATCGATAGAAGGCGTATAGTTTTTAATGACATCGATTTCGTCATCCCAAGCAAGACTTTCGCCCACTTTCAGAGTAAATGTGTTGGACAGGAAGTCTGCGGGGGTTTGACTGTATATCGAAGTAGAACTGCCTGCTACGATAGTGATTTGTTTCTTTTTCACTACGTAATCGCCGTAAACGACTTCGCCGTTTCCATCAGTTTTTAACGAAATGTTATAGTTGTCGCTTTCAAAGCCTATTACACGTCCGCTGTCGTCGGTTTTCAACGTGACTTTATACGTATTAGCCACAGGACGCTCGCGGTTGATTTCACCGACAAAAATTATTTGAACGCCGTCGCCGTTAAGTCTTACAATTCCGTCGGGAACCGTTTGACCGCTTAAAGCGTAAACAAACTTCCATTTAATGGTTTCGTCGGTTGCCGCCGTGCCGTAGGTTATCGAACCGTAAGGTATAGCAAATATTCCTGCGGGATCGATTGTAAAGTTAATTTGAATATCGGCGTCTTCGATTGCGTCGCCGTTTACATCCAACCACTTGTAGTTATCGGCATCGGTTAAAGTCAACGTTACTTTGTAGTGGTCGCCAACATCGATAAAATCTTGATATCCGCTTGTAACGCTAAATACATCGTAAGTAAAGTCGGCGTCATCGGCAATTATAATTTGCGGTTCTATCGCTACACCCGTAAATACTTTGTTTTGAGTGGAAATTTTACGCGAATCCACTGCAAACTTTTCGATTGTAAATGTCAACGTAGGACTGTTTGCCAACACATAGTTGCTGTTGCCGTTTGCCGAAATTGTTACGGCATAGTTGTTAGCATTGTGAGGAACAGTACTCGAACCGTCATACAAAACGGTTATTACAAAGTTTGCGCTTGAATCCAACGCCGTTTCAACTCCGTCTTGGTCGACAACGGTTGCATTGAACGTTACGGGAGTTATAGTTCCGTTGTAAGTACCGCCGCCGTTGGTAAGGGTAACGGTTACCTTGCGTTCGATTATTGTATAAGTACCGTTAGTATATGTGATTATAAAGTTAGGATCGCTGTATTCGGTATAAATACGGTAGCCGCCGACAGGACTGGATTGGTTTGCATCCGTTTTAAACGTAATATTGCCGATTACTTCGTCTTGCGCAAATACGTCGTCCGAAGTTGCGCTAACCGTACTTAAATCGATTGTCCAACCGTACTGTCTGTCGTTAACGCTTGAAATGCTAACGTTAACGGCGCGTTTGTCAACAATCAATTTACCTTCCGCAACAACGATATTGTAGTTTTCCGCTGTAAGACCTTTTACATAACCGTTTTCAACTTCAACCGTCAAACCGTAACCGTTTGCATTTGCATCGAGTTTAGTTCCGTCTATATTGCCGACCAATGCGTATGTAACATTGCCTGTTACAACGCTTTTGTTTTGATCGTAAACAAATCCGCTCAGTTCAAACGAATATTTGTTTTGTCCGTTATTGGGATCAAACGCATCGCCGTAGGTTATTGTTCCGTTGGGAGTTAACGTCAACGTTGCCTTGTCGATTGTCAATTTAGCATACGCAACCTTGGAAGTAAAGTTGTTGTGTCCGCTGTCGTCGGTCAATGTTACTTTTATCCAAAAATGTCCCGCGTAATTAGGTACATCGCCCGACCAGCCGCTTTCGGGAGCAACGGTTTCACCGCTTCTGCGCGTTGTGTATTGCCAAGTAAATTTACCGTCATAGCCTTGCAACGGAGTAATTTGCTGTTCGACAATCGCATTGCCGTAAGTTTCCGTAATATCGCTCACGCTAAAATACTTGTTGTCAATATTTTCCGCGCTGTCCGTTTGGATAGTCCACTCGACCTGTTTATCCGATATTGTACCGCCCGTCCAGCAATATCTGGTTTCATAACCGTCTCTGATTACAAAGTGAACTTCATAGTTCCCCGCATTTGTTCCGGTTATTTGACTTCCGCTGCCGATTGCGTTTCCGTTATAAACGGCTCTTATAATAGTGTTAAGCGCAACTCCGTTTATTTCGTTGTCGTATTTAACAACCAAAGTTTGTTGCTGTCCGTTATACGTTGTGCTTTCAAACGCGGGGATATCCAATTCCTTTTTGGTTATTTCAAACACGTTGCAGCCGCGTACTACAAGCGATTCGCTTTGACCGTTTCCGTCGCTAACATTACCGTCGTACTTAACGCAAAGTATGTAATAACCTATATCGAAGAAGTCTTCGGGCAAATCCTGTTTAAGAATGAATTTGACGTCAAACAAACTTTCGATGCGTTTAAGTTCAACTCCGTTAGCGTATTCGGGATCTTCCATAAACGCCTTAGCCTTGTCAATGTCGTCTTCGCCGACCACCTTGCCGTACATTACCGACAATTCGCCTTCGGCTCCTGCTTGGTTGAACTTCCATTCGTCACCGTTGACAAAAATCTTAAATGCGTAATCGTTAAGGCTGTCGCTGTATTGCGCGTTATCTTGCTTGGCAAGGAACGTAATAACATTGTTAGTTAACGTAAACTTTTGAATAAACTTTTCCACGTTAAATTCGTAGTTATCCGTTGCGCTCGACTTTAAAGTAATGGTTGCAAAAAACGTACTGCTTTGACCGCTGACAGTTAAACGCAATATGTTGTTGTCGTCGAACGTCGGGGTGACAGTTTGCTTTGAACCGTCAACAACCAAAACACGCTCGATTTGTACATCCATAATAAACCTATCGAACCCGTCCAAAACGTTTTCCTTGCTTTCGGCGGAGTCGTCGTCCTTTTTAATTGTAATGGACGTTTCGCTCCAACGGACGTCGGTGGAATCGAATTTGATTTTTGTAACCGTAAAGTCAAGTTCCGCAGTATTTGTCGTTTCGCCGTCCGATGCTCCCGCAAAGGCATAGTTGCCGTTTGAAGCAAGAGTTACCGTTACGGTGTAGTTACCAGCTTTAACGGGAGCGTACCCTGCCGTTTGTCCTGCGCCAGTTGTCGTGTTGTACGTAATTGTATATTCGCTAGACGCAATGTCGCCTACCGTGTTGGTAAATTGCAACACTGCGTTGTGCGCTTTGCCGTATGCGCCTTGCGCCGTTTGGTATTCGTCCCCTTCCAACGGAGTAAATTGCATTGTGGGATTAGTGTTGGTTACGGAAATCACACGTTTTTCAATTGTGTAAGTACCCGTTTGTCCGTTGTCGTAAGCTATTGCGTAGTTGTCGCTTGCGCTAACAGTAACAGTGTAAACACCTGCATTTGCATTGACCGCATACGCGTCTTCGCTTGCGCCGTTAAGTACCGTAATGTCAAACACGTCGCCGTTTTTAAGTTCGCCGTCAACTACTTGGTAAAGCTGTTCCGCCGCTTGCGCCGTCTCGCCGTAAACGCTAGTCTTATCGTTAATGTACTTAATTGTAATATCCCGCTTGCTTACGGTAAACACCGACGTTGCGGTGCCGTCCACAGTATAGTTGCCATTGGTTGTGTCGTAGCTTACTTTAATTGTGTATCCGCCGTCTTTATAACCTAACGTAGGAATGTTGGCAATGTCTATTTTATTGCCGCCGTCAAATATGCTTAGCGTAATTGCAAGGTCGTCGCCCGCAACTATTGCCGAACCCGCATAACTGCCTGTAACGGTATATGCGTTATCCAACTTGTTGCCCAATACGTCGCCGTAAACGTTGGTAACGTTATTCGGAGTTATTGTAATGCTGCGGGGAGCAACCGTATATACTCCTTCGACGGGGGAAACAAGGTTCAACTTGTATTTATCCGCGTAATCCGACTTGATAGCAGCATTAACGGTGTATCTGCCCGCCGACGGATTGCTGCTAGCCATTGCAATGCCGTCCTTGGTAGCGGTAAGCGCTATAACGTCGGCAAACGTATGTCCGTTTACTAAGTAATTGTTAGCATTAGTAATGTCGACGACTTGTTGCGTATACAAGTTTACTTGTTCGCCGTAGTCGCTTGTTCCGCCGCCGTTAAATGCAACGGTTATACTGCGGAGCGAAATTTCCAACGTTATAGTATTAACTTTAATTATATAGTTGCTGTTTGCGGTAAATTCAAGACCTACTGTATAGGTTCCTTTTACTTGCGTAGAAATACTGTCCGTAACGTCTGTTTGACCGTTGTAAACGCGCGCCTTTATGTTAAGAGAATCTTCGTCCGCTTGGTTTACAAATCCCGTTCCGTCCGCTTTGTAACTAAACGGATTTGCGGGCAAACTGTCGCCGTATGCCAACTCGCTGAAATTTTTGGATACGTTCAAAACAACCGTACGTTGCGTTATGCTGTATTTGCCGGCACCTACAACCTTTAAAGTATAGTTTGCCTTGTATCCGTCGTTAAGGGCGGCTTCGATTTCGTACTCGGCTACAACGGGAATTGTGTCGGCTTGCTTCAACACAAGGTTAACTATATTATTGTAAACATGTCCGTTAACGGCGTTGGTAAGCGTGCCTACGCTTTCGCTGTACAAGTCGGCGTTAGTAAAGTCGCCGTAAACGCTGCTAGAACCGTTTGCAGTAAAGGTTAACGTCAACTCGCGCGGAGTAACTACAAACTTAGCTTCCCCGCCGTAATCAACTTTATAGTTACCGTTGGAGTTGTCGCAACTAAGCGTCATAATATAACCGCCGTCGATTACGTCAAGCAACGCAACGTTTGTTACAATGCTGTTGGAAGCGTAAATATTGACAGATATGCCTATATCGTCGCCGTCGATTACGGTATACGGACTTGCTGTATCGCATACGTAAGCAAAGCCGTAGCCCAATTCGTTGTTGCCCAACTCATTGCCGTAAACGTGATTAACGTTTTGGGGAACAATTTTAACCGTACGCTTTTCGATAGTATATGTTCCGCGGTGGTTAGCGTCGCCGTTTACATACGTTACTTTGTAGTTGGGGTTAGACAAAGTAACTTCAACGTGATACGTACCGACGGACGCTTTGTTGCTTGCAGCAACTCCGCTGTCGTTTTTAGCGGTTACTACCGCTTTGTCGTCGCCTATCAAGCCTACAACGGTAAATGCGTCGTTCAAGTTAACTTCTTCACCGTAGACGCTGCTTGCGCCCGCATTAAAGGTTATTGTAACTTGCAGTTCGATAATTTTAAATTCGGCATTTTCAACGCTGATTTCGTAGTTGGGGTTACTTGCGCTGACTTTAATTGTATAGTTGCCTACAACAAGACTTGCAACGTTGTCGGTTACGTCATTTACGCCGTCAAATACCGCAAGGACGATATTAAGGTCGTCGCCGTTTACTATGCCGAGCGTGCTTGTAACTTCGTATTTAAGTTCGTTGTCCGTCAAGCCGCTGCCGTAAATATGGTTTGTTACATCTTGCGCTGCAATTGTAATTGCACGCTTTGTTACGGTAAATTTACCGCCGACAAGGGTTACCTTGTAATTTGCGTTGGCATTTGCGCCTTGTGCAAGCGTTATTGTATATCCGCCGTCCTTTACGGTAAGTTTAGTAAAGTCGGTAACTTCGCTGCTGCCCGAATATACCTTTGCAACTATATCCAAATTGTCGCCGTTAACTACCGCATCGCCGTGTCCGTTAGCAGTTGCCGTTTGCCAAGTAATGCTGCTTACGTCAAAACTTTCGCCGTAGGTATGGGACGTAACGTCGTTTGCCGTTACCGTAACGGTGCGTTGTACTACCTTGAAACTAACCTTAGTATAGGTTACGGCATAGTTTTTGTTCGTCCAATCAAAACCTGCATAGTAGGATGTGCCTACGTTTTGCTTGGAAATATCGGTAATCAACTCGTTTGACGAATTGTAAATTCCTACGCTTCCGCCCAAGTCGTCGCCCGCAATTAACGCACCGCTTGCAACCGTATAATTTAAAGTAATGCCTGCATCCGTCAATGAATCGCCGTAGACGGTTGTAGTTTTGTTTACGTTAAGAGTAACCGTTATTGCCTTGGGACTTACAGTAAACGTACCGCCGACAAGTTCGTCAACGTCCTGCGTGCCGTCGTTCAAAACATAACTTGCGCCCTCTTTAAGTTTAAACTTAAATTGATACTCGGTTGCGCCTATTTTGTCGGTTGACGGGTCTAATTCGTTGCCTTCGCCGTCTACAAGGCATACCGTTACTAAGTCTTTAAGTTTGTCTTGTAAATACTGTAAACTTCTTGCTTCGAAATACTCAAACAACCAACGTTGTGCATCATCGGACAAGTCGGTGCGCTGCGCCCACAAATTTATAGCGTCGCCGTAAACCGCTGAACCCGCATTGGTAAATTCGATTGTCAACGCTGTCGGCTTAATTATAAATTTACCCGCGACGGATTTAATACGGTAATTGCCCGAATTAACCAAGTAATAGTATCTGCCGTCGGAGTCTTCATAAATAGTTGCAGGCTCTTTATTTGCCACAACGGCAAAATGTAAGTATTCTCCTGCGGGAGCCATATTAGCCCAAATTTGTTCCGTATGGCTTTTTTCATAGCTGTATGTTCTACAAATTACGGAAATAGAACTGTCCAATGCGTTTTCGGGTGTGTAGCCGCTATAACCGGAATCATAACCTTCCCCGTAGCGGTGATTGAGTATGTCCTTAGCGTAAATAGTAACTTCGATGGGCGTTACTTCAAAAGTAGCATACATCTTAACTTGACCGCTTTCGTTTATGTATTTTACACTCAACGAATAGTCGTCGTTTATCGACCTTGCTCTTAATCTGTACTTACCTGCATTAATCTTGCCGTCGCTGTTAGGCGTTACTGCGCCGCCGCTTTCGGTAGTTAAGTAAATTTCCACTATGTCTTTTAATTCGTCAGCAGACAAGTCCAAATTAAGTGAATAAATACCGCTGCCGTCAACACGCGGAATGTACAAATTAATGTCGTCGCCGTAGGGAACCTGTGTTCCGCCGTACAGCGTTATTTCCAACGTTTGCGAACTTACGCTAAAACTGTCGGCAACCATTGTTACCGTATAGTTTGTAAGCGTTACAACATATTTGTTGTCAGTAATAGTCGACGGTACGTCTTCACCTTCCCAAACGGGTACTACAATGTAACTTCCGCGGGCAAGCGAACTGTAATTCGACGGATCGACAAGGCTTAACTGTCCGTTACTGCTTACGGAATATACAGCAAGGGACAACTTGTTTTCGCCGTCGTTATTGAAAAATTCACCGTCTACTTTATAACCGTTTAGAATTAATTGTTCACCTATGGTTAAGTTTGCAACGTTGTTTGCAGTGACCGTTACTTGCGCGCGGTCGATTGTAATTGTAAACGAAGTGTTAGTTGCACTTTCGTACGTGTAGTTGCCCGCTTCGGCACCGCTTAATCCTTGAACGGCAAATACGTAAGTGCCTGCATTTTGTGCGTCGCTGCCGTCCAACGTTACGTTTACTGCGGGCAGTCCGTCAGCCACTACTGCGGCAACCGTAACCGTATGCGTATTACCGTTGTATGTAAAGTTAGCAGATGTATTTACCGTAGGAGTGCCGTCTAACGACCATTGCAAGGTTATGCTGCGCTTTGCAACGGTTAATTCGCAATTGCGCGTATAAGTAAGGTTTTCCGTAGTGCCATCGGTTGTCAATGTGTAATCTACAATTACTTTTACGTAATAAGTGCCTGCGTTACGGGGCAAACCGTTAATTAAATCAGCGTCTGCAACAGGTTCGGTACGTTGCAAATCGGTGTAAAATTTGTATGTAACGCCGCCGTAAGTTACGCCTTCTGCGGGGTTTTTGGTTACTGTAAATACGTCGCTTATACCTAAACTTCCTAAAATGTTATCGCCGAAAGTATAAGGTTTTACATTGACCGTTACGCTTACCGCGCTGGAACTTACAACGTATTCCATCCGCGCTGTTTTACCGTCGGGACTTACGGTATATTCGCCGTCTAAGGGCTGCTTAAATACGCAGCTGCCCGCAAATTCGTCCTTTATTACAATAAGTACGTAATATTGACCTTCCTTATATTTACTGCCGTCCTTGTCCTGCGGAGTACTGCTTGTAACATCACTGCCGACTACACCGTATTTAAGTTCGTAAACCGCAGTTGTACCGCCGTTAACAAAGCCGTTAAACGTATTCGCAAGGTCGTCGTATTCGTCGTTTACCGAAATGTTGGTTTTAGGCAACGTCGGATCGAACTCCGCTTGTTCGACAACGATAAAGTTGTTCCAAGTGTAATTGACGTTTGTTCCGCCGGGGTTAATGTCCCCGCCCGCCCAACAATAGTTTACGGCAAATTCCGTAGTCAATGAAAACGTTACAGAATAACTGCCCGCATAAGTAAATTTAAAAAATTGATCTCTGTCTATTTGAGCGTCGTTATTGTATGTTTTACCGTTTAAAGTGCGGATGATAGGTACATTTTGTACACGCAACATAAACGGAGCAAATATGTTGTCTCCCTCACTGTCTACGCGCCATTCCGCCAAGCCTTTTTCAATCAAATACGATTCCAAATCTTCCGTTTGCAACGAACCGTTAAATTGGTATGTCGCAATGGGAGTTCCGCTGAAATCGGACAATTGCTTGCGGTAAATTGTATACAAATGACCCACATTGGTTACGCCTTCGGATTGCAACACAAAGTTATCGGCGCTTGCTCCGCCTATGCTTTTTACTTTGTAGTGGTAATGTCCTGCATCAACGGGCGTTCCAATAGGAACGGCAACGCCGTCCGCAATAGTAGTATCCGTACATTCAAAAGTCAATGTCAGTTTATTATTATCCGCACTTAAAATTGTCGGCAAATTAAGTTCGTAATCGTTTTCGCCGAACGGTATGCCTTGACCGGTGTATACACGGTCTTTACGGTCTAGCCAGTTGATATCAGTTCCCGTTAATTCGTATGGGGAAATAATAAGTTTATAATTGTATTCGGCAGTATCGCCTGCAAATTTGTAACCTTGCTTGGGCTTAATGTTTATTTCGTAGGTGCCCGCGTTTTTCATTTCAAACGTATCGGGATCGACCTTTTCGCCGTTAACGGTAACTATCCAGTTTTTACCGCTGTCGTGACCATCCTGCTCGATAGGCAAGTTCCATTTGTTTTCATTGCCCGAATAAAACCACTGGGAAATTTTATAACCGTAATTTAAATAGTGCACCGAAATAGTATTACCCGCCATTGTCGGAATATAATCACCGCCGGGGAAATCTATACCGTCAGGATTATTAATATAATACGATAAATTAGCACTTGCACGCGGTAATGAAGGGGCGGCTATTTCTATCGCACAGGTAATATATTTAAAACCGTCTTCGCTTTGTTCGGGCAAACGGTAGTTAAGATACGTTTTATCACCGCTGCTGTAAGGCAACAAGTTTACTGCCTTGGCATACAAAGTAACGCCGGGAGCCAAATCGGACTTTTGCGCTAAATGCTCGAAATCGGCGTCGGTATATATTTGATACTCTAATTTGTATTTTCCGTTTTGGTTATTGTTAGCGTCTATCGTTGGTTTAAAGTTCAACTTACCTTTAATATCGTCAACCGTTAAAGTAGGCAAATAACTTATAGAACCGTCTTCGTTACCGGTATTAAGCCACGTTCCGCTTGTTCCTGCTTGGGGAGCAACCAGCGCTTGTTTTACCGTAAATTCAACCGTAGCAGTTAAAGAATTGGGATTTTCAGCCCATTCGTAATTATCGCTCGGCTTTTCGCTTTCGCCGTCTTGCGCGCTGTCGATAATAGTAAACGAAATTTCGTATCTGCCTGCGTATACAACTGTGAATAATGCTTGGTAGTATTCAACCGCCGAAGTATCTATTCCGTCTTCGATTGTACCGCCTTTACAGTCGTAACCTTTTATTTCGATGCTTTGATAGTCGATAACCGATCCCAAATCGAATTTTTGGTTTTCGTCCGCGCGGACTTCAAACATTATAGGATCGCTAAAACTGCCCGTATATACATTACCGCCGCTATTTCTAATGAAAGGCGTAAGTTGATTTTTTGCAACTTTTGCATATAAACCAACTTCTTCGCCGTTGATAACTGCAACAGCGGTATAAATGCCCGCCTTAGTAACGGTAATGCTTGTATCGTCATAAATAATCGTATTTTCGTCGATATCGGTTCCGTCAAATGTTTTACCGCTAACCGATTGTATACGTTCAAAGCCGTCGCCTCCGACAACATTGGAAATAATATCTTTTTCAACACTAAAAACACCGTCGCTTTCAACATTATACATACCTATAACAGGTGCGTTATCGATGTCGGCAGACCACGCCCTGCCGTCGTATTCTTCGCCGTTCGAAAAATCCGACGTAATAGTTACGCCTAGCGTATCAACAACGGCAGGCTCGCCGTTATTGTCCGCAGACAAAGAACCCTGTCCGTCGTTTGAGTTAACAGACAAGGCGGTAAACGTAACCGCACCCGCGGCAACGACGACAACCGCCATCACCGCTAAAATTATCTTGGCTTTTTCACTTAGTTTAATCATACAAACCCCCATTCTGCCGTTTGACAACAGGAAAGATTTTTAAAATTTAAAATGTATAAAGCAAAAAAATTGTTTTATTTAACACCCGCAACCAATGAGTTGCCCTTTTTTACTGCGTTTTACCGCGCAATAAGCAATGCAGTGCAGTAGCGCCGACTGTTTTGCGGCGGCATTCAATTAGGTTAGCAACGTAATTGGAACACTGCAAAGTTTAGGCGGCGTAAAATTAAGCAAAACCCCGTATTGCGATGTTGATTGAGTTTAGTTTATTTAAGGCTTTCAAGTTCCTGTTTAAGCTTACGCAAATTTTCGCGTTCAACTTCAATTAAGGAAGTGTACACGCGGAAATACTGCGCATCCTGATCGCTTAGTTTAGTGTTAAGCAATATGGATTGAAGTAACGCTGTTTTAGAGCGGTTGCACTTTTTTTCCAATTCGTCAAGTTCCTTTTCGCTTGCCATAATAGCGCGTTTAAGATCGCTTTTTTTCGACATATCGATTCTCCTTAAAAGGGTAGACTACACCCATTTTATTTAATATACGTTAATTATACACTAGATGTAACTCATATTTCAAGTATTTTGACAATAAAATTGATGTTTTTACGCGAAATACGCCACTTTTTTTCAAAAACGCCCATTTTTAAGCAAAAAAATACCCTAAAAAACCGAAAAAGTGGCGTATTTCGCCGTTTAACGGTTTTCGATGCTTAAAAAAGTGGCGTATTTCGCCGTTTAACGGTTTTTTAAACCCAACGCTATAAGCCGTAAAAGCACATTTTACTATTCAAATCCGCTGACAAACCAATGATTTTTTGTGTATACATAAAAAAACCCGACCACTGTTTTTCACAATTTTACTTGCCGTTAAAACAGGGGGGCGGGTTATTTGATTTGACACTGCGCAAAGCGTTACCGCTTTGTTTTACCACTACGGTCACCGCAGTCGATATTGTATTGTTCTATCGTATTTTTATACATATTCTTCAATTTTTCAACTGCGTCGTCCCAAGAGCAGTACAAGTCGTTAAAAGCACCGTCACACACACGCAGATAAGCCTGTTCGTCGCTTAAAATTTGTGCGATTTTATCTGCGTATTTTTGCGGATCGGCGGGCGCGATATAGCCGTTTACGCCATCCGTCACCATAGACGATGTCGCTGCACCTTCGGCAAACAAAGTAGGCGTTTTTTGCGAAGCGGCTTCGATTTGCACAAGAGAATTTGCGTCGTACAAAGACGGAAATAAAAACAGTTTTGCACGCGAATACAGTGACTTTAACATTTCCCTGTCGGAAACACGCCCTATTATTTTAACCTTGTCGCCTAGTCCTTGTTTATCAATACGTTTTTGCAGTTCGACTTCGTCCTGACCGCTACCTACAAAAAACATTTTAAAATCGACGTCTTTTAATAAAGCAAGGGAATCTACAATAAAATAAATGTTTTTTAGTGCTGTCAACCTACCCACAAACAGTAAAAGCGGCGTGTCGGGAGCAATACCATAGGTTTGCTCTGCAAGTCTACACGCCTGTCCGATATTTGTAGCAGGCAACATTTCGGTGGCATTGTACATCACTTTGGGCAGTCGTTTTGCGCCGTATTCTAAAAAAATTTCCGCAACTCGACCGTTTACGGCATAACATTCGTCGCAGTTATTAAAAACCTTCATAACCGTTTTAAGCATAATACCTGTAAGTGCGTTGCTGTGTGTTGCACGATAAAAATCCTGTTTAAACTGCGAGTGCATCGTCGCTATTACCGGTATGCCGTACTTCTTTGCATAGCGCACTCCCATTTTACCCACACTGAACGGCGAATGTATGTGGACAATATCCAAATTACTGTTTTTTAACGTTTTTTTAAACTTGCCGTCGGTTTTCGGCATAGGCAAACGGTAATCCAAAAAAGAAATTTTTGCACTTTTGCAACGCACAACGCGGTAACCGAATTCGTCTTTATATTTTTTATCGGCAACGGGACAAAATACAGTCACTTCGAATTCCCCGTCGTTTATGCGTTGAGCATAATTATGCACAACGTTTATAACGCCGTCGATCATCGGAAAATAAGTATCGATAAACAAGCCTACTTTGATCATTGTTGCTCCTAACTAAATAGTATTTTTTTTATATATAAACTAAATATTGGCGCATCTAATATGTTTCGGCGTACAAAAACTTGTCCAATATTCATAATGCAAAAAATTTTAAATTGTATATCATATACGAATATATCAATACAGTCTTATATTATAATTTGTCACTAGCGACTCTCGGCAAATAATATTTCTACTTGTTTTTCAACAAACAGATTATCGCGTCTTTTTTTAATGAACTTGCATTTTTTAGCAAATCGATGATTTCCTTATCCTGCGCGTAAACTAACGGATCGTAATAAAAAAACTCGCACTCGGTGGAATTACACGCGGAAATAATATCCAATAATGCCGAAACGGACGGCTCAAAGCTGTCATTTTTGGACTCTAATCTGGAAATATATGCTGAATTTTTGCCTATCCTGAGACTCAATTCACGTGCAGACAGTCCCGCCTTTACTCGCATTGTGCTTATACGCTCGATAACACCGTCTTTATTCATCACGTACCTCCAATACTATTATAGATAATCGCCGTTATAACAGGTATTGATGTCACGTGTAAAAATTTTATAATATGAAACAATATTGCATTTATAAGTGCATTTAGTTGTGTTCCACGTGCATTTATGTTAGAATAAATAAAAGTTTTTGCACAAAAAAATACATTTTTATGATTAGAGGTATCTGCAATGAATAGTCGTGAGCCTGTTGTTTTGGTTACTTATGTCGAAGCGGGGCTTGGACATATTGTCAGTGCGCAAGCAATATCCGACGCGCTTAAAAAGAAGTACGCCGACAAGCTGGAAATACGCGACAAATACGTAATGCGCGATTCGGGCAACGATTTACTTATAAAACAAGAGCAATTTATGATTAAAAGCGTACAAAATTACGCGCATGCCGGTTCGGGCTTTTTTCAGTATTTTGCAATGTTTTTGTTCGGTCCGCAAAACACGTTAAACTTTGTGTTCAACACCGTTTACAAAAAGAAAGCGGACGCATTGGTAGACGTATACGCAAAGGAAAACCCCGACGTAATTGTTACAACGCACTTTTTTACGCACTACTGCGCGCTAAAATACCAACGCGAACGTAACGGCAAAGTAAAAGTAGTAAGTTACTGCCCCGATAACAACGTACACGGCTGGTGGGACAAACGCGCCGATATGATTTATACCAATAACCCCTTGGCAACAGCACAAGCCTACAAATTGGGTTTTAAAAGCGGCTGCGTACTCGAAGCGTTTTACCCCACGCGCGAAGCCGTTACTAAAACCGACGGGACAAAGGAGTTTTACCGCCAAAAACTGGGTATACCCTTGGATAAATTTGCCGTTGTAGTTGCCGACGGCGTATATGCACAAGCCAACGCGCAAAAGGTTTGCGAAGAGCTAATAAAAACCGATTTACCTATAACAATTTGCTTACTTGCAGGCAAAAACGACGAAATTGTAAAGCACTTTGACAAACTGCGCGACAAAATAAAACCAAACGTCACGTTAATGACGTTCGGTTTTATGCCAAACGCACCCGAACTTTACCGCGCGTGCGACTTGTTTATTACAAAAGCGGGACCTAATGCCATACTTGACAGCATAATGATGGAAACGCCTATAATTGTGGACTTTTGCGCAACTCCTATTGAAGTTAAAACCAAAAATTTGTTTGTAAACAGGTTTAATTGCGGATTGTATATTACGTCCGCCAATAAAATACGTAAGCAAACGGAATACTTTATTCAGCACCCGAACGAACTAGATAAATTTAAAAAATCGCTTAAATTTTTTGACAAAAACAAAAACGGCGCCGACATTATTGCCGACGACATTATGTCCGTTGCGTGCAGTTACGAAGATCACCAACGCGATATTTACGCAATCGAAGACGGAATTGTCGACAAATACTGTCAAGTAAAGTTTAACAACGCCGACAAACAAAAAAACGCTTCGAATAAATTTAAAGCAAAATTACGTAAAAACAAAAACTTAAAAAAATATGCTAAAATTATAGAAACTTTGTATAACAAAGACTGACAACATACAACGCCGCCGAATTTATTTTATATATTTTTGCGCGGCGTTTTCCTTTACCGTCATTCGGCTGCGCCCCACAACAAATGCGTTTGACGGGACATCGCTTGTAACCGTTGTGTCGCAAGCGACAAAACAATTGTCGCCAATGCTGACAGGGGCAATCAAATTGCTGTTGCACCCTATAAAGCAGTTTTTGCCTACGGTTGTTTTGTGCTTAACCTTGCCGTCGTAATTGACAAAAATCACACCGCAGCCGACGTTTGTTTTTTCGCCGACTTCGGCGTCCCCTATATAGGACAAGTGACTTGCTTTGACGCCCGTCGACAAGTTGCTTTTTTTAATTTCCACAAAATTGCCCACCCTGCAATTGCTGCCTACGTTTGCGCCGTTCCGCAAGTGGGCGTAAGGTCCCACTGTGCAATTTGCGCCTACTTTGCTGTCTGTAACGCGCGAAGCGTTTACAACGGCGTTTTCCCCTATGTCGGAATTTAAAATATAACTGAAACTGCCCACCGTACAACCGTCGCGCAAGACTGTGTTGCCCAGCACTACGGCAAAAGGTTCTATTGTTACGTTGTCGCCTACTTTTACGGTATCTTCCAAATAATAATTTTGCATATACCGTAGTATATGTAGTTTACGCTAATTTTGCCACAATTACAGTCATATCATCCGGCGCCTTGTTTTTGACGTTTTTAAGGGCTTTACTTAAAATCACTTCCGCTATGCTTTGGGGCACGTTTAATGAAACGTTTGCAAAAATACTTGCTATATCGTTAGGACTTGCAAAACAGTCCGCTACTCCGTCGGACATCAATACAAAGCAATCGCCCTTGCCCATAGCTTTTTGCGTGACGGACGGTGTCATTTCGTCAAGTACACCTAATGGCAAACTGCTGCCCGACACTATTTCCACCTTGTCGCCCGTCTTAACTAACCCTACCGAAGCGCCCAGCTTAATGAAGTCGGTCAAGCCGTTATATGCGTCAATTACCGCTATATCCACAGCACAAAACACTTCGTTGTCGGCAGAAGTTAACAATCGGTTTACGCAGGACAGTATCACATCTGTATCGAAGCCTGCGCGGTAAAAACTTTCCACCAGACTTATAGACGTAGACGACATTTTTTCCGCCGCGTCACCGCTGCCCATACCGTCGCACAACGCTATTATGCGTTTGCCGTTGTCGGTAGACGTTACGGTATGAGTATCCCCCGACACTTCGTTTCCGTCCTTAGGCACGCTGCTTATGCCGAAAACAATATCGTAACGGGGCTTTGCAATTAAATAAACGTTTATCCAAGACGCACTGTCTGTCTGTTCGGTTTTGTCCACAATCATCGTTTGCTTGACAAGTCCGCTTGCAACCTTTTCGATTACGGAATTATCCAAGTCGTGCTTGGCGACGGTTGCCACCACCGTTAATTTGTCGCCTTGGTCTATTACGTTTGCGCCCACGCACATTATATTGTGAAATACAAGTCTTTCCACAAGTTCGCGTTCCTTGTCTTCGGAAAACGCCGTTTTGTTTTTGCAGTCCGACGCCACTTCCATAAGCAAATGGGATACTCCGCCCATTTGTTCGGCAAGCAGCACTTTACCGTTGTCCGCTTGTTCGCTGCGTTCCATATACGAACGGTATGTTTGCGCTTCCGCATTTACTTCGGCAAGCACTGCGGACACTCTGTCGCACTTTACCGACAGTGTTTGCGGAACGTCCAAAATAGTACACTTGCCGCGTTTAACGGCACAACCTGCCAGACTTAACAGGCTTTGTTCGGTTTTTGCAAGTTCCTGTCGCCAACATCTGCTGCGCTGTTCGCAATCGCGACATATTTCTTCACTGCACTGTTTAACTATTGCAGCCTGCGCTTGTTCGGCGGTTATATGCCCTGACGACATCGAAAAGAACGCGTTTTTCATTGACAAAAAAATGTCCGACAGACGGTAAAGCCGACGGGAAACGTTATCCGAAAGCCGCTTGGCTACCGAAGACGTCAAGTACCTGTCGCTAGTCCCGCACGAACAGTCGCGGGCGTAATTGTAAACCGAATTGGGAATAACGGAAAATATCAAGGAAGCGGCAAACGTTAATGTCAACGCTAAAAAGCCTGCGTCGCCGTGCAGATGTAAAAAGTACGTAAACAGCACGTCTACGGCAACAACCGATACGGCGGATAAAAATCGGCTTACTCGGTTGCACATTACTATTGTAAGCGTTGCTATTATTAAAAACACGCAGCAGTCGTATTGACCTGTTGCAAGCAAATTGCCTAAACCGAACAAGGCGGAACACACAAACGCCGTTTTCGAGCCGAAGCAGGTTGCAGAAAACAATACGGCGTAAGTTGCCACAAGGTAAATGGGTTCCAACCCCCAAAACGCATATTGCGACAAACAGTACGAGCTTGCAACAATAAACAACGATATACACACCATTTCGTCCAAAGCGGGACGGTAAGCAAGTCCGCGTACGAATACGGCACGGAAAACGTATATAGTAACGTACGAAAAAGCGATTCCGCAAGCGATGTAAAGTATTCGGTCAAACAAAGTAAAATAGTTTTGGAAATCGTACACGCAGTAAAACACATTTGACAAAACCAAGTATGCCAACAAATTGAGTTTGCCTATTTTACGCTTGGCTATGCGGTGAATGAGCCAACACACAAGCATAACGGCGCATCTTACGCCCGCGTGCAACAAACTTGTCCAGCCGAACACCACCGAACCGCTGACATAAATTAACGAAGCGATTATAGGATTAGCCGAATAAAGCGCGCCGACAAACAATCCGAAAGACAACGCTCCGTCGAAAGTTCCGCCGGAAATTACAATTAGCGCAGTGTACGCTACGTACATCAATACGGTATTGGCGGATAATTTGCGTTTCATAACGTAAAGCCCCCCTTGTACAAAAAGTCAGTACGCTAATGCTACTACGTTTAAAACCGAGGCTTTTGTTTTGTTGTGCCGATATATGAGAATTTTTGTAAGTACCGCTACATTATCCTACACAAAAGGCAAGCAGCAACGCTACCCAAAAGGTTACAAAACAGTGCAATGGGAATTGCGGCTCCTGTGTGCTTTACTTTGGTACCTGCAAAATACACGCTTGCCACGTAAAACACCGTTTCGCTGCTGCCGTATATGCACGAGGCGCATCGGGATATGTAACTGTCCACGCCGTATTGCTTGTATACGTCGGTAAGTATTGCCAAACTTCCGCTGCCGCTGAACGGGCGCAGCAGCATAAGTTCAACAACTTCGCTAGGCACTCCCAACAAGGAAAACGGCGGCGACAAAAAACTTGTAACGTATTTGTCCAAACCGCTTGCACGCAAGGCGTTTACCATAATGAACGTCGCTGCAAGATACGGAAAAATAGACAATGACAAATTAAACGACTGCTTTGCGCCTAGCACAAAACTGTCGTACACGTTTACCTTTTTTATCAGTCCGTAAACAAGAACAACTATTAGCAATACAGGGACGATATAGTTCAATTAAACTCCTTGACGACAATATGTTTTTTACGGCAACGTCCGTAAGCAACAAAAACCAACGCAACGCCTACAACCGACGTGATAATTGTTGCAAGCAGGTTTGGCAAAATAATATCCGACGGGTTTGCCGAACCGAGAGAAGCGCGCAGTCCTATTACCGTTGTAGGGAGCAACTGCACGCTTGTAGCGTTAACAACAAACAGCATAACGCCGAAACGGGACAGTTTTTCGTCGTGTTCCACTTCGCCTATGGCGGAAATTGCCGACGGGGTTGCCGCATTACCTACGCCCAACAAGTTGGAAGCAAGGTTTAACGACACATACCCCGCCGCAACTTCGCTTATGTTACCGTACAGCCATTTGTTTACGGGCTTTAACAACTTGGATAGTTTTTCCACCAAACGGCATTCTTCGGCTATTTTAAACACGCCCAACCATATGCAGTAAATGGCGGTTAATTCCAATGCGGTTTTTAACGCTTGCGACGAACTGTCCAAACATACGGTCAAAACGCTTTGCGGATTAATTATAGTAAGCGCAACAAACGCCGCAATTGTAATTACAGTCCAAACGATATTCATATAATAATTTATTAAAAACGTTTGAATACAATTACTCATTTTACAACATAAAATACTCCGGTATGTGTCCGTAATTCTATTGACAATAAATCACCTTATACGTACCTTGTTGTAAATAAGTACGCAAAAGGCATTCCAAGTTTACGGAATGCCTTTTGCGTAATTGTACTGTTCAACTTTTTTAAATGCTTTTTAAACTGTTATTTCCACATTACCCTATCGGGAAACACATTTATTTTAAACTGTTGTATTCTTCGTCGGTTACTGCTTCGCACCATTCGTTGGACGCGTTTTCGGCAGGAATTTCCACTGCAAGGTGGGTAAACCAGTCATCGGCGCTTGCCCCGTGCCAATGCTTGACTTCGGGCGCAATGTAAACAACGTCGCCGGGATGCAGTTTTTGCGCAGACTTGCCGTATTCCTGATACCAACCCTCGCCGTCGGTACAAAGCAAAATTTGTCCGCCTTTGTGATGTATATGCCAATTGTTACGGCATTTAGGTTCAAACGTTACGTTTGCAACGGCAACGCCTTTTGTCGTAAGCATTTTAAGGTACGACTGTCCTGTAAAGTATTTTGCAAAATTGACATTTGGCTCACCCAAACCGAACAAACTGTCGCAAGGCTCGGTTATATCATCGGCATATACTTCACGCACAAGCGGAAATACTGCCCAAGCGTTAGGCCAACCGACGTAAAAAGCAAGATGCGTTATAATTTCCACCATTTCCGTTTTGGTAACGCCGTGATTTTTAGCGTTTGAAATGTGGTATTTTAACGAATTGTCAAAAATGCCTTTCGTCATTAATGCAGTTATCGTAATTATGCTTCGATCCCGCGCGCTTAATTTATCTTCGCGCGACCAAACTTCGCCAAACAAAACATCGTCGTTAAGTTGCGCAAATTTAGGCGCTAAGTCGCCAAGTCCTTTTCTTCCCGCGTCCTGTTTTTTCATTGTTATTCTCCTTTGTAGTAGAATTGCTATTGTTAACAGTCAAAACTTGTTAACTGCACAAAATAGCGGTTAAACAAGTTTAGTTGTACATTATAGCGCAATTACGCGTTTTAGCGTTCAACGTAATCCGTATACTTTTCCACTGTTATTTTTAAATTATACTTTTTGCGCAATTGTGCTATTTGTTTCATCATAGGTGTTTTGTGATGAACGTCCAATGCATCTTGACTGCTCCATTTGTCGACAAGCAAAACCGTTTCGGGCTGTTCGACGGGATAAAAATATTCGTATTTCAAGTTTCCCTGTTCCGCACGTATTTGTTCGACTAACCCCGACGACAGCATTTCTTCCGCAAATTTTTTAGCACTGCCGTTTGTACCCGTATAGTAGATATTAATTGTTAAACACATTTTACTCTCCGAATAAATCTTATTAATTACAAACCCAAACCGTCAATCCAACCCGTAATTGCATTTTGCGTATCGTTGCCGTTGCATTTTTTGCCGTCAAGTACGGTTGCGTTAGGTTCCAAATTTTTAATTGTATTAACGCTTGCGGATATTCCCGAACCGCCCGACGTACAAAAAGGCACGACTGTTTTTCCGCCAAGGTCGTATTTGTCTAAAAAAGTATTAATTATTTTAGGACACGTTCCCCACCAAATAGGATAGCCTATAAACACCGTTTCATACTTGTCGATATCTGTCAAAGCATTTGCAATGGCGGGACGCGCCGACGGATCGTTTTGCTCCTTGTTTGCCCGACAATCGTCGTTGGTATAGGCTAAATCTGCCGACGTATAAGGTTGTGCAGGATTAATTTTAAAAACGGAACAATCGTCGCCGAAATGCCCGACAATTTTTTGAGCGACTTTTTCCGTCGTACCGGTACACGAAAAATAAACTATCAAAATGTTTTTACCTCTTTCCGCTCCGACATCTTTGTCGTTTTCCGTACCTGCGGATGGGAAATCGGCATTGTTGCCGTTATTAGGCGGATTGACGGGACCGTTTTCGCCGTTATCTTTTTTATCGCACGCAGTAAATGCAAATAGCGCTGCCGCTGCGAATATAATACAAATTATAATTGCCGTAATTTTTTTCATATCATTCACCCGTTATTCCTTCCGCCCACAATTTGAGTTCGGCTTCGCTTACGTTAGACAAAAATCTTTTGCCTTCAACTAAATTTGCGCCCTTGCAGGAAGTTTCCAACGCCTTGTTGGTTTTGCCCATATTTGAACCGCCCGATGTTGCAAACGGAATAATTGTTTTGTTTGACAGGTCATACTGTTCCAAAAACGTGTTTATTATTTTAGGCGCAACATACCACCAAATAGGAAAACCTACAAATACAACGCCGTAATCCGCCATATTCGTAATTTTATCTGCTACGGCAGGTCTACATGTCGGGGTTGCCGTTTCTTGACTTGAACGGCTGTTTTTATTTGTCCAGTCAAGGTCGGCAGACGTATACGGCTCAACGGGCTTTATTTCAAACAAATCGGCAGATATGACGTTTGCAAGTTTTTGCGCTAATTTTTGAGTGACGCCGCTTGCGCTAAAATACGCTACAAGTTTTTTCATTCCTTTCCCTCCTTGTTTAATACCCCTGCTAATTTTTCAAATTTATTCAACAAAATTTCGGCGTCCGATTGCATTTTGTCATACGCCGCCGCTTCCAAATCATACAAGTCCTTTAAAAGTCTGTCGGCATATTTCTGTCCGTCATCGGTTAGTACAACGTTAAGTTCGCGCTTTTCCCCTTTAATTTGTACAAGTTCCACAATGTTTTCGCTTTCCAATTCCTTGACGATTGTATTTACCGTACTTCGTGGTAAGTCCCAACTGTCGCAAATTTCCTTTTGACTGTGAGTTTTGCCGTCGTTTAGCGCATACATAATCCAAAGCAAATTCGGCTTTACATTGCCCGACTTTGCAAACTCGGTATAAAAGCCGTCTATTTTGTAAAGCGTTTTTCCCAATCGGTAAAAAAATTCCTTACTGTCCATCGTTCCGCTCCTTTTTAAAATCCTAATTCGTATTTTAATTATACGCGGATAGATATTTAAAGTCAACCGAATTAATAATGTTTTTTACATTTATCCGTTTGCAATATCCTAATATACGGAAACCAAAAGTTGACGGTTTTTTGACTTGGACTTGTTCTATCGCTATTGTTTTGAAAATCGATGTAAACAAACTTGCGATAAACGATCAATAAAAACGGTATTCATTGTAATCGACGCCGATTCGACACCACGCTACTTTTTTACGTAAAGCGTGCAAGTTGTTTACAAAATAAATGTAAAATGCTAAAATAATTGTTGACATTATTTTGCATTGTTCCATTAGCAATGCGAAAGGAGGAATTTATGACAAAAAAGCCTTATTACATTACAACGCCCATTTACTATTCCAGCGGAAATTTCCATTTGGGACACTGCTACACAACCGTCATATGCGACGCAATAGCACGTTTCAAGCGAATGGACGGATTCGACGTATTTTACCTTACCGGTACCGACGAACACGGTCAAAAGGTGCAACAGCGCGCCGAAAAAGCGGGCGTTACTCCCAAAAAATTCGTGGACGATTTATACGAACAAATTGTTGCGTTGTGGAAGACATTAGATATATCCTACGACAAATTTATCCGCACAACCGACAGTTACCACGAATTGACGGTACAAAAAGTTTACGAAAAATTACTTGCAAGCGGTGACATTTACAAGTCGGAGTACGAAGGACTTTACTGCACTCCTTGCGAAGCGTTTTGGACCGAAAGCCAACTTGTAGACGGCAAATGTCCCGACTGCGGACGGGAAGTAATTAAGCAAAAGGAAGAAAGTTACTTTTTCCGTCTTAGCAAATACCAAGACCGTTTAATAAAGTTTTACGAACAAAACCCCGAATTTATAAGCCCTAAATCGCGTATGAACGAAATGATAAACAATTTTATCAAGCCGGGACTTAAAGACTTGTGCATATCGCGTACCACTTTCGACTGGGGCGTAAAACTGCCGTTTGACCAAAAGCACGTTGCCTACGTGTGGGTGGACGCATTGACGAACTACATCACTGCGTTAGGTTATTTACAACCCGACCACGCCAACTTCGATAAATACTGGCCCGCCGATTTGCATATGGTAGGCAAGGAAATCGTACGTTTCCACACCATTATTTGGCCTGCGCTCCTTATGGCATTGGATTTGCCGCTGCCCAAAAAAGTATACGGGCACGGTTGGTTGCTGTTCGGCAACGACAAAATGAGCAAAAGCAAAGGCAACATTGTCGATCCGTTTTTCCTTGTAGACCGCTACGGCGTAGACCCTATACGTTACTTCCTTTTGCGCGAAATACCGTTTGGAAGCGACGGCAGTTACACTAACGAAGCGTTGCTTGTACGTACAAACGCCGATTTGGTCAACGACCTAGGCAACCTTGTAAGCCGTACTACCGCTATGATTACGCAATACTTCGGCGGCGAAATCCCTTCGCCGAATACATATACCGATTTAGACAAGGAACTTATTTCCTTGTGCGAACAAACATTGAGCAAAGTCCGAACCGATATGGACAACTTGTCCGCACCTGACGCTTTAACGGACATTTTCCGCATAATACAGCGTGCCAACAAGTACATCGACGAAACCGCCCCTTGGACGTTAAACAAAAACGGCGACAAAGACCGTTTGGCAACCGTTATGTACGTTTTGGCGGAATGTATCCGTTTTGCCGCAACACTGCTTAAACCGTTCATTACAAAAACGTCAAATATCATTTTCGAAAAATTAGGCATTGCAAGCCCCGACAACTTTAAAGGCATTGCAAAATTCGGCGGAACGGTTGCGGGAACAAAAGTCAACAAAGGGGAAAACTTGTTTAACCGCATAGACGTAAACAAGGAACTTAAAGAGTTAGACGAAATTGCCGAAAAACAAAATAAGCAAACAAAAGCCGACGAAAAAACCGCCGACGAATTGATAGACATCAACGACTTTGCAAAAGTAAAACTTGTTACAGCAAAAGTACTAAGTTGCGAAAAAGTTGCCAAAAGCGACAAACTGCTTGTGTTTAAACTGCAAGTCGGTGACGAAATCCGTCAAGTGGTAAGCGGCATTGCGCAGCACTACTCGCCCGAATATATGGTAGGTAAAACGGTAGTACTCGTTAAAAATTTAAAACCCGCAAAAATACGCGGAGTGGAAAGCAACGGTATGATACTGTGTTGCGACGACGACGGCAAGGTTGTGTTTGTTTCCCCCGAAAAGGAAGTTGCTTGCGGCAAGGTAGTACGCTAATGATAGACAGCCACTTGCACCTTGACGACGAAAAGTTAAGGGATAACGCCGAACAAATTATAAAAGGTTTGCACGAACACAACATCGAATTTGTAATAAACAACAGTTGCAATTTGCAGTCGATGATTGACAGCGTAGAACTTGCCAACAAGTACCACGACGTTTATGCAACAGTAGGTATGCACCCGCACGAAAGCAGCGACTTTAATGACAAGTTCCGCGCTTTAATGCGCCAACTTGCGCAAAACGACAAGGTTGTTGCCGTAGGCGAAATAGGACTAGACTACTACTACGACTTGTCCGACAGACAAACTCAAAGGGACGTTTTTGCCGAACAGATAGAAATTGCCGACCAACTGGGATTGCCGATAACGCTGCACATACGCGACGCATACGGCGACGCTTGGGATATACTAACCGCACAAAAAAACCACTTAAACAACGGGGTGCTGTGGCACTGCTATTCCGGAAGCGCGGAATTTGCAAGGCAAGCAGTAAAGTTCGGACACTACTTTGCATTTGGCGGAGCAATAACTTTTAAAAATGCAAAAAAGGAAGATGTGTTGCAAGCAATTCCCTTTGACAGAATATTGTCCGAAACGGACAGTCCGTATATGGCGCCCGTACCACTACGCGGAAAAGTAAACACGCCGTACAACATTCCGCTAATCGTTGACAAAATAGCGGAAGTTTACGGAAAGTCTACGGAACAAACCGAAGCACAAATACGCGAAAACACACTGCGGCTTTTTAAAAAGATTGCGCGGTAACCTTGAACAACATTTCGCCAAAGGACGGCGAATAAGGCGAGAGTCTAGCCACACTTTCTCGGCAATCTGGTAAAATACAAATACCAATTATTCTAGATTGCTTCGCTATGCTCGCAATGACGAACCGTAGCAAGCAAAAAACTGCTAACTAATAAGTTCTGCAATGTCACCACAATTACACATTGCACATTAAAATAAGGATTTTGATGTTAGCAGTCGACCGAATATAACTAAAAGATAGTCAAAAAAATGCTAACCGAAATTACGTATTAAAAAGGTATAACTATGAATAACTACGTATACATTTTAGGAAATAAAATATACATCAACCTTACAAACCGCTGCACAAACAACTGCGACTTTTGCATACGTCGCGACCACAAGGATATGGACGGAACGGTACTGTGGATAGACGACGAACCCACCGTCGAAGACGTAATCGAACAGTTACCGCAAAACATTGACGAATATGACAGCGAAATAGTCTTTTGCGGATACGGCGAACCGACAATCAATTTGGAAACGTTGGACGAAGTTGCAAGTTACCTACATTGCATCGACAAAACAACGCGGATAAACACTAACGGGCAAGCAAACCTTATACACAACAAAGACGTCACCGACGTAATAGTTACAAGTTGTGATATAATAAACGTGTCGCTGAACGAAAGCAACGCACAAAAGTATCAACAACACTGTCACAGCAAATTCGGCGAAAAAGCGTACGACGCATTGATTGAATTTGCTAAACTGTGTAAACAGCGCGGCGGTAACGTTGTGTTTTCCGTCGTTGACAGCATTGGCGAACACGACGTTGCCGAGTGTCAAAAACTCGCCGACAAACTCGGCATACCCCTTAGAGTGCGCGAAAAGAAATAGCATTTGCAAAAACAAACAGTTCCGTCGTTATAAAGACGGAACTGTTTTTCTATTGTCGTCCTTTGCAACAAAACTACCGAGCGGCTGTCGAGCAAAGACGATTTTTATTAGTTGTCAATGCATATTTTGGACTTGCAAATACGGCTACGCGGCTTTTACCGTAAATTCAACGGTACACACGACGTTTGAGTAATTATGTGTGCCTAACATATCGAAAAGCACCAAAACGTAATCGCCGGGACGGTATTTGTAACTCATACTTACGTCGTAACCGCAAATAACATTATCTTGATACCTGCCCGTTTGAGCATCGAAATAGATCGTCCACAAAGACTCGGCGTTGTATTTTTCGTCGCCAAGCGTATTGTAAAAATCCTTTTTAAATCCCAAGTAATCCAACGAACCGATGCGTATGTTTGTGTCGTCGGGCGACAAACTGCTGTCTGTTGTCGGCGCAACTATTTTCCCTTCGGGGTTGCGAAGTTCTATTAACGACATATCCTCGCCATACGTCCAACTTGTACTTTTAAGTTTAGCGGTAAACTTGCCCGAAGCAGATTGCTCGATATAAAATGCAACTTCACAGTTTCGGTCTTTATATCCGTACTTAATCGACCATGTACCGACCGTCAGTTTAGAAGGCTTTTTAGTGTACGTATCACCGTTTTCGTCCTCGTAAACTGCGGTGAGTTTAGAAAATTTTATTTCGCGTTTTTCACCGTTTTCGTCCACGCCGAAAAACTTTAACTTTTTAATATCGGATATTATTGCGCCGTCGTTTCCGTAAGTATATTCACCGATTTCAATAAAATCTTCCGCCGATTCTGCAGTTTCTCCAACAAGCAACGCCGTAATAGGACCGTCGTCACAAGCGGTAAATATCGACAAACATGTTGATAAACACAATATCAAAGTTAAGATAAACACAATTTTTTTCATATTATCTACACTCCGCTTTTTTAAATTAAGTATAAACACTTGACTGCAAAATGTCAATACTTTCGTTATATACCCAACACAACCGCTTGCGCCCATTGCCGATATTACTAAATGATATTCCGCAAATTTTAGTCGTTTAGTAAATAAAAAATTACAAACAGTTGCAAAAGTTATACAAATAAAGTAAAATTTTAGTATGAATGTAAACTACGATATTTTGTTTGAACAATTTAAAAACGGAATTGACGTAAACAATCCCCCAAAATTACTGCTGCACGCGTGTTGCGCGCCCTGTTCTACTGCGTGCCTTGTGCGCGTGTTGGACAAATTTGACGTGACGCTGTACTACGCCAACGACAACATTACCGACAACGCCGAGTGGCAAAAGCGTTTGAACGAATTAATTAAACTCGTCGACACAGTAAACGGCGGACGTTTCGAAACGCAACCGCTACGCCCGTTAAAATTAGTCGTACAACCGTTTAATGCGCAAAAGTATTACTCTGCCGTACAAGGGCAGGAAAAAGAACGCGAAGGCGGCGTACGGTGCAATACGTGTTTTTACTTGCGGCTGTCCGATACGCTCGAATATGCCATAAATAACGGATTCAATCTGTTTAGTACAACGCTATCCGTTTCCCCCTACAAAAACAGTCAACTGTTAAACGAAATAGGATTGTCGTTACAAACGGACGATGTCAAGTGGTTACCCGCCGACTTTAAAAAGCGGGACGGCTACAAGGAAAGCATACGGCTGTCAAACAAATACAACCTTTACCGTCAGCACTACTGCGGTTGCGAATTTTCCTTAAAACAAATGCAAGAATACAAAAATGCCGATTGAGTTTCAACCCAATCGGCGTTTTGTTTATCCATTATAGCAAAGTTATACAAATATACGTTAAGTCCTTGCCTTAATCATTATAAATATACTAATATTCTGTTACTCGGTGATTTCGCCGCAACATTTATTCAACAGTTCGCCTTGACCGTTTACTTGCGCCAACACGTAGGACTCGGCATTTAAATTAATAACGATATCGGCAATCGCCACAAAACTCAACCCTACAAATACGCCCATAAATTTATTTATTAGCATTGCCACAAGCGTAAAGCATACGGACAACGCAAATATTACAAGGTTTGCAAGCATATACAAGCAAGCGTTTTTAATATTTACCGCTTTGGCGAAAGGTATCTTTTTGCAGCCGTAAAGCAAATACGCTTGTACAAGTGCAATCATTCCAAACAGGCACATACCGACTAAAATTGTAAAGATAATGCTGTATACCCACAAAGTGTACAAAAATACCGCCAAAATAACCGCGCCCGCCGCTAATAGCGAATTTACAAAGTACGCTAAAATAAATCTCCACAGCGAACGCCTTGCAATATCGCGTCTGATTAAAAACCTTATAAGCGCAAATCCCGCAATAAAACCCAGCACCCAAAATACAAAAAACACCGCTACGTTAAACGAAACGGCTTGCAAAAACTCACTTACAAAACTTGCAATTTGCGCTTTAAATGTTTCGAAATCCGTACCCAGTATTGCGCTAAGCGACTGTGTCAACGTATTGTTAAGCCATTCGGACGACAACATAGTTTCAAGCGACTCGACGGGTTTGTTCCAATCGAGCGCTTGCACCGACTGCCAAACGTTATTGACCAATAGCGACAAATCCAAATTGATGTTTTGCGAAAGTTCGCCTATTTCGTCGATTAAAACGGTTGCTGCGGAAATTACCCCCGGTACAAGTATAGACACGCCTATCATTATACCCAAAAACATTGTTCCGAGCGGAGTAAAAAAGTACTTTAAACTTTTAAAATAATTTGTTAAACATTTTTTTATCATAAGTTAATTATAAACGAACGCACGCAAACCGTCAACACTTAGCAGCGGCACATACAGTTATTCTTTGCTGATACGTATTAAATGTACACACAACGTAATTCAAAAATATTACGTCGGTAATATTCGACCGTTATTCAAATTATATTAACTTTGCAACAGTAACAAAAAATAACTCGAAAAAAGCAATTCCCATAGAAATTAAAGAGCGAAGACAAATTCTTCGCTCTTTTTAATTGCCCGCAATGTTTAGCAACTGCTTAAATAAATTGTAATTTGCTATCAACTACATTCATATATAAACATATCCGAATTGTTATCGGTAGCAAGTTCTTTATTAAATGACGAATAAACCGTTACATTTGTAAAGCCTATGTTATATAAATGCGGCTCTATTTCGCCAAATCTATAAAGGTGTGTTTGAAAGTCCATTTCTTCACGTTGTAATAAAGTGTTATTGTCATACAACTCATAAATGCTCGGTGAATATTGCGTACCGGTTTTTTCGTCATAATAGTTTTTACACTTTAATATTAGGTCAAAGCCTTCTGCTGTTTTTACGCTTTTGACTAATTTATATTCTTCATCATCCGAACACTTGCCGGCAATCGTATCGACCGCAAAAACAAATTTACCGCCGGTTTTGAGTAAACTTTTTATTTTACATAGAATTTTTTTACACAGTTCCATATCGGTAAATAATGAAACCGAGCCCGAAGAAATAAATATGTAATCAAATTTTTGCGTTGAATTATATGTCAATATATTGCAAAGATATGCTTTTGCGTCGGGTGCTTTTTCTTTTAATTTCGCTAGCATTTCCGCCGACAAATCCACGCCGCTTATATCAAAACCTTTTTGTAAAAACGGCACTAAAAATCTTCCACTACCGCATAACGGCTCGAAAATCAACGCGTCTTTTTTTGCATACGAAAGATAAAACGCAAGTTCATCTTGCGGTGCGTTTTGATGCAATACTTCATACATTTCGGTACATAAACTACCGTAATAATTCTTTTCCATTTTGTTGCCCGTAAATTGCTGCTTATATTTTGGATATTATACAACAACTGAATTAAAAAGTAAAATATAAGCATACCGACTTGATAGCAAAGTATAATATGCTATACTTATATTTTGTAGAAATTCCATTTGGGAACTGCTGTAAAATTTCGAGTAGTTTTTTGTTTGCTATATTTTACTGTACGACAGTTGTGCTAAACTTACACGTTTCGGTGCAATCACTTTAACAGTTCGTATTGACTGTTGTATATTTTGGTATAAAAACCGTTTTTAGCCATAAGTTGCAAGTGCGTACCTTGTTCGACCACTTCGCCGTTGTTTATTACCAAAATCACATCGGCGTTGACTATTGTAGACAACCTGTGCGCTATAACGAAACTCGTACGTCCGCGCAACAGTTCATCCATTGCCTTTTGTATAAGTATTTCGGAACGCGTGTCGACATTGCTTGTGGCTTCGTCAAGTATCAACATTTTGCGGTTGGCAAGATAACTCCTTGCAATGGTTAACAACTGCTTTTGTCCGCTGCTTATGTTTGTGCTTTCTTCGTTTATTACCGTATCGTACCCGTTGGGCAACGTACGTATAAAGTGGTCGGCGCGCGCGTGTTTTGCCGCTTCAACGACTTCGTCGTAAGTAGCGTTATCGCTACCGTATGCGATATTGTCGTAAACGGTGCCGTTAAACAGCCAAGTATCCTGCAACACCATACCGAATTGCCCGCGCAATTTTGCCCTGTCCATTGATGCGGTATCGACACCGTCGATAGTAATTGTACCGCTGTCAATATCGTAAAAACGCATAAGTAAATTGACGATTGTGGTTTTTCCGCCGCCCGTAGGACCAACCAGAGCAACCTTTTGCCCTGCTTTTACTTTTAAATTTAAATCCTTAATAAGCGGTTTGTCCTTGTCGTAAGCAAAGTATACATGACTAAACTCCACTTCGCCCTGCCCTTGCGGTTCATCTTGCGAAACAGCAACGGACATTTCTTCCGTATCCAACAAATTGTACACGCGGTTAGCGCAAGCAAGAGTATGCTGAATGGAGCCCATCCCGTTAGCAATGCTTTCCAACGGTCCTGCAAACATCTTGGCGAACAGTATTATTTTAATTACATCGCCGACGCTTACCACACCGTTTACGGCAAGTATACCGCCTGCGATACAAACTGCCACATACGCTATGTTATTAGTAAAAGCGATTATAGGCTGAACAAGTCCCGACAAGTAGTACGCGCGTTTTACCTTGGCGCGGTAGGTTGCCGAGATGTCGTTACAAATTGCACGCTGACGTTCTTCCAAATTAAACGCTTTAACGGTGTCGAAGCCGCTGTAATCTTCCTCGATGAACGCATACATTTGTCCGTTGACTTTGCGGAAGTCGTGCCAGCTTTTTTCGCTTTTGGAGGAAATAAACGCCGACAACGCTATGGATAAAGGTACTAATACGATTACGGCGGTTGCAAGTATCCAGTTAGTCATATACATTAATACGGCTATAACAATTATCTTGACTATTCCGTTCATTAGCGTTTCGATAATAACGTACACCGTATTAGACATATTGCTTACGTCGTTCATCATACGGGACAGTAATTCGCCGTTAGGGGTATTATCCACAAAACTTACCGGCAAGCGGCGGATTTTGTCGCTTATGCGTATACGCAAACCTTTTGTGTAAAACCGCGAAGCAATATTCGTCATAAGCACCGCCATTGCCATTTCCAACATAGATCCGCCGACATACGCTAACGCTAAATAAACAGCAAGGTCGCCCATACGTTTTATATCTATCGGTGTTCCTTTGTCACCGAAGTCGTAAATCATATCAGTCATAATACTGACTATTTCCGGCGCAATGCTTATTAAAGCCACCGAACAAATACATACAACGCCGCTTATTGCTATTGCCCAAGCAATGGGTTTTAAATCGCGCACAAGCCGTTTGACTGTCTTCCAAGCGGACGGTTTGTTTTGCGTTGTTTCTTTAACGGAAGTTGACTTACTCACTTAAACCACCTCCCATTTGACTGTCGTATATTTCCTTGTACGTTTGACACGTTTCAAGCAGTTGTTTGTGTGTGCCCACTCCCACCACTTTACCGCAATCCATTACGTAAACCTTGTCGCAACGCATTGCCGTTGCCGCGCGCTGAGTGATAATAATTTGCGTTTTGCCTTGTAAAAACACATTTAACTGTTTTCGCAAATTCGCTTCGGTCAAATAGTCCAACGCCGAAAAGCTGTCGTCGAATATATAAACTTGCGCAGGTTTTAAAATTGTACGCGCTATGTTGATACGCTGTTTTTGTCCGCCCGAAATGTTGTTGCCCGCTTGCGTAAGTTTGTAGTCAAGCCCTTCTTCGCGACTTTGTACAAATTCGTCCATTTGCGCTATTTTAAGTGCTTCCATAACTTGTTCGTCGGTGGCGTCGCGGTTGCCCATTTTGACATTGTCGCGAATTGTGCCTTCGAATATCATACTTTTTTGCAACGCTACCGCTAAATTGTCGCGTACGGTTGCTGATGACAATTCGGCATAGTCGCGTCCGCCCAAACACCGCTTGCCGACGTTTATAGGATAAAAATCCAACAGCAGTTTTACAAGAGTACTTTTGCCGCTTCCCGTACCGCCGATAATGCCGACAATTTCACCGTCGGACACATCGAACGATACGTTTTCGAGTGCATTTGCCAAAGCGTTACCGTAGGCAAAGTCAACGTTTTCGAAAGAAATATTGCCTTGCAGCACTTCGCCGTCGGACTGTTCGTCAATTTGCGTAGGCGCATCCAAAATTGCGGATATACGGCGCAAGCTTACCTTAATATGCGGAATAAAAGAGATTGTCCAAGACAAAATCATTACGGCATTGGCAATTAGCGCAACGTACTGAATTGTTGCAAGGATATCCCCCGCTTTTAACGTTTCGCTCGACTGCAAGCGGATTGCTCCCACATAAATAATAGCAACTGTCGCAACGTTTAAAAACAGCGACGCTAACGGGCTGATGATTCCGCTTATTGTATTTGCGCGTACAAAACTGTTACACATTTCGCTTGTGGCTTTTTTGGCGCGTTCGTGTTCGTGGTCTTCCTTGTCAAAGGCACGCACAACGCGTATACCCGACAACCGTTCGCGGATAACTCGGTTTTGAACGTCGGTATATTCATCGCCGCGCTGCCAGTATTTTTCCAACGTGCCGCATATAAGCGTAGTCATTACCAACACCAAAACCGAAACGCCCAAAAGTATCAACGGCAATACCCAGTCCCCGCGGAAAGACAGCACTATTCCGCCTATAAACAAAATCGGGCAAGATATTAACACATACGGCACTTGCGAAACAGTCTCTTCCATCCAGCCTATATCGTCGGTAGTACGCGTAAGCAAACTGCCTGTGCCTATTTCGGAAAACTGCTCAAACGTCAAACGGTTTACTTTGTTAAATACGTCCTTACGCATATTAACGGCTATTTTAGACGAAAAGTTACTGCTTACCCTGTTTGTGACAAGCGCGCACGCAAACGCCGCAATTGCAAGAGCGAATATTACCGCGCCTTGTTTTATAACGTAAATTAAATCGCTGTTGCGAATACCTTTTTCCACAATGTCGCTCATAACATACGGCATAAACAATGTTGAAAGCGACCGTATTGCAAACAGCAACATAAGCAACAATATTTCCTTTGTATAAGGTTTTATAAATTTAAGTAAATGTTTCATAATATATCTTTAAATTACTTTTAAATAAAAAATTGCGTCTTCCCGTATGGGAAAACGCAAAATGACAATGACGTCTATTTATTACAACAAGTGCAAAAACAGGCGAGCGTAGCGACTTCCACAACGGTTAAATTGTTAAACTTGTATATGATATTGTTATTGATCACTACTCTCACCTCCTTTTATTTTATTTTTGTATTTTTATACTAACACAACGGACTTAATACCGTCAAGCAATTAATCGAGTTTGACAGGATTTTTATTAATCGGCAAGCACCAATTGTCCGTTTGCCCCAAAGCAAAACTATGCAACTTGACGGACGCAAAAACCAATCATATGCGCCAACGCTTCGCTTTCTTGTCCGCTTTGAATAATTTCCATTATTTTACGAGCCATTTCGCCCACTATCCAATTACCGAAAAAGTTGCCTTTGTCGGTATAAATGTGCGTACGTAACCAACTTGCTTCCACTTCGGGACCGAGCTTGTCGGTAATAAACGGCATCAATCCGCCTAACGGGCCTACAATAAATGCCACGATTACCGCAAACACAAGGTAGACTATAACCAGTCCCAATGCCGCGCCGATTACGCGGTTTACTATACCCATACCTTTACGGCGCGTAAAAATTTTACGCAGAACAAACGATATAAGTATCCATATAATTGCAAGCGCTATAAACGACAATACTATTGCCAGTAAAGGACGGAGCGATTCGTTCATTTCGATACCCATCATCCAACCTTGCACCGTCGGCGCAAGCAACGAAGCCCCGAACGCAACGATAATAAAACCTATTGCGGAAAGCAACGGCTTTAAAAAACCTTTTATTAAGCCTAGCACAAATCCGAAAACAAGCGCAGCTACAAAGATCCAGTCGAATACGTTCATACAATCCCCTTTACATATTATTTTTTACGCAAACGAACAATTACAGCAATAAATTGGCGTTGCATTAAACATTGCAATAACGCTTGGTTATTATATAACCTTGACTGTTATTACGTATATTATTATCTAACTTTACCATAAATTTTCCTAATTGGCAAAAGATTTTTGTATACAATATATTTTTTAACTAAACATACTTTTACCGTTTTATAAGCCATTAGATGCACATAGATGCGCGGAAAACAAGGCGAACGCGAAGGAGCGTACTAATGCGTACGTACTACGCTTTCGCTTCGTGGCGTTCGCAACTACGTTGCTCGGCTAAGGACGATTAATACCCGCCTAAGCCCGCAGATAGATATAGATGCGAGACGGGCGCGGATTTGCCGACAGGAGTGTATATAGACATACACGACCTAGGCAAAGCGTAAGCACAACAATGCAGATGTCTCATTAAATTATCCACCTTTACCATAAGCCCGTAAAAACGAGCAAGATAAGGCAAACGAACAGAATAAGTTAGTTCCAATTAAACTCTACCGCTTGTCACCGAGAACGAGGGTATTTGCATTTTTTGACTGTGAGAACTTAGTCCGAGGGGATAAAAATGCAAATACCCGAGCGACATATACGGGCTTAGGTTACATTTTGGCAGGGGTTTCGATACCTAACAACGCCAATCCTTTTTTAAGTACCGTTGCCGTTGCTTCCACTACCGTCAAACGCGCGTTTTGTTCGCTTAAATTGTCGCTTAAAACGCGGTGCTCGATGTAAAAACGGTTAAACGCTTGCGCTATATCTATTAGCAAGCCGGAAATTATGCTGGGTTCGTACTTTAAAGCCGAGTCCTTGACGGCTTGCGGGAAACTTGCAATAAGCTTAGACAAACGCAATGTTTCGATATTATCCAAAGCGCGCGGATCGTGAGCAATTTTTGCGTAACGCGACATTCCTGCCTTTTCCAATATGGAATTACAACGCGCGGCAGTATACTGCAAATAAGGGGCGGTTTCGCCGTCGAAATTAAGAACCCGATCGTACGAAAAAGTAATATCCTTAATTTTGCTGTTTTCCAAAGCGGAAAACAATACTGCGCCCACACCTACTTGTTCGGCAACTTTTTCCTTGTTTTCCAAATCAGGGTTTTTGGCGACTATCGTTTCCAGCGACTTTGCAACCGCTTTATTCAACACGTCCCGCAAAAGCACAACATTGCCCTTACGCGTAGACATTGCACCGTCTTCAAGGCTTACCATACCGTAGGCTACGTGAACCATATCCTTTGCCCAAGGAAGATTTGCAAGTTCCAGTACTTTAAACAACTGCTTAAAATGTAAGTTTTGCTGATAGGCTACAACATACAGACATTTGTCGAAGTCGTATTCCTTTTTGCGCCAAACGGCGGCGGCTAAATCGCGAGTAGCATACAAACTGCTTCCGTCGCTTTTTAACAGTAAAAACGGCGGCATATTGTAATCGGACAAATCCACCACCTGCGCGCCTTGACTTTCGCAAATAAGCCCCTTGTCGCGCAGCATTTGCAGCGGTTCGTCCATTTTGTCCATATAAAAACTTTCACCGTTCCAACTGTCAAACTTGACGTTTAAACGGTCGTAAATTTCCTGTACGTCGCGCAAAGTTACATCTTTAAACATTTGGAACAGCTTTGTCGCTTCGGCGTCGCCTTGCTCCACTTTTACAAACCAAGCGCGCGCTTCATCCGTCAATTCGGGGTGCTCGGCTTCCTCTTGGTGGAACTTGACGTAAACGCGTTGCAGTTCGGCAACGCCGTGTTCCCTTACCGCCTGTTCGTTGCTCCACAACTTGTAAGCGACAATCATTTTACCGAATTGCGTGCCGTAGTCGCCAAGGTGGTTAATTCCTACCACGTTATAACCTAACGCCGTAAAAATTTTGTACAGACTGCTGCCCAACGCCGTTGTAGACAAGTGTCCTATATGGAAAGACTTACAAATATTTACCGAACTGTAATCGATGCAAATTGTTTTACCTTTGCCTATTACGTCGTTGCCGTAGCTGTCACCGCAACTGACTACACCATACAAAGCGTCGTTGATAAAATCCTGTCGGTTAATAAAAAAGTTGAGATAACCGTTAACCGCTTCCACTTTAACTATATCGTTGTCCAATGCAATTTCGCCTGCTAACTTTTGCGCAATGGCAACGGGGGACATACGCATTGCTTTTGCCAGTTTAAAACAGGGAAAAGCGTAATCGCCGAAATTGTCGTCGGCGGTTTCGGTAATTAACGAAACGATTTCAGCATTATCCAACGGGGCGTTTATTTTGCTTGCTATAATTTGTTTGTAATCTTTCAAAACTTGCTCCTTTGTGCGTAATAACAACGCTTAAAGTACACAAGGACAAATAATCCTTGCTTTTAATTTATTTTTACTAGTATAACATTATTTAAGGTATTTTAGCAAATGTTTAAACGACGCGGTTAAAACATATTAGCCACGTCGTAAAATAACATTTATATTTTTTTCTTTGCGACGGCGAAGAAATGAGCAAGACAGGGCGGGCGCGGATTTTGCGACAGGAACGTACTAAGCGTACGTGACTGAGCAAAAACGCAAGCCCAACAAAGTATTGCGAAGTTTATTCGGCGTCGCTACCGTCCGAATCCAATTCCTCGGAGACGGGGCTTTCGGACACGCACACAACTTGCGCTTCGCCCTTAAACTTCATTACTCTTACGCCCATCGTATCCCTGCCTATCTTGGAAATATCCTTAGCGCGGATACGAATAACTATACCGTTGTCCGCAATAAGCATAACGTCGTTTTCGGGATCGATAAGTTTTAAGTTGACGAGTTTACCCGTTTTGTTGTTGAATACGCCTGCTTTAATGCCCTTACCTGCACGCGATTGCAAACGGTAATCGATAAGTTCGCTGCGCTTGCCGTAACCTTTTTCCG
Source organism: uncultured Eubacteriales bacterium (assembly GCA_948938605.1). Taxonomy (GTDB): domain Bacteria; phylum Bacillota; class Clostridia; order Christensenellales; family CAG-314; genus Fimimonas. The sequence goes on from CARAIG010000061.1 coordinate 44,287, forward strand.
AAATGGTCAACACTTCCAAACCGTTACGCGCAATAGCCATATCTACAACGTAGTCGCCCTTGTCGAGTTTAATGGATTTAACACCCTGCGCTTCGCGTCCCATAGGACGGACTTCTTCCTCGGCAAAACGTATACATTTACCTTCGTGACTTGCCATAAGTATTTCGTCGTAACCTGTGGTCATATCTACGCCGATAAGTTCGTCGTCGTCCACTAAACTTATAGCGATTTTACCCGTTTTACGGATAGATTCGAATTCCGTCAAGTTGGTCTTTTTGATAAGTCCGTTGCGGGTTGCCATAATTAGATTTCCGCGACTGTCTTCCTTGCGGGGGATAACCGCCGTAACTTTTTCGCCGTTATCAAGCTGCAAAATATTGACGATTGCTCTGCCCCTTGCGGTACGTTCCGCCTCCGGCACTTCGTAACCCTTTATGCAATACACCTTACCGCGGTTTGTAAAGAACAACAAATCGTCGTGAGTGTTGGTGATAAACATATTTTCGACAAAGTCTTCTTCACGCGGTTTGTGCGCCGTAACACCCTTGCCGCCGCGCTTTTGCGTGCGGTATTCGGTGACAGGCAGACGTTTGACGTAGCCCAAGTGAGTCATAGAAATAACTACGTCTTCCTTTTCGATAAGGTCGCCGATGTCTATTTCCGAGTAGTCCGTACAAATTTCCGTTTTGCGTTCCGCACCGTATTTGTCGCGGATTTCGCCCATTTCGGAAACGATAATGCTGTCGATACGCGCGGGCTTAGCAAGGATATCTTTCAAATCCTTAATAAGCGCGGCAAGTTCGGCAAGTTCGTTGCGCAAACTTTCCACTTCCAAGTGAGTAAGACGGGACAACTTCATTTCCAAAATAGCGTTGGTTTGACGTTCGGTCAACTTAAATTCTTTCATTAAAGCTGCCGCCGCCGCTTGCTTGTCGTCGCTGCTTTTGATAATTGCAATTACTCTGTCGATATTGTCGAGAGCAATAACCAAGCCTTCGATAATGTGGTATCTGTCTTCCGCCTTTTCAAGGTCGTACTTGGTGCGGCGGGTAATTACGCTCCTTTGATGGTCGATATAGTAGGACAAAATTTCCTTTAACGACATAATCTTGGGTTCGCCGTCGGCAAGCGCAAGCAACGTAATACCGTCGGAAACTTGCATTTGCGTATGCTTAAACAACGTATTAAGCACCACTTGTGCGTTAGCGTCGCGTTTAAGTTCAAATACGATACGCATACCTTTGCGGTCGCTTTCGTCGCGGATATCCGAAATACCTTCGATACGCTTGTCCTTAACAAGTCCTGCGGTATTTTCGATTAATTTTGCCTTGTTAACTTGGTAAGGCAATTCGGTAACTATAATGCGTTGACGTCCGTTGTGCTCCTCGATTTCGGTTTTAGCGCGTACCAAAATGCTGCCTTTACCGGTTTTATACGCATTGCGCACGCCCATACGTCCCATCATTATACCGCCTGTGGGGAAATCGGGCGCGGGAATAATTTTCATTAATTCTTCAACGGTTATTTCGGGATTGTTCAATACCGCAATTGCTCCGTCGATAACTTCGCCGAGATTGTGAGGCGGAATGTTAGTTGCCATACCTACCGCAATACCGTCCGCACCGTTAACCAACAAGTTGGGGAAACGGCTGGGCAATACCGACGGCTGCATTAACGTGTTGTCGAAGTTGGGATAAAAGTCGACTGTGTTTTTGTCGATTTCGCGAAGCATTTCGTAAGCGATTTTAGACAAACGCGCTTCGGTATAACGCTGCGCAGCCGGCGGATCTCCATCGACCGAACCGAAGTTACCTTGTCCGTCGACTAACGGGCAGCGGATAGAAAAGTCTTGCGCAAGACGAACCAACGCTTCGTAAACGGCAGAGTCGCCGTGGGGGTGGTACTTACCTAAAACGTCGCCGACGATACGCGCGCATTTACGGTAAGGCTTGTCGTTAAACAAGTTCAATTCGCCCATTGCATACAAAATACGTCTGTGAACGGGCTTTAAACCGTCGCGTACATCGGGAATTGCGCGGGAAACGTTTACCGCCATAGCGTAAGCTATAAACGATTTTTTCATTTCCTCTTCCATTTTGATTACTTTAACGTTGGTTTGGTCTAACGCTTGAACGTAATCGAGATTATGTATATCTTGTTGTTTTGCCATAGTTTTACCCTCCTATACGTCAAGGTCTTCGACCAATTTAGCGTTTTCAACGATAAACTCACGTCTGAGTTCGGGTTGGTCACCCATTAAAAGCGACACGATTTCGTCCGCTTCGTAGGCGTCTTCCATAGTTACTTGCAACATTGTACGGCTTTCGGGGTTCATTGTCGTTTGCCACAGTTGTTCGGCGTTCATTTCGCCCAAACCTTTATAACGGGATACTTCAACGCCCTTACTGCCCAATTGAGCCAACTTTCTGTCGCGTTCTTCATCGTCGAACGCGTAATACTCTTGCTTATTTTTAGTAATTTTGTACAAAGGCGGCTGCGCTATGTAAACGTGACCGTTTTCGATTAACGGGCGCATAAAGCGGAAGAAGAATGTAATTAACAAAATTCTTATGTGACTGCCGTCTACGTCCGCGTCGGTCATACAGATAATACGGTCGTATCTTAATTTACTTTCGTCAAAGTCGTCGGATATTCCGCAACCGAAAGCGGTAATCATAGACTTAATTTCTTCGTTTTCCAACGCTCTTGACAAACGCGCCTTTTCAACGTTTAATATTTTACCCCTTAACGGCAATATTGCTTGGAAACGTCTGTCGCGTCCTTGCTTAGCCGTTCCGCCTGCGGAGTCACCTTCGACGATGTAAATTTCGCAGTGTTTGGGGTCCTTATCCGAACAGTCGGCAAGTTTGCCGGGCAATGACGCACTTTCGAGTACGCCCTTGCGGGTTAATTCCCTTGCACGACGGGCTGCATCGCGAGCACGCTGCGCAGTAACGGATTTAAGCACCAGTTCCCTTGCTTCCTTGGGATTTTCTTCCAAAAACGTTGCAAGTTCTTCACCCACTACACGCGCTACCGCAGTACGCATTTCGCTGTTGCCCAACTTTGTTTTGGTTTGTCCTTCGAATTGCGGGTTTTCGAGCTTAACGGATATAATTGCAACCAAGCCTTCACGCACGTCTTCGCCGGACAGTTTTTCGCTTTCCTTTAACAAATTGTACTTGTGACCGTAGTCGTTGATAGCCTTAGTCAACGCCGCTTTGAAACCGTCTAAATGCGCACCGCCTTCTTCGGTGTTAATATTGTTGGCGTAAGCGTGGACGACTTCGGTATAACTGTCGTTAAATTGCAACGCGACTTCGATTTCGCCTTCCTTGACCGACTTGTCGATGTACATTGTTTGCGCAAAAATAGTATTTTTGGCGCGGTTGTAGTTTTCGACAAATTCCGCAAGTCCGCCTACGTAGCAGAATGTTTCGTTACGTTTACGGCTGTCGCGGTCGTCGCGCAAGTTAATGGTTATACCCTTGTTTAAGTACGCCACTTCGCGCAGTCTTGCTTTTAGACGTTCGTATTCCCATTCGGTAGTTTCGAATATTTGATCGTCGGGCATAAAGGTAACTTTGGTACCTGTCCTGTCGGCGTCGCCCACAACTTTAAGCCTTTCTTCGGGAACGCCCCTGTTGTATTTTTGATAATGGTGTTTGCCGTCTTGGTCGACTTCCACAACAAGCCATTCGGACAATGCGTTAACGCAGGACATACCTACGCCGTGCAGACCGCCGCTTATTTTGTATCCGCCGCCGCCGAACTTACCGCCCGCGTGCAGTTTGGTAAGACACAATTCCACTGCGGAAATGCCTTCCTTTTTGTGAATACCGCAAGGTATCCCGCGACCGTCGTCTTGTACGGTAAGACTTCCGTCCTCGTTAATTATTACGTCAATGTTACTGCAATATCCCGCCAACGCCTCGTCAATAGAGTTGTCGACGATTTCCACAGCCAAGTGATGCAACCCCTTGACATCGGTCGAACCGATATACATACCGGGGCGCTTGCGTACCGGTTCCAATCCTTCGAGGACTTGAATTTGCTCCTCTGAATAGCCGACGTTTTTCGCCATTTTGTACTCCTTTTTTTGGTTTTATTTACGCCCGCAAAAACAACCGTTTACCCTTGCAATAACCGTATGTCGTTTTAAGGTTTTACCGCTTAAAACCGAACTCGGTTTTTTGCTTAAACTAACGCGTTTTCAAGGCGTATTCGACTTTTACATTATACCACACATTTAATTGTTTGTATATACTTTTGTTTAAAGTTTTTAAAATAAATTGTCATTTGACGGCGTAGAAGCGGGCTAGATTGGCAAAACGGCATTTTAGAGTGTACTTATATAAAATAGACAAACCGCCGCCAAACGCTTATTTTGTTGCTTAAACGCGAACGGTGTTAAAACGGGTATTGGGCGGCATCTTCATACCCTAAATAAAACGCGCAATTATTTTTGTTTTAGCGCGACTTTGTTGTAAAATTTGCAAGATTATGGTATACTTAATTTTAATGCGGTTTTAAACGCAAATTTAAACGCAAAGGTAAAAAAATGAAAGTAAACGAAATTACCGTTTGCTACTTGCGCAATCTTGCAAAGCAAACGGTAAAACCAAGCGGAAAACTTAATATTTTTTGCGGCGACAACGCGCAAGGAAAAACAAACTTGGTAGAAAGCGTTTACTTGTGTGCAATAGGGAAAAGTCCGCGTACCGACAAGGACAAGGAAATGATTTGTTGGAACAAGGATTACGCCTATGTAAAAATACGTTATACCTGCCGATACGGCGACGGCGAAATATACGTAGCGCTGCGTTCCAACGCAAAAAAGCAAATTGCGGTAAATTCCGTACCCATAACCAAAATGGGCGAACTTATGGGTTACCTTAACTGCATTTACTTTTCGCCGAACGAAATTAAAATAATTACGCAATCACCCGTTGAAAGGCGTCGGTTTTTAGATATTGACTTGTGCCAAACTGACAAAAACTACTATTACAGTTTGTCTAGGTTTAACAAGGCTCTTGCGCAACGCAACAACATCCTTAAACAATCGGCAAACGTTGACGAAGCGCGCGACTTGCTGTTTGCTTGGGACGCGCAAATTGCCGACGAAGGAGCCAAAATAATACGCAAGCGCAAAGAGTTTTGCGACAAACTTAAAGTGTACGCCAAACAATGCCATTCGGCATTAACCGACAACAAGGAAACATTGGAGCTGGAATATATTACCCAAATAAAAGGGGACAGCGTTAATGAACTTACGGCAAACTACGCCGATACTCTTGCAAAAAACGTTGAAAAAGACTTTCAGTTGCGGTACACAAGTTCGGGCTGCCAACGGGACGACATATCCCTTAAAATCAATGACGTAGACGTACGCAGTTTCGGCAGTCAAGGACAGTTGCGCACCACCGCCTTGTCGTTAAAACTTGCCGAACTGAAAATATTTAAAGACATCATCGGCGAATATCCCGTTATGATACTTGACGACGTTTTGTCCGAACTGGACATTGACAGACAAAAACGGCTGCTTAATTTCGACAGCGGTTTGCAAATACTGCTTACCACCGCTACCGAAATAGACAAGTCGCTCATTCAAACGGATTGCAAATATTTTAATATTAAAAACGGAGTCTGCAAACAAGCGGATTAACATATAACAAAGGCTGTATAAACAAATGAACATATCGCACGACAAATACAAACGTTTAGACGTTTTAACAAAACAAAAATACATCAAATTTATAAAAGACGCATTCGAACGCAAATTGGCAAAAAATTTAAATTTAACGCGCGTATCCGCGCCGTTGTTCGTCACGCGCGAAAGCGGCTTGCAAGACGACCTTAGCGGAAGCGAGCGCAAAGTGTCGTTCGATGTGGCAAAAGACGGCAGAACTTTGGAAATTGTACAATCGCTTGCCAAATGGAAGCGTATGGCTTTATACAAATACGGTTTTCCCTGCCATCAAGGACTTTATACCGATATGACCGCAATACGCCGCGACGACCAAATGGACGAACTGCACTCCGTTTACGTCGACCAATGGGACTGGGAAAAAATCATCGATGCAAAAGACCGCAATATAGACTATCTTAAACAAACCGTCAAAAAAATCGTCCGCGCCGTAAAGCAAACAAACGACAGTCTTGCAAAACAAGGCTTTGACGTTATTGACATTTGCCAAGACGTATATTTTGTAACAAGTCAGCAACTTTTAGATATGTATCCCGATAAAACAGCAAAAGAACGCGAATATATTGCAGTAAAACAATATAAAACGGTATTTATTATGCAAATAGGGGAAAACTTATCTAACGGTCAACCGCACGACTTACGAGCGCCCGACTATGACGATTGGCACTTAAACGGCGACTTGCTGTTTTATCACGAAGTATTGGACTGCTCTTTCGAACTGTCCAGTATGGGCATACGCATAAACGCCGACAGTTTAACAAAACAAATAAATGCAACGGGCAATTACGAACGCCTTGAATACGAATATCACCAAGCGGTGCTTGCAAACAAACTGCCGCTTACAATCGGCGGAGGAATAGGACAAAGCCGCTTGTGTATGCTGTTGCTCAAACGAGCGCACATCGGGGAAGTTCAATCGTCTTACTGGGACAATAAAACATTAGAAGAATGTAAAAAACTTAATGTCGAATTATTGTAACACAACGGATTTTGTCGGCATATAATACAAACGTTGCACAGTCAATTTTGTAAAAATATGTCGTTAAATTCGTTGTAAAAAATTTTTAAATTTTTTTTGTTTAAAAACTTGACATTATTTATCGACATCACTATAATGTGTGCTTGTGCGTAACTATACGCACATTTTTTTTGTCAAAAATCAGGAGGATTAAAAAATGAAAAAAGTGTTGTTAAATACATCGCTTGTGATTGCGGGCGTTATTGCCTTTGCGTTTATTGCCACAAGCGTATATTCCGTTTCCGACACTGTGCTTGGCGGAGGAAATGCGGCAAGTCAGCCCAAACTGTCGGCAAGTATAGACGAAGACAGCGTCTGTTTCGATACAAACGATATAGACAGCCTTAGACCGTCGCTTGACGTAGTTTACACAAACCAATACGGTCAACGGGTTTCGGTTTTAGGGTACAGCCTTTCCGCTTCGGTACAAAACGGAATATGTACGGTTTACGTTATGTATAACGGACTGACAACGGGCGTAAAATTTAACGTAAACCAACTGTAAAACCAACCCGCGCAAAACAGCGTATTACAACTTAATAAGTGTTTATCGCGGGGGACGGATACAAACGTCCCTTTGCTTTTACATAAAAACGTTTTAAGCCGATACATTCACCAAATTAAAAATTAAGCAAACTTATTAGATTAATTAAATTTCCGCTCACATTCATTAAATTATTTTTCCTGATACTGCGGTTAAACACAAAAAAATACGAACACAATGTCAGCGTGTTCGTATTTTATATTTTTATAAAATTGTTTTCAATACCGATAGATAACCGTAATATGAAACTACATTTTTTGCAATTGTTCGGCAATCTTTTTTGCAAGCAAACGGTGCCCGTAGTTTGACGGGTGCAACTGATCGTGACACAACACGTCTAATTCCTGTCCCAAAGCAAACTGCGGATCGTCAAATAAATTCAAAACCGTAAGCCCCTTGTTATTTGCAATTGCAATCATTGCGGATACGTATTCCGACAATTCGCCGGTGGCAAAATTCCTGCCGCCGTCGCCGACGGGACCGCTTATGTCTCCGCGCGGAGTAGGCGTAACAATCAATATTGGCTTGCCGCGATAATTTTGAAGCAGAATATCGCAAAGCACATTAAACTGCCCGCAAAACGTTGTATCCTTATCCGTCAAACTGCCAATGGGAACGTCACCGTGACCGTAGTCGTTGGTACCGCCAAGCACTACTACCGCATCGGCGTTGTGATCCATACGTTTAGCGCGGGTTACAAAGTCTTCCCACCAGGATTCGTCCTGTTCCTTTATGCCGTAAGGGCGCAAACGTTTGGCAATGCACGTACCGCACACGCCGTAATTCCTTGCTTTTGCAAGAAGATACTCGCGCTCCATAACCGCAACGAAACCGTATTCCAACGAGGTTGCGCCGCCCGCTTCCGTAAAACTGTCGCCTAAAAAATTGATAACTTTACCTTCAAGATTCATATTATTTACCTTTTTAACATTCTAAACTGTTTAAAATTTCCTTTACGCTAAGCGTTGCCAAACAAATACACTCGTCGCACGCACCGTAATAAATATGTACGCTGTCGCCGTCGACAGTTGCACCGCAGGAAAAAATAACGTTGGGCATAAATCCGTCCACTTCGTAAGGTTTTTCGGGATACAAAATAGGCTGCTCGCTCCTGGCAATAATTTTTGACGGATCGTCCTTGTCCAAAAGCAACGCTCCCAAACAATACTTATCTCCTTCCGCGCATCCGTGATAAATTTCCAGCCACCCCTTTTCCGTCAAAAACGGTACGCAGCTTGCGCCGATTCGGCAACTGTCGAAATGGTCTTCGCGCAAGTCGCACAGCAATTTGTGATTACCGAAGGTAAGCAAATCGTCCGAATAGCTTAACCAAATTTCCGGACGTTGGAAATACGCGCTTACAGGTCTGTTAAACACACAAAACTTGCCGTTGATTTTTTGCGGAAAAATTACTACGTCTTTATTGTCGGGCATAAACATAATGCCCAGTTTTTCCACTGTAACAAAGTCCTTTGTACGAGCCAAACAAGTAAACACTCCATGGCGCGAACTGGAACTGTAATTAATGTAATAATAACCGTCGACAAACGTAATGCGCGGATCTTCGATGCCGTATTCCTCGTAGAAATAGTCCGACGATAAAAACGGCTCGTCGTCAATTTTAAAATCCACGCCGTTTTTGCTGCGGGCAATGCGTATATGCGATTTACTTGTAAGATACAGTTGTTCCTTAGTTTTAACAAAACGCACGTCGGAAAAATCGATATCCGAATCGTTTTTGTCAAAATCCAATATCACTTCCTGTTTTTTAGTGCTATCGTATACGGGCACCCTGACAAAGCCGTTGCGGTCCTTTGCTTTTTCCGCAACGCGGACAAGCAATATCGTTTCGTCATTGTAGTGGGCAACACCGCAGTTAAATGCTCCCAACACTTCCATTTCGTCATTGCTGGGACGAACATCGTATTTAGTAATAATCGGGTTTTTATTGCATCTTTTAGTCATAAAAATTCTCCTCGTCGTCTTTATCGAAGTAATGCGTTAAAACGGGGTAACCGTCCGATTGCGTAAGCCTGATTGCTTTTACAAATTTATCCGACGGATGCTCCGTTACAATGCGGATTTCCTTACTGTCATCTTTAAGGGGAACTTTAAACACTCCCCTGTTGCTGCGGTCGACTTTTTTTGCAAATTGACGCTCCTGCGAAGAAAAGGCAGGTATTCCGTCCACAAGTATTTGAAATACGTCAGAGTGCGCCATATCGCCCACCGCAACTACCGCATAACGGTAATTTCCAAGCAGGTTTGCCTTAACTCCGTTTTCGGTACGTTTCAATTTAAGTACGGGGCTGTTTGATACCGCTTGCAATTTGCACACTTGCATTTGCGTTACGGACAACCCCAAACCTTGGGACGAAACGGCGGAAATTTTAATCGTCGCTTGACCGTCCTCATCTAACCTAAAAACAAAGTTTTGCGGAAATTCTGCCGTTGCCAAAACCGTTTCGGTTCCGTTACGCAGTAACGACACAGTGTATTTTGTGCCGTTGTTGACTGCGCCCACCGCCAATTCCAGCAAACTGCCTGCGCTGCCGTTAAATGCAAATTGGGCAATTCCCGTATCTGTTTGAAGCGACGTTCTGTAAAACATCAAACAGTGTCCGTCCGTCACGCAATCGAAACCCGAACATTGCAAATCGGCGCACGTTTCAAAATCAAACTTGTAATCGAAGGTCCGTTTTTGCGGAGTTATTTGTACGCTATCAAATACTTTTGTGCAATTGCCCGATATGCCGACAACGCTGAATACGTGATGCAATTCGCCGTCGACAGTAAGCCGTAAATTATTTGACTGCACCTTATAAACGTTGCCGCCTAACTCCGTTTTGTCCGTTATAATGTAAAAATCGCATTCTACGTTTTGCCAAGACAAAACGATATTGTCCGACAATCTTGTCAAATTGACTTTTTGCGCAAGTTTCTGTTCCGAAACGGCAATTAATCGGTCGGAAATTTTTGACAGTACAACCGACGTAATACCGACAGGAAACGTTAACACAACACCTTGCGCTAACTGCTCGGAAGATAGCGTACAGCAAAGGTCACCGATTTTTAAAATATAAAGTCCTTTTTCCGTACGGAAATCGATAATTGCCGACTGATCACAAGTACTGCTGTTAAATACCCGAAATGCGTAATTGTCACGCGGCAAAGTATTGTAACAGTTAGTACAAATTACCGACACAAACTTGTTGTAAGAGCGGGCGAAATTTTCATACATTAAATTTGCCAAAAACAATTCGCCGCTGCCGTAAATTTCCTTAATTTGACGCCTGTCCGACTGACTTCCGCCGCACAATCCGGGGTTGTCGCCGATATGGCCCGTGGAAAACTCGTAAGGAATATATTCGCCGCCGAAACTTTCGTAATCGCGCTGTAAATTGCCGTACGGATTGCCGTTAATAGGCAATGCCGCCAAAGCGCTTTGCTTGTTTAAAGCATATAAACGGAATACCGACAAATCGTTGCAATACTCCAAATAGGGAACCATTAACCATAAGGATTCCTCCATTTCCCTAAATGCTTCCCAGCGTTCCTGCGCGCAAGCATAACCGAAACCGACAGGCGAAAAGAACGCATACGGATGCGGATTGAGATAGTAGAAAGAAAAGATACCTTGCGCAACGCGACGGGCGTGTTGCAAATATTCCGTTTTACCGGTATGCAAATATGCAAAGACGTTTGCACGCACCAATGCGCCTATTGCAATAGGTTTGGGCGCGCACCGCATAGAAAACATACGGTCGTAGTCCAATTTGTTTGCAACGTCTACCGAAGACAACGCATAATTAAGATGGTAATCTTCCCCCGTAATTTTGTAAGCGTTAAACTGAATAAGCGCATACAACGCTTCGGCTCCGCCGCTGCCGCCGTCGGTATTGCCTGTAACGGGCTTATGGGTGTCCAAATCGTAAGTTACGGGTTGAGTAAAATCGTCGTTGCGTAAACTTTCGACAAACGGCAAAACCTTTAAAAAACCTTCGGTAATAACGCCGTCGTTTTCCAAAATTGCCATTTCGCCAAGCAAATTAACCCTATCGAAATATTTGAACGTGGAAAGCAAATTGGGACCTTCTTCGTGTCCGTCGTAATCGGAAAACAAATCGTCGCGCTTGATATCCGACGCCACGCCCGAATCCTGCGGAATAGCGCCCCAAGCATGGTGGAAAAATCCCTTTGCATTGTGGCAGTCGGCTATCCAAGGATGCGCAGCCGATGTATCGCACAAGTGACGCACTTGATTGCGAATATAATCGGCAGGACCTTTTAGTCCGTTACTCAAAACAAAACGGTACATTCCTTTGGCAACGTCTAAACAAGCAAAACTTTCGCTGTACGCGCCTATTTCGTGATAGCCGTACGGGTTAAACGTGCCCGTACCGTCGCGAACAATAGCGCGCTTGTCCATAAGATTGCTTACAAGTCCCAAACTCGCTTCGAAGTAGGACTGCACGTTTTGCCCTTGCTGTACGCTAAATTCATTACGCCAATACGGTATGTTTTCCAACAAAATTTCCGCACAGTTGCCTACTAAATCGAACAGACTGTCCGTATTAATCTGTGCAAAATACAGTATACCTTTAAGGCTTTCGCCTTTTTTAAGCTGCGTTTGCTCGTTAACCAAACAAATACCGTTAACATCGGCATTGACGAATCTAAGCGGGATTGACGTTTTGTAGTAGTCCGCAACGATACATATACCGAAACCGTCGCCAAGCGCCGCAACAGCGGGGAAAGCAAACGGCAAAGCGGTATGACTGACCGAAAGTTGATGAGTCATAATAACGCTTTTGTTTACGCTATGCAAAAATCCCAACTTAACGCTTTGCTCGGATAACTCCAAGTTCCGTTCAGCAGTTAAAACAATTTCGTATTTAGTCGAATTGTGCGCTTGCGTTGTGTTTGTGACGCACTTAATACCGTCGGGCAAACACACATCCAAATTGTATTTATTCATATATTAACCCTTTATACCTGTCGTTGTGATACCTTCGACAAATACTCTTTGTGCAAAAAAGTACAATATTACTATGGGAATAATGGTAATTACGTTAGCCGCGCTGATAATATTCCAAGGCAGTACCGTTCCGCCCGATATTCCCTGATTGCCCAATTCCGCTTGATAAATCATATAATTGCCCTTTGCCAAGGTCCAAACGGACTGGTCTTCCAAATAAAGCAACGGACCGTACAAGTCGTTCCAGCAGTTTAGGAAAGTGAACACCGCAATCGTTATGATAACGGGTTTTGCCAACGGCAACGCTATGCGGACGAAAATTCCAAACTCGCTGCAACCGTCCACTTCGGCAGCTTCCATCAACGACGAAGGAATACCGCGCATAAATTGACGTTGCAGGAAAATGTTGAAAATTCCCCCGCCGAACCATACCGGCACAATAAACGGGTAAAATGTGTTAATCCAGCCCAAATTTTTGTACATTTCGAACATAGGGATATTGAGTACTTGCCCCGGAATAATCATACCTGACATAAAAATAGCAAATATTATTCCTGCGCCGGGCACTTTAAAACGCGCAAAACCGTATGCAACCAAAGCACTGGTTAAGCAGCAGCCCAATATACTTACAACCGTTATTATAAGCGTATTGCCTAAATATCTTAAATACGGGTTTTCGCCGAGAACCTTGCCGAAAGCTTCCAATGAAAAGCTCGAACCGAACAGTTTAGACGGATTTAGCATTAAATCGTCGTACGTCCGCACGCTTGTTGCAAACAATACGATAAGCGGCATCAACATTACCACCGAAATAGATATGAGTAACAAATAGGTTACTATTTTCCCTAACTTTTTGTGATTCTTTTTCATATCAACCTTCGTCGCCGTAGAATATCCATTTTTTACTTAAAGCAAAGTAAATAATCGTAATTATGCCCACAATAACAAACAAAATCCACGCCATTGCCGAGGCATACCCCATTTTGTAAGGCGCTTTGTATGCAATGTTATACAAACGCAATACGTAAAACATTGTGGAGTTGCCCGGACCTGCGCCGCTGATTACAAAACCTTCGGTAAATACTTGCAATGCGCCGATTGTACCCATTACCAAGTTGTAAAAGAACACAGGGGACAATAACGGCAATGTTATCTTTGTCAGCTTCGTCCAAAATCCTGCGCCGTCAATATCGGCGGCATCGTAATACGAAGCGGGGATATCGTTAATACCGCTGATAAAAATTATCATCTTACTGCCGAAGCCGTACAAGGAAATCAGTATCAACGTAAGCAATGCAGTACTTGCGCTTTCCAACCAAATAGGCGGATTGGCTATACCTATTGCGCGCAGCATAGTGTTGACCATTCCGTTAGAAGGATCGAATACCCACTTAAACATCAATGCCGATGCTACTGCCGGCAAAAGAGACGGCAAGTAAAATATTGTGCGGAACGTATTAAGAAATTTAACTTTGCGCGTAAGCAAAATTGCAGCAAACAAGCCGAAAACCAAAGTGCCTAAAACGTTAAATATCGCATAAATGAATGTGTTTTTAAGCGACAGCCAAAAATAACTGTCCTTGCCGCTAAGTAAATTAACATAGTTTTTAAACCCAACCCACTTAGCTTCATCCATATACAAAAGAGACGCGTCCGTAAAACTAAGATACAACGAACGCAACATCGGATACAACGTCAATAAAACAAATCCAAGCAACGCAGGCATTATAAATAAGTAAAAATTCCGTATTTTTCGGCGTTGTCGGACGCTTTTGATTTTACGCATATTTTCTCCTTTAATTCATCATTGCGTAATGCCGCAAAAAAGCATTACGCAATGTGTGTAGCAACGTGAAATTAAAAACGCTGCTATCTGTAATTGATTTCTATCAAGTTGTTACCTTTAACTTGAATGTTTTTGCAGCATTCCTTAATGGAAATGCGCGAACTGTCGGGAGCCATCATCAAACCGATTTCCGCCGTAGCGACAGTATTGGCTATTTCGACAAAGTATTCGTAACGGGGCAACGTGCAAGCGTACGCACCGAACTTACCGTTGGGATTGATCGCTTCGATTGCCAACGTGCAACGATCCTTTTTAACGCCGTCGCTCATCTTGTTGTAGGACGACATCCTTATAGGCAAACCGCCGTCGGAAACAAGTTGGTCGATTGCTTGCTCGCTTGTGATAAACTTGATAAATTCCCAAGCGCCCGAAACGTTTTTGCTGGTTTGGGAAATGCCGTAACCTTCGATGGCGTATTCCGCGCCATTACGGGTAACAAGACCGGTAGGCAACACCGTCATACCCCAATCGATGCCGACAGCATCGTAACGAGCCCAGTTATTAGTGTGACCGCCGTAAACCATTGCTACGCGTCCGCCCTGAAAACCTGCAAAGTCCGTTTCGCCGGGAGCGACAGTAATTTTAGGTCTGCCCAATGCTTCGTTACCGTAGGATTTGTCATACATTATTTGCATTGCGTCATAACACGATTGATTGTCGAACGTTACGTTGCCGTCAGCGTCAAACAAATCGCCGCCGCTTTGACGAACGTGAATGAGCCATTCGCCCCACCAAGTCGTTAACGTATCCGAACCCCATTGAATGTACGAACCGTTTTCCTTTAACGTAAGCGCGCCCGCCGCTTTAAAGAAGTCGTTCAATGTCCAAGCGGGGTTAGGATAATGGCGTTCGGATTCGGGAGTGTCGGCTTCGTACGGAAGATTGAGAGCCAACAAATTAGTCTTTTGCGCGTCGAACAACGTTTTATTGAAATAAAGGAAACTGCAATTATACGAACGGGGCAAAAACACAACTTGACCTTTGCTGTTCTTCATATTGTCCATTACGCCGCCGACATAGTCGTCCAACTTCAATTCGTCTTTATCGCGTTCGATAAGTTCCGTCAAATCCATTAAATTTTTACGGTAAATTTCGGTATACATATCACCGCCGACAATGACGTCGGGCGCAGTGCCGTTACCTATTTTTGTTGCCTGGTTGGTTTGTATATCGTCACCGGCAGTCCAAATGGGTTTTACGTTATATTGGGGAAATTTTTCACTGAATGCGTCGATTGTACGTTGGTAAAGATCCATATCCTTGTTATCCAACAATACGACTATATCATTGCTTGTATCGCCACCTTTTGTCGGGTCGCAAGCGACCAAAGTTATTAATAACGCGGCAAGCAATAGGAAAACTAAAACTTTTTTCATTGTTTGCTCCTTTTTATTGTTTATTCTGCGGGTTTTTCGGTTACAAATTCAAATTCTTCCACTACAAGTTGCACATCAGTACCTACAACATAAATGTAGAATGTAATTGTTTGCGGACTATCCGTTTTGTTTTCGTAAGGCGCTTGACGAAGGTCGATGTAGAATGTTCCCTTGTCACCGCTTTCGCCCTTAATTACAACTTTGTCCCCTTCTTTATCGCCGAATTCCAATTTCCAAGCGGCATTGGAAGCATCGCCGACAGTTATTTTAAGGAAGGGCGCGTCATCGATTACCATATCGCGGAATGTAATTTCCGCTTTGGGCCATTGATTGTCGGCATGTAAAATAAGCGCGCCGTCTTGTTCGGAAATTTGAATATTGTTGTCCGTAGAAGTCCAATTGGATTCCACTGTTAAAGTAATTGTTTGCGTAGCTGCTCCCGCAAAGGCAAATTCCACTGTATATACGCCTGTATTAGCCGCTGCAAACTTAATACCTGTAAGCACGTCCGCCGTTACGTCAACGTCGTTACATTTAACTATTATTGTCACGCCGTCGTCCGAAGATACATTTTGCAATTCGTACTGCAATTCAAGTTCCTGATTAACTTTAATAGTTTGCGATTGGGTAATTACGGATATTACGGGTTTTGTTGCGTCTTCCACAATAACGGTACGGGTTACGCTTTGAGCCTTTTCGTGACTGAACGTAATTGTATAAGTACCTGCTTCGGCAGCTGCAAATACGCCGTTATTAATTACCGATTCGGTTACGTTAACGCCGTCTTTGGTTACGGATACATTTGCAGCCGTTCCGCGAAGTTTAAGTTTTGCGCTGACATCCAGTTGTTGACCGACAGCAACGGTTTTGTCTGTTTCCGGCTTAATGTCCACTATTTCGTCGGGAACTTCGTCGATTTGAACAAACTTAAATTCGGTGACTTTTAACATTGCGTTTGTACCTACAACGTAAATGTAGAAAGTAATTGTTTGCGGACTGTCAGTCTTGCCTTCATACGGTGCTTGACGAAGGTCGATATAAAATGTTCCCTTGTCGCCGCTTTCGCCTTTTATCGTATGGATAACGTTGTAAGCAGCATCGCCGAATTCCACTTTCCAAGCAGCGTTGGAACTGTCGTCAACGGTTATTTTAAGGAAAGGCGCGTTGTCGATTACCATATCGCGGAATGTGATTTCCGCCTTAGGCCAATCGTATTCGGCAAACAAAACTAACGTTCCGTCTTGTTCGGAAATTTGAATATTTTTGTCGGTTGACGTCCAATTTGACACTACCGTCAAAGTTACAGTTTGCGTAGCAGCACCGCTAAAAGTAAATTCCACTGTATATACGCCGGTGTTGGCTGTTGCAAAAGTATCGCCTGTAAGGACATCGGCAGTTACGTCAACATCATTGCATTTAACTGTTACCGTAACCGTACCCCCCCCCACAGCATTTTGCAGTTCGTACTGTAAAGCGAGTTGTTGATTGACTTTAAGCGTTTGCGATTGGGTAGCAACCGAAATAACCGGTTCGGACGGGGACGTTACAGTAATTGTACGGGTTACGCTTTGCGCGCCTGCGTAGCTGAATGTTACAACGTATGTTCCGGGAACTTCCGTTTGGAATACTTTGTTATTAAGCACTTGTTCGGTTACGTCGACTTCGTCCTTAGTAACTGTGATTGTAACGTCGTCCTTGTGTAATTTAAGTTCGGCGCCCAATGTAAGCTGTTCGTTGGGAGTCAAAGTTTTATTTTCGGCAGGGACTACGTTTACTATTTCGGGCGTGGCGTCGATTTGGTCGTTATTTGTAATGTAATCAACCGTACAAACCGATCCTACGCCGCCTACGATGAATATCGAGTAGGACATCTTTTCCGCTACTTTGTTATCTTCGTTAAGGTTAAACAATTGATACAAGTCTATCGTGTATATGCCTGTGTTACTGTTTTCGGGAATTACATCCCCCTTAATTATTTCGCCTGTCATTGAGGGGTTATAAATAAGGTTCAACTTCCACTTAGCACCGCTCGATAACTCGTCTACTTTTACGTTGAGATAGCGCATTACGGACAAGTCTACGTTTACCGCAAAAACTTCGCCCTTGGAATAACCGTAACCGCTGGATTGAACAAATTGCAATTTACCGTTTTGAGCAACAACGGTTGCGTCGCCTATCCAGTTGTCGGAGTTGTAACCTTGTTCGTCAAGTTTGCCTACTTGGTCAACGCGGTGTCCCTTGGGAGCAAGAGCGTTTTTGCTGTATTCGGCATTTTGAGCAAGCGAAACCGAAGTTATTTTTGCCGAAACAACGGTATCCGTTGCCATTTCGACAGTAGGCTCGATTACTATACGCAAAGCGTTAGTAGCAATTCCGCTTGTTTGGTATTGTGACAAAACGTTAAATTTGTGAGTGCCGTTTTCGGTAATTGTGCCGAGTTTTGTATTGCCGAAGTATAAGTCGAGTTTTGCATTGGTAATATCTTCGACGGCAATGCTAAGTTCGGGGTAAACGCAAACGTTAGTTGTAACTTGCGTGGATACGCTTGCTTGCTTCGACGAATCCACCTTATAAAGGAGCATGCCGTCGTCAAGTTCGATATATGCCGTGCCTTCTTCCTTCCAAACTTTAAGCAAATCGTCGTCTGTTGCGTATTCGAATTCCTCGGTAAAGCCGTTATATGAAGCGCCGGCAATTTGATCGAACGAAGCTTGTCCTTTTACGGTAAGCGTTAATTCAACTTTACCGTCCAGGCCTGCTTTGGCTGCGTCTACGCCGATTGCACCGTAGTTGCTTGTTTCTTCAACCAAAACGGTGTTGCCGCAAGACAGCGACCAAGTGCTGTTGTCCGCTACGTGCGGTACAAATATATCCAACATATTTACCAATTGAGCGGGGAAAGCAAAAGGAATTGTGACCTTAGCGCCTTGTTCGCTTGTTGACTTTACCGTCATTATTCCGTTTTGAAATTGAGCCGTTCCGTCCGAAACGGTTATATTGCCTTGGCTGTTGAAGTTTTCAACGTCGGGAATAATGCCGGTGGAACGGATATAATCGATAGATACGCTGCTGTCCGTTTCCATAATATAAATGTACAAGTCGAAGCTGACGTTACCCGTTTGCGGCATTCCTTCCACTGTGCGCAAATCGTAGAAAAATACGCCTGTTGTGTTTGTGTCGGCTTGCAAAACGCGGTTCGAAGTTTCGTCTTGTGCAAATTGCAATTTAATTGACCATTTTCCGCCCGTAAGAGCAGCTACGTTAATTGCCAAATACGGATACTTGTCGATGCTTACTTGCATTGCTCTACCTTTACTGGGGTAATCGGTAGCGCCCGTATTTGTAAGCGTCAACATACCGTTTTCGACGGTGTGCATATTTTTGACTTCGCCCTTATCCCAATTGGCATAGTCTTGTTCGGGATTGTCGAATTCTTCCTCGATTTTGTATTCGGGGATTACAACGCTATGTCCGGGGCACTTGTTTGCACAAGCAGGGTCGGTACAAGACGCATCTTGACACAAGCCGCACGTAGGACAAACGTGTTTACACGTGTGAGAGGACTGTTCGCACTTGCATTTATCCGCGCAAACGGGATCGGTACACGCCTTGTCTGTACACAAATTACATTTGGGACAGACGTGTTGACATTCGTGCTTAGCGCATGCGACAACGCCAAAACATACCATTGCCAACATTGCAACAAGAATGATGATACTGAGACCTTTTTTCATAAAGCAATTCTCCTTATATTTATTTTGCGGAAATTAATTAATAATTATATCCGAGAGTGTTTACATTAGATACTTTTACGTTGTTTATTACCGCCGAAGCGTTGTTTCCGATAATACTGATACGGATACTCAAATTCTTCGAACCGGTTAATCCTGTAATTTCGGTAATATCGAAGATATATTGACCTACTTTAGCGCGGTTGTATTTTTCGGAATACTTGCGTTCGATTACATTGCGCAATTCAACCGCCCTGCCCGTATCGTTATCGATAACGTAAACTTTCCAACTTGCGCCTTTGTCAATGGATTGTACGTCTATCGACAAATAGTGACTGTTTTGCAAATTGACGTTTCCTAACGAATATTCGACTGCGGACACAACTTGGTCGGTCTTTTCGGTTACAAGCGTTATGCTGTTGCCGAAGCCGATACTGTCAACCTTGACATAACAGTCTTGATCGCCTGCACCGCTGCCTATAACAAATATTTTAAACGTAATATTTAACGTACCTGTGTTGCTTATATATTTGCGTAAATCGATTGCAATTTTACCCATTCGGGAATTGTCCGGCGTAATTGCAATATCGCCCACCGTTCCTTCGGCGACGATCTTTGCCGACCAGTTGCCCTTTAACGCGGCTATATCGAAAAATACAATCGGGCTATTGTCCATATCGACGGGAAGAGTTAACGACGCTTCGCCGTAGTTGTATATAGTGCCGTATTTTAATTTGATGTAACCGTTGTCGTCAATATAGGCGGAGTTGCCGTCCACAACGCCGTTTGCCTTGGTAAATGCCGTCTTGTCGGAGTTTTCGCCCACAAGTTGCATTTTGGAAATTTCCACGCGGTCGTTACTGACGGTGTAAGCAAACGTGTAAACGCCTTCGGTTGTAATATTGAAATCTTCCGTCAAATTGTAGGACAGCCTTCCGTTGTTAGCGGTTATGTTGATTGTGCCTGTATCGGCAACAACTTGTTTGTTTTCGTCGGTGATTGTAAAGTGAACCGTATCTATTGCGCGGTAACCGTCAAATTCAACTTCCCAAATAGGCATTGCCTTGGGATCGAACAAAACGTCAATCGACGGATCGTTTACTACTGTCGGAGTTGCGTCGTTTTTGATTACCAACGCACCGTTTTGCACCGTTGCCTTAGCATATGTTGCAGTAAAGTCGTTATCCAAAAACGCCTTTGTATCGGTATGGTTTGTCATACTTATAAAGCGTAAGTAACTTATTGCAAAGCCCCTGCTTTTGCCTGTGGAACGTATTGTTACGGTAACTTGTTGTTCACCGTTCAATCCGTCGAAAAGTCCGCTTGCAGCAAGGTCATATTGCAAAACGCCCTTTTCAAGTACGCCTATGCCTGCAAAAGCAACAACGTTTTTGCTGCCGCAAGACAAAATCACATCTACTGTGCTGTTAGCATTTTTTGTAACAAAACGTATTTCGAATATCTTTGCCGAAGCGTCTACCGACATAGTACGGCTTGCAGTTAACGTTGTATCCAACAAATCGGAAGATGTGTAAAACTGTCCGCTGTAAAAGTCGCTTTTGCCTTCGCCGTTAGCAACCGTCCAATTTTTCAAGCTTCCGCCTTGACTGAAATCGTCTACTGCAAATACTTCAACATCTTTACCGAGTACCGTTTCGACGTTACCGTTTGCCGAAGCTATTCCGTCGGGAGTTACGCCGACGGCCTTAACGTACAGTTTGCTGTTGTCGGCAAAGTAAATGTCGCATACGTTTGAAGACGAACGGATTACCCTTGTAGCGTAATCGAATCCGTCGTATTCGGACACGTAAAAGATGTAATGACTGTAACCGTCGGTAGCTGTTAAGCGCGCCGAACTGTTTGTTACGTTACTTACGCTAACGCTTACGGTTTGGTTAGACGTGCTGTCGTTTGTTGCATCGCCGATACGTTTGACCGTAATTTGCAACGATTGTCTGCCTTCTACCGTAAAGGAAATTCCGTTATTCAATTGCCAAGACGAGTAAACGCCCTTGTCCTTGCCGTCCACAGTTACAGTGTATTTGCCGTCGGCAAAACCGCGGAAAACAACGGCGGACGTTACAGAAATTTGGAACGGATTGTACAAAACAAAATTTTGTTTTGTGTCGGAGTAATTTGCAAGCGCGCCCGTCGTACACAAAGTAAGCAAGCGCGAATCCACCGCTTTACCGTAAGCTTCGAACATTAAATATTCCAAGAACGTTTCGCCGCAGCCGTAAATTTCCTTTGTTTGACGCAGCAACGCTTGCGAGCCGCCTTCGTTACCGGGATCGTCACCCAATACGCCCGTCCCGAATTCGAACGGAATGTAATGTCCGTCGATTGAGTCTAACGGCCCTGTGTAGTTGCCGTAGGGAGTTGCGTTAATGGGGAAGAACCATTGATGCGAACGGGACGAAGCGTAATACATATCCAAGATTGCGTTGTCGTCCGCAAGGTAATCCATAACGTCGGTTATGAGCCACAGTGCATTTGCCGTTTCGAAGTACGCTTCCCAACGTTCACGCGTACAAGCATACGAATAACCGTAAGACGTAAAGAATGTATACGGGTTATTGTTAATGTAGTAGAACGTCATTAAACCTTGCGCAATGTGTTTTGCGCTGTCCAAGTACTTAGTGTCGTTTGTAATGTTGTAAGCATATATATTGCCGCGAACCGCCCAACCGATGGAAACGGATTTGACGGCAATACGGATAGAATGCATTTTAAAGAACGACAGCGAATTAGCGTGTTCCAATGAAGCAAGTCCGTCTTGCTGCCATTTTGTTTTTTGCGCTTGGTTGTCGGTCAATTGCGACGCCATAAGATGTACATATCCCCAAATTGCCGCAGCGCCGCCGCTGCCGCCGTCTTCCGAACCGGTAGCGGGTTTACGCGTAGAATAGAACCAAGCAACGGGTTGATTGTAATTATCTAAAACCAAAGTATTAAAGAACGGCATTAGACGTATGAATCCGTTTATCACGTCTTGGTCTTGCGTGAACAAAGCAATTTCGCCTATATTTGCCATCATATCGTAGTACTTCCAAGTGGAAATGCCCGGAGTGGTACCCGTTTCTTCACCGGATGAATTTGCCGAATACTTACCGTCGTAAGACTGGTACAAAAAGTATTCGCCGGCTTTTGCATTTGCGCCGTCATACTGAGTGACCCAACCGCTGTCGCACAAAATGTACTTAACCATAGCCATTGCTTTGTTGTACATTTCATCGTTTTTAATTTGCTTAGCATAACGCACAACGCCCTTTAACACGTCGAACGAAGCAAACGATTCGCTCCAACCTGTGCTGTAACCGTAGGGAATGTATGCGCCGTTGATAAAGCAACGGTCGTCCTGTAAATCCCGATACAAACCGCGGGACAATTCCTCAAACGTTTCGGCATTTAAGTTTCCTTGATGCGCCAAGTTTTCAAAAGACATCGGTGTAACCAATGAAGTTTGTTTTGACATAATGCCGATTACGTCGTAAATATCGTTATTTGTTTGCCCTTCGAAATACCAGTAATCGTGCAATTGCACCGTTTCGCCCGAAGAAAACGTTTTAGAACCCGAACAAGCACCCAATTCAAATACATCGGATACTTGACGCAAACGGAAATAATTGACTGCAAAATCCGTCGAATTGTAGTCCACTATATTTACCGCGTCAACAGTAAAGTTATCGCCGTAAAATTGAGCGTAAATGGCTGGATTTGCATAAGGGATTTCCGCACTTGCAACGGAATTGTTTTTGGTGGCAATCGCGCCGTCCTTACGCGTAAACACGTCTTCGACTGTACGTAAAGTAAAACCTATTTGGTATTCGGCAATCACATTGTCGCAATTCAGGTCTATTACAATGTCTCTCTTGACAAATTTACTGCCCTTTGCAACGCTAAGGAACATTGTCGCTTGACCGTTTGTAATCTTAATAGATTTATTTTCGTCGGTGTCGGCATTTACCGTTACTTCCTTAACGGAACTGTCGATTACCGTTTCGGGATGTTCGGTATTGTACGCCAAACGGGAAAAACGGAAAATATCGCCGTCGGGAACTTCAAACGCGCGCACGCCTTTAACGTATACTCCGTCAAATTTCCAATTTTCGCCGTCTTTGACGAATTTCCATTCCTGCACTCCGTTTACACCTATGATTACGGAGTTTTTGTCTTGTTTTAAAAATATATCGCTTTCGCTGTTGTCATTGCAAGCAGCAAATAACACTCCGCCTAAAATACAAATCATCATAATACACGCCAAAATCCAAACGCCCTTTTTCACGATTTGCCTCCCCGTTAATATTGTTTTACATAGCAAAATATAATTTACCACTATTACTATGTGCATTTCTAGGATAACAAACTCACGAATGCTAATCAATACATTTTTAAAAATTACGCAAATTTTATAATTTTGTTACGTAACAATTGACGCAACAAAATATATGCGGTACAATAAATAAAAAGGGTTAAAAATATGTCACAAAAAGTTACAATG
The DNA here is from genome assembly GCA_948938605.1 of uncultured Eubacteriales bacterium. Lineage (GTDB taxonomy): Bacteria > Bacillota > Clostridia > Christensenellales > CAG-314 > Fimimonas. Next base: position 67,988 of record CARAIG010000061.1, read on the forward strand.
CAAACCATTGCGGAAAAACTAAATATATCCAAGGTTACGGTTCACAAAGCTTTAAGCGGCAAAACGGACATCAGCCGCGAATTGCGCGAAAAAATATTGCAAACAAGCGTAGAATTGGGTTATACGCAAATTGACGCATTGGCAAAACAATGCCGCTGGTTTTTCTTCCTTATTCCAAAGGACTTTTTTACTTCGGTCGAACAATATTACACCAACATATACAATAAACTATCGTATATGTTTGACAGTTTGGGTATAAAAGTCGACTTGCGGCTTATAGACGACAACTTCGACGCAGAAAAATTTATTAAACAAAATGAAAAGTTTTCGCAAAATTACGGCATCTACATTGCCGGACCGGCAAACGCCAAACACTTAAAAAAATTTGAACAGGAAAATATCCCCTGCGTTGCTATCGACTACATAAACGACAAACTGAACTTAAATTATATTTTCGTCGACAATTACCGCGCAGGCTATCAACTGACAAATTATTTGATACAAACGGGACACAAACGTTTATGCGCCGTAATAGATATAAATAAATCGTCGTCCAACTTAGACAAGTTTTTGGGGTTTGTAAAGTCGCTGGCAAAAAACGGAATACAATACAGCCCCGAAATGCTGATTTCGTCCGACTTGTCCAAAACAACGGAGTTAGCAAACTTTATATTGCCCGAACCAATGCCCGACGCGCTCATTTTCGATTGCGACTACTCGGCATACAACTTTTATATCTACGCATTGTCGCAAAATATTAAAATACCACAAGATATTTCCATAGCCAGTTTCGATAACACCGAACTTTGTTTGGATATGACCCCGCAGTTGACGTCAATGGGACCTGACATTAGCGAACTTATACAGCAATGCCACGACTTAATGCTTAAAAACTTCCTGTCCGGTACAAACAGGAAACGCATTGTTACAATGTACTCCAAACTGCATACGCGCGGTTCGGTAAACCTTGCAAAAAATTCGGATTAAATACTTAAAATAAAATTTTACGCTTTAATTTAAACTTAGCAACGTGAAATTCGAACACTGTAAAGTTTAGGCGGCGTTATGTGTGGTTATTCGGCGTAACTACGCACTCACAGTACGT
>CARAIG010000062.1 GCA_948938605.1 uncultured Eubacteriales bacterium
AGTACAAACTTTTCAAGGAAATCGTAACCGAACTTAAAACGCAGGAAAATGTTGACCGCTTTTACCGCGAACCAGATAAAAACGTGGGTAAGGAAGTTACTGTCGTTAAAGAAAATTTGAGTATTGATAGCTTTGTCCAAGCATTTCAAAAGTTTTTGATGAAAATGCAAGTACGAACGGGCGTGGAAAACGTTTCTAGGGCAATAGTCCGCGAAAGTTTTTCCGTTCCGCAAAAAATGGCGTATATACGTGAAGTTCTGCTTGTGGAAGATAAATTTAAATTTGTCGAATTGTTTGAATCGGATGCAAGCCGCAATGAAATCGTAACTACTTTTTTGGCTGTATTGGAACTGCTTAAACTTCAATTTATACGTGTAAAACAGGCTGAGCTGTTTGAAGATATATTTATAGAAAAGCGTCCCGACGCCGATAGCGTTGAGATAGTAATGGAGGACGAGTATGAGTCTTTTGAGTAATCAAATCGAAGCGATACTTTTTGTATCGGGCAAGGAAATCGAAGAAAAATTTATTAAGGAAAAACTTAATGCCGATACTAAGGACTTTGATAAAGCGGTTCAGGAGTTGACCGAAAAATATAGCGGTTCGTCGGGTATACATCTGCTTCGCTTTAATAAAAAATTACAATTTGCTACTAATCCGACGTATTCGACGGAAGTGGAAGCGGTGTTGAACCCAATAAAGGAAAAGGAACTTACCAACGCTATGTTGGAAACGCTTGCAATAATCGCCTACAAGCAGCCGGTTACACGTTTGGAAGTGGAAGAAATCCGCGCAGTCGACTGCACGTATTCAGTGCAAAACCTTGTGCGCTTGGGGTTGGTTGAAGTTGTGGGGCGTAGGGAAACTATCGGTAAACCGTTGCTGTTTGCTACGACCGACGACTTTTTAAAGCGTTTCTCTATTAGCGATGTAACCGATTTGCCCGACTATGAAACTTTGTTGGAAAAATTAAAGGAAATTTCAAATACCGATTTTTCGGTAAAGACCGTTGAAAAACCGATGTTCGATAAAGTCGAAGACGTCCCCGACTTTTTGGAGGGCGAACAAGTAACAAAGGTTGATGCTGACGGTGAATAACTATCGGTAGCGGTTGTAGCTTATACTTTTATAATTGAAATCAGGAAGCTTGCTTTGCAGGCTTCTTTTTTACTTTTTCTGATTTGTAGGATTATTCATTGTTTGTTAGTTAAAGAATTGTTTACTTTTTGTTCAGTGCTTATATCAAGCGTTAATGACGCAAAAGTGTGATATTTGCTAAATAATTGTAAAATTATAGCGAAAAATGGCATTTTATAGTATAATATGACAAACATAGTATTGTATAATATCGTTAATAACGACTTTTAATTTATTGCTTGCATATTTTTCGCTCATTTGTAAATAATTTTACTATGAAATTACCTAAAAGCAAAAACTACGGTTCGAATATGGATGAGCGCGAAACTTACGTGCCAAAACAATTCGAGCTTGACAATATGGAAATAGAAAAAGTTAAAAACAGGTGAAAGATGGAAAGAAAAGGACAAATAACTTCAAGCGGCGAAATTACTAAGGCTAATTATAAATCCTATGTGTTTGAAAAAATGCCGAAAAGCTCGCATTTTAAAAATATGTTTTGGGCATTTGTAATAGGCGGTGTAATTTGCTGTATAGGACAAGCTTTTGTTGAATTGTTCAAATTGTGGTTTCCCGTGGAAGACGCGTCGGTCTTGGCTTCGGCAACGTTAGTGCTGATCGCGGCAATTTTAACAGGGTTCGGAGTATATGACCGCATAGGCAGATTTGCCGGCGCAGGTTCAACTATACCTATTACCGGTTTTTCCAATGCGGTGGTTTCGCCGGCTTTGGAATTCCGTTCGGAAGGGTACATTTACGGCGTAGGTGCCAAAATGTTTCAAGTGGCAGGTCCTGTTATAGTAAACGGTGTTACAATTGCCGTTATAATTGCTTTGCTTACTTTGCTATTTGGGGGTTAATATATGGATTACTACAATAGTCGATCTTTAACTTTTAGCAATGCCAACATTGTCGAAGGGTATACCGTTGCCGGACCTAAGGAAAATGAAGGCAGGTATAAGGGCTTTTTTGACTTGGCGTTAGCCGACGATATGTTTGGACAAAATACTTTTGAACGTGCCGAACGCAAAATGTTCGAGCACGCTATTGACGGAGTAATTGCTAAGGCTAATTTGGTTAATGCCGATATAAACGGCATTGTCGGCGGTGATTTGCTTAATCAAATAGTGTCAACTTCGTTTGCCGCGCGTAAGTATAACGCGGGTTTTTTGGGTCTTTATAATGCCTGCGCCACATTTGTCGAAAGTTTGATTGTGGGAGCCACGCTGGTATCCTGCGGGTATGACAATGTTGTTTGCTCCGCAGGCAGTCATTTTTCGACCGCAGAAAGGCAGTACAGATATCCTTTGGAATTGGGCGTGTTACGTTCGCCCGTTACTCAGTGGACGGCGACAGGCGTCGGGGCATCGATTGTTTCGCGCAATTCCAACGGCAAATATCCCAAAATAACGCGCGCAACGGTCGGTCGGGTAATAGATTACGGCATAATGGACGTAAATAATATGGGCGCGGCAATGGCTCCGTCCGCTTGTGACACGCTAGTTGCTTTCTTTCGCGAAAACAATGCGCAGCCGTCCGATTACGATGTTATTTATACGGGCGATTTGGGCAAACTCGGCTCGGATATTTTGTTGGATTTGACCCGTCAGGAAGGTTACGACATTTCAAAGCAGCAGCACGATTGCGGCGCATCGCTTTACTGGGACGAACAGCAAACTTATCAGGGCGGCAGCGGCGCTGCATGTTCGGCGTTGGTGTTTAACGGTGTGCTGCTAGGACGTTTGCGTCGCGGCGAATATTCCAAAATATTGCTTGCGGGCACAGGCGCTTTGATGAGTCCGACTACGTCGTTTCAAGGCGATTCTATCCCTGCAATAACGCATTTGGTGGAGGTCTGTATTTAATATGGAAACTTTTTTGATGTTTTTGAAAGCGTTTTTGGTCGGCGGCGGAATATGTTTGGTAGGGCAGATTATAATTAATTTTACGCATCTTACAAACGGTAAATTGCTGGTTTTGTTTTTAATTGTAGGCGCAATACTGGAAGGTTTCGGTCTTTACAGTCCCTTAATAAAATTTGCAGGAGCCGGCGCAAGTGTTCCCATATCGGGGTTTGGCTGCGCTTTGGTTAAAGGTGCGGTAAAATCTGCTCACGAAGAAGGTATATACGGAGCGTTGAAAGGCGGTCTTGCGGCATGCGCAACGGGCATATCGGTTGCGATTGTTGCAGGGTATTTTGTATCCGTTTTGTTCCGTCCGCGAACAAAAAAGAAATAATTGTAACCTTTGCGCATTGTTGTGAATATAATGTGACAAAAGGAAAGGTTATGTCCAGATATGCAGTAGTTAACAATGGCGCTAAACAAATTAAAAAGCGTAAAATATTGCGAAGATTGTTGTCGGCACTTGTAGCCGTAGTAATCTTCGCTATTATAATACTTGCTTGGGTTTACTGGAAGTCGATGACGCCCACAATTTTGGATGTTGCTCAAACGCGCATTAAATCCGAAACTACGCGAGCAATTAGCGAAGCCGTAAACATTGCAATGACAGATGCTTGCACGTATTCCGATTTTGTCACTATCGAAAAAAACGCCAATGACGAAATATCGCTTATATATGCCGACAGCGTAAAGGTTAATGCGCTTGCAAGGCAGATGGCGATAGCGTCGCAAAACAAAATCAACTCGATTGCATCTTTTGACGTCAATATACCGCTAGGTACTCTTAGCGGAGTACCGTTATTGTCTGAAAAGGGACCAAAGGTAAATATTGTCGTGTCGCCGGTTGGCACAGTTAATTGTACGTTTTCCTCGACTTTTCAAACGGCGGGTATCAATCAGACTTTACATCGTATTTACATAAACGTTGAAAGCGTTGTAGATTTGATTATCCCGACTGCGCACACGCAAGTTACTACATTGACGCCGATATTATTGTGCGAAAGCGTCATTATAGGTAAAGTTCCCGATACTTTTTTGCAAGGCGGCTTTGTTTTGGGGTCTTGATTTGATAGCCCTGTTTCGTCGTTTTATTGCGTCATTGCGCCCTTTGTGTGACGTCTAGCTGTTTGTGTGATTAAATTTAGGTAAAAACTGTTGTCAATTTTAATTTAATTTGTTATACTTTATATAAATTAACTATATTGATAACAACAGTGACGAAGTAAAGAGTTTGCGATAAACATTGATTTAGCGAGCGGGGGACGGTGTAAGCCCTGACGATGCGCAAAAAGATATTCCCTTCCGAGTTCATTCGGTGAAAAACATAGTAGCCGTTTGCGGGTAGTTCCCGTTACCGAACTTAAAGATAAAGTTTAAAATTTGCTTTAAATTAGGTGGTACCGCGGTTATTATCGCCCTAAATTGTGCTTTTGGCATAATTTGGGGCTTTTTTATATTGTTGTATCGAAGTTTGTATAGATAAAAGTTATTGGAAAAAACATATCTAATGCAAACTTATTTTGTTAAAACAATTTAACTGTAAACTCATTACAACGTTGTCGTTATTTGCGGATACAATTTGGTTTGTCACTGTTTGGTTTATATCAAAATAGAAACAATTAATTTGTATATTTATGTAAAAGTAATATTATTTAGGAGTGTTTTATGGCTAATATTCAAGAAATTAAATCGGCATTCGAAAAAGAACTTTCGACCTGTCAAACGCTTGCTCAATTGCAAGATTTAAAGGTCAAATATATGGGTAAATCGGGTGAATTGACTTCGCTGCTTAAAGGCATCAAGGATTTGCCTGCCGAAGAACGTCCGACGTTCGGTGCAAAAGTGAACGAATTGCGCAATATATTTGAAGAAAAGTTAAATTACAAATCTGCCGCAATGAAAGCGGCGGAATTGCAGCGTCGCATAAACGAAGAAAAAGTTGACATCAGTTTGTGCGAAATGCAGCCCTGGGGAGCATTGCATCCTGTAACATTGGCAAAAAACGAAATTTGCAGTCTTTTAATTTCTATGGGATTCGAAGTGTTGGAAGGACCCGAAATTGAAACAGACTATTATAATTTCCAGTCGCTGAACATTCCTTACGATCACCCGGCACGCGATATGCAGGATACATTTTATCTTGCGGACGGGATTTTGTTGCGGACGCAAACCTCTGCTATGCAGTCACGTCATATGGAAGTTAAAAAGCCACCCATTAAAATGGTATGTCCCGGTAAAGTGTACCGCTCGGACAGCGACGCATCGCATTCGCCCGTATTTCATCAAATCGAAGGCTTGGTAGTGGACAAAAACGTAACTTTGTGTGACTTGAAGGGAACCTTGGAGTACATTGCTTCGCACTTATTCGGCAAGGATACGAAAGTGCGCTTTCGTCCGTCATTTTTCCCGTTTACCGAACCGAGCGTCGAAGTAGACCTTACGTGTTGTAACTGCGGCGGTAAAGGTTGCTCATTGTGTAAAGGTACAGGTTGGATTGAAGTGTTGGGTGCAGGTATGGTCAACCCTAAGGTTTTGGAAAATTGCGGAATTGACAGTTCGGAGTATAACGGCTACGCATTCGGAATGGGTATTGACCGTATTGCAATGATAAAGTACGGTATTCCCGATATTCGGTTGATTTTTGAAAACGATCAACGCTTTTTAAAGCAATTCGGAAAATAATAGGAGTGTAAAAATATGAAATTACCGCTTTCTTGGTTGAAAGACTATGTTGACATAACAGAAGACATTGAAACTCTATGTAAAAAAATGGTGGACATAGGATTGGAAATAGAAGAAGTTGTCTACCTTGGCGAAAACGTAACGAACGTAAAAGTTTGCAAAATCGTAGAAATTAACCGGCATCCCAATGCCGACAAGTTGCTTTGTTGCAAAGTGGATATCGGCAATGAAATTATCCCTATTGTTACTAACGATCACAACGTAAAAGTCGGCGACAAAGTTCCCGTTGCATTGCACGGGGCAAATTTACACAACGGCTTGCACATCACAAAAGGTAAAATGCGCGGCGAAGAATCGTTCGGTATGTTTTGCGGAAGCGAAGAATTGGGCATTAACGCCGATATGTATCCCAATGCCGATACGGACGGCGTGTTGATTTTGCGTAGCAGTGCAGTTGTAGGCGAAGACGTGCGCAAGGAAGTCGGCATAGACGATTATATTCTTGATGTAAGCGTAACTGCAAACCGACAAGACTGTAACAGCGTATTGGGGCTTGCTCGTGAAGTGGCTGTCGCGCTTGGCAAAACTTGCAAAGAGCCAGATGTGTCGTATACCGAAACATCCGTATTGACTGCCGATTTGGTTGACGTAAAAGTTAAAGCGACAGATATTTGCAAAGGGTACTATATGCAAGGGCTTACTGACGTCAAAATCGGTAAATCGCCGCTGTGGATTACAAGTCGACTTGCAAAGGTGGGCTTGCGTAGTATAAATAATTTGGTTGACATAACAAATTACGTTTTGTTTGAAATAGGGCAACCTATGCACGCGTTTGATTACAACGATATTAGCGACAAGTGCATAATTGTACGCCGAGCCAATGACGGCGAAAGGATTATTCCCTTGGACGGCAAGGAGTATGAACTTAACTGTGAAGATTTAGTAATTGCCGATAAAAAACGTGCAGTAGGACTTGCCGGCATTATGGGCGGTGCAAATTCGGGCATTAAGGAAAGTACATCGTGTGTTTTGTTCGAATCGGCTTCGTTTGCCCGCCTAAACGTCCGTAGGACAAGCCGCAGGCTCGGTCTCAAATCGGACTCGTCCGCACGCTTTGAAAAGGGAATAGAAACATATACTAACAATTTAGGGCTTTCAAGAGCATTACATCTTGCCGAACAATTAGGCTGCGTCAAAGTAACTTGCGGAAGAATAAGCATAGGTAAGGTTGCCGAAGCTAAAAAGGTGGCGTTTAAAAAGGACAGGATTAAAAGCTTGCTCGGAATAGAAATCCCCGAAGAAAAAATCGTTTCTATTTTGGAATCGTTGAATATTCAAACCGAAATTAAAAAAGGTAAAGTTGCTTGCGTAGTTCCGCCGTATCGCGACGACATTTCGCGCGATTGCGATATTATAGAAGAGATAATCAGGGTATACGGCTACGATAATATTACGGGTACTTTGTTGGAAAAATCCCAAGTTACTTGCGGCGGTAAAACATCGGACGAAAAACGTGTAGACGATATCAAAAATTTGCTTACAGGTATGCGCTATAACGAATGTATTTTCTATTCGTTTGGCGGCAAGGAACTGTTTGCAAAAGCCAGCGTTGCACCTGTGGATGAAAATAACTATATAAGACTTATCAATCCCATTGGCGAAGATTTGTCTCTTATGAATAGGGATTTGGCGCCTAATATGTTGCAATGCGTGGCGTTGAACTTGTCCCGTAATAATACCGACTTGCGTTTGTTTGAAGTGGGCAGGGTGTATTTGGCGGACAAACTTCCGCTTTCGGACTTACCGTACGAACAACCGCGTATTTCGATGTGCGCAGTAGACGTTGCATTCGAAGACTTCCGTGCGGACGTTTTGCAAGTAATACGCTATTTTGCAAAAAACAATGTTAAATTGGTAAGGTCGGATAGCTCTGTTTTGCATCCCGGCATATCGGCCGACATAATGATAGACAATGTATTTTGCGGATATTTTGGAAAAGTTCACCCGCAAGTTGTCGATAATTTTGAAATTAAATGTAACTGTATGTATGCGGAATTGTATCTTGACAAACTTTTGGAAATTAAAAACCGAATTGTTGAAATGTCAAACGGCGATATGCGTTTCCGTCCGTTTGCTAAGTTTCCGTCGGTAACGCGCGACTTTGCTTTTGTATGCAGTGAAGACATTGCCGCGCAAGATATTTTAGATGAATTTTTATGTTTGCCGTTGGTTGAAAACGCTAAATTGTTTGACGTCTATCGCAGTGAGCAAATCGGCGCAGGCAAAAAGAGTTTGGCTATTTCGGTAACTTTCCAAGATCAAAACAAAACCTTGCAAGATTCCGACGTGGAAAAGCAGTCGGGTAAGGCATTAAAGAACATTAACGCTAAATACGGTGCGACGTTAAGATAACTGAGATGACATTGAAAAAGGCAACTAATTATACAATTTTAGCGCCTGCGGGCAGTGTTGAACAGCTTGTGGCGGCTGTAAACAACGGCTGTGACGCCGTTTATCTTGGGCTGGACAGTTTTAATGCCCGTATGAAGGCGCCCAATTTTACATTGGATAATTTGCCCGAATGGGTTAATTACTGTCATTTGTTTGGAGTTAAAGTTTATGTTGCCATTAACACTTCGTTAAAAAACAGCGAGTTTTTAAGCGCAATCAAATTGCTTTTAGGCGCATACAAATGCAATGTCGACGGCGTTATAGTTACTGATTTGGCTTTGATGCGCATTGCGGGATCATTGCCTAAACCGTTTGAAATTGTGGCTAGCACTCAATTAAATATTCACGATAAGTATGGTGCGGAATTTGTTAAAAAATGCGGCGCGACATCAGTCGTGTGCGCACGCGAATGTAGTTTGAACGATATCCGTCAAATTGCTTCTGTAGGCATAGACGTCGAGTGCTTTTTGCACGGCGCAGTGTGCGTTTGCCAGTCGGGGCAGTGTTTGTTCTCTTCCATTGTAGGTGGCAATAGCGGTAACCGCGGGCTTTGCGCGCAGCCTTGCCGCAAGTTTTATCGATCGGACAACGGCAAGAGTGGCTATTTGCTTTCGGCTAGGGATATGTGTAGTTTGGATACCGCGCGCGATTTGACTAATGCGGGGGCTACAACGTTCAAAATAGAAGGCCGTAACCGTCGTTCCGAGTATGCGGGGCTGGCGTCAAAAGTGTACAGACAACTGTTTGATAGCAATGATTTGTCTGCGGACAGTGACGACTACACTTTGCTTGCCGAAATGTTTAACCGCAGTATGAGTTCTAACCGCTATTTATACGGCAAAAATTCCGATATAATCTATCCGTTTGCGCCAAATCACATAGGCGTTGACGTCGGTATTGTCAAGCGCGGCGGCGTTCAAACCGATAAGGACTTGTACAAGGGTGACGGGTTGAAAGTATTCGACGGCAACAAGGAAGTGTGCGGCGGCGTAGTGTCGGAAGACGGCAGCGGTTTTGTTAAAGCGCAGTTTAGCGGTAAAGTTGCCGACGGAATGCGCGTTTGTCGTACAACAAATACAAAATTGTGTCAAGATGTTTTATCTACAATAAAAAAACTTCCAATCGACATCGAATTTACTGCAAAAGTCGGCAATCAACCGTCTCTAACGGTCAAGTGTAATGGTGCTGAATATTGCGAAAAGGGTAATTACTTAGTTGAAAAAGCACAGAATATTGCTGTTGATTGCGACGAAATAGCCAAACAATTACAAAAAACAGGCGAAACTCACTATACTATTAGTGACATAATAATCGATATTGACAATATATTCCTTGCCAAGTCGCAAATTAACGCATTGCGTCGTAATGCATTGGACGGACTGACTGCCGAATTGATTAATAAGTATAACAGCAGGTTTGACAACAGAAAAGATTTTGATTTTTCGTTAAAAGCAATTTTGAATAGATTTTCCGATGCGATTTTAAATTCTAATAGCGTTGAACAAGATGCGCTAGCGGTAATTTGTTTTGATAAAGCGCAATTGGAAGCGGCGGCAATATCAAACTGTCGACATTTGATATACAAGCCGAAAAGTCTTGATGCCGTTTCGCTTAATGAGGCGGTTCTGTTTGGTGCTTTTGTCGATTTGCCATCTTTTGTCGACTTGGACTATATTAAAAACGCAATTGGCGGTATGGACATTAAATTGTATTGCAATAATATCGGGCAGGTGGAATTTGCAAGAAGGAATAATATCGGGTATATTGCCGGTGGCGGACTTAATATTTTTAATGACTACATTGCGGCTGAATTTTCCGATGCTCAGGCATTTGTTTTCTCGCGCGAATTAACATTGAACGAAATTGCGCAATTTAAAAATAAAAACGGGTTAATATTTGTTGACGGGCAAATCCCCCTTATGCAGTTGGTTCATTGTCCATATAAAGTTGCGTATGATTGCAGTTGTTCTAAATGTAAAGATGGCAATCAACTTGTTTACCGCGATGAATTTAATAACAGCTTTATAATTAACCGCAGACAATCCGACCGTTGCTTGTTTGAACTTATTAACGGCAAAAAACTTTCCGTTGTAAACAGGCTAAAATCCGTCGGTAGATATATGATTGATTACGATTCCGACGTATTAAAACATTATATTAATATCAATGACGGAATTGATGACGGTTATATTGAGCCGCAACCCTATACAAAGGGACGGCTTTATGATAGAATTAACTGATATGATAAACAATAAAACACTTTCTAAACTTCAATATTTTGCTATTTTAAATGACGTAAGTTCTTACGCCGTAAGTTCGGTTGCTAAAAGCAAAGTATTAAAATTGCGACCGTCTAATGATTACGATTTTGCACTCGCTTTAATTGCCGAAACTAATCAGGCTTACAATTTATTTCAGTACGAATCGTCATTCGATTTGTCGGTTGACGATGTTAATGACGCTTGTTCATTGGCTCGTGTCGGTTCGTGTTTGTCGATGGGACAATTGTTGCAGGTAATGCGTGTGCTGCGTACTGCGCGTAATTTGCAATCGGCATTGTTTTCGGACTACGACAGCATTGATTTGTCGTTACTGCAAGCAAAAGCATATATGCTGTATAACGACAAGCAGTTGGAAGACGATATAGACTTTGCAATACTGTCCGATGAAGAAATGAACGACAAGGCGTCGTCCGATTTGTTTAATATTCGCAAACGGATAAAAGCCATTAATGCCGATATTAAGCAAAAATTGCAAAGTTATACAAAAAACAGCGATATTTCGAAATACTTACAGGACGCAATTGTAACTTTGCGCGGCGATAGATATGTTATTCCTGTAAAACAAGAATATAAGTCGTTTGTAAACGGAATCGTTCACGATCAGTCGTCAACGGGCGCCACGTTATTTATTGAGCCTATGGCTATTGTTCAACTTAACAATGCTTTGCGTGAAGCCGCATTGGAAGAAAAAGCGGAAATTCAACGCATTCTTCAATCGTTTACGGATAGGATTTCGCCGGTATCAGCGCAAATATTGAAAGCACAAGACACAATATCGGATATAGACGTAATTTTCAGTAAAGTTAAATATGCGTTGAATAATAAGGGCGCGTTGCCTATTTTAAACAACGACGGCATTATAGATATTAAAAAGGCGCGTCATCCTTTGCTGGATAAGGATAAGGTTGTGCCTGTGTCATTGGCACTTGGTGAATCGTGCGACATAATTGTAATTACGGGTCCTAATACCGGTGGCAAAACCGTCACGCTTAAAACAGTAGGATTAATATGCGCAATGGCAATGACGGGTCTGTTTGTCCCTTGCAGCGAAGAAAGCAAAGTGTCGTTTTTTGATGATATTTTGTGCGATATCGGCGATGAGCAGAGTATCGAACAAAATTTGTCTACCTTTTCGGGGCATATAACCAATTTGCGTGACATATTGGATGTTGCAGGCAGCAAAAATCTTGTGTTGATTGACGAAGTCGGCGCGGGAACCGAACCTAATGAAGGTACTGCGCTTGCGATTGCCGTTACTGAGTTTTTGCGCAAAAGCGGTGCAAAATGTATTATAACTACTCACTACGGAAAACTTAAAGAGTATTCTTTAACGACCGAGCGCGTGGAAAATGCTTCTATGGAGTTCGATTTACAAACGCTTGCTCCCACTTACCGTTTAATAATGGGTGTTCCGGGTAGTTCTAACGCCATAGCTATTGCGTCTAAACTCGGCTTACGTAATGACGTTATCGAATTTGCTAAAAATAATGTGTCGGACGAAAAACTTGCATTTGAAAGGGTCATTCAAAATGCGGACGAAATACGCAAGGACTATGAACGTAAGCTGGCTGCTCTTGAAAGCGAAAAAGCTTCGATTTTGGCGGAAAAAGCACGAACCGAAAAATTAAACGCAAGTTTGCAAAGCGAAAGAGATAAGTTGTTGAGTTCCTCGCGCGAAGAAGCTCGCAAAATTGTTGCCAAGGCTCGTGACGAAGCTCGCGGCTTGGTTGCTCAAATTAAAGATATATTAAGTAGTGACGTCGTTTCAGATAAGGATCTGTTCGCTGCTCGCGACATTGCAAAGCAGGTTGACAAAATTAAAATTGCCGAACAGGATGATGACGGTTCGGACGAAATCATATTTACCGGCGATAAAGTTGAATTTGACAAATTGCATATCGGCGATATTGTGTATTCGCAAAAGATGGGCGTGCAAGTAAAAATTGTCGAAATACGTTCCCGTTCACGTATCAAAATTAAGTGCGGCAATATATCTTCCGAAGTAAACATTGATGATTTGTATTACAGCAAATCTGAAAAGAAACAACGTTTGAGTAGGGCTAATCGTTCTAATAACGCTAAAACCCAAATTAATACGCGATCGTTTAATAATGAATTGAATGTGATAGGGCAGACTGTGGACGAAGCAATAGCTAATGTTGACGGTTTTATCGACGAAGCTGTGCTAGCAGGGCTGTCGCAGTTGTGGATAATTCACGGTATGGGGACGGGTAGGTTGCGCGCAGGGCTGCATGCTCACTTCAAAACGCATCCAAACGTCGCTGATTTTAGACTAGGTGTATATGGCGAAGGCGAAAGCGGTGTTACTGTTATTACTTTGAAGTAGTAATTATTTGTAATTTCGTGTCTGTATTTGTGCGAATTGTGTTATTCTGCAGTAAATACTTCGACGTTTTGCTTAATTGCAATTAGGGATTTTTGATCTGTCTTGGCTTTTGATTGTGTCTATTGTGAACTGAAAAGTCGCTTTTTACTACAAAAATCCACTGAATTATGGTGGAAAATCGCATTTTGCAGAGTACTATTATAGACATAATATATTTAATTGAGAGAAAATGTAAAAATGATACATTATTTTGATAATTGTGCAACTACGCGTGTAGATGACGAGGTTTTACAAATTATTATGCGGTATGCTAGCGAAGCGTACTTTAACCCGTCTGCTCGAAGCACATACAGTTTAAACATTGCAAATGATATCGCCTTTGCGCGTGCTTCAATAGCAAAATGTCTTGGTGCGACCGAAAAGGAACTTTTATTTGTTTCGGGTGGCACCGAAGCGGATAACTTGGCGATATTAGGGTCGTTGCGTTCTAAAAAGGGTAACATCGTTGTTTCGACGATAGAGCATTCCGCCGTTTACAATACTGTGACAGATTTGGCTAATCGCGGTTATGAAATTAGGTTTGCAAATGTATTGTCCGATGGACATATAGATGTTGACGACTTTGTAAACAAGGTAGACAATCAAACCTTACTTGCGTGTTTTATGCACGTTAGTAACGAAACCGGAGCAATTAACGATGTCAGGGCAATTAACTCAAAAATTAAAGCGGTTAATCCTAACGTTGTAACATTTTCCGACGGCGTACAAGCTGTCGGGAAAATTCCCGTCAACCTAAAATATTTGGGGGTCGACCTGTATTCCTTTGCCGGGCACAAAATACATTGTAGCAAGGGCACAGGCTGTTTATATGTTAAATCGGGAGTAAAACTAAATCCCGTACTGCTTGGCGGCGGTCAGGAGCGCGGATTGCGTTCGGGTACGGAATTTGTCGGTGGTATAGTCGGTTTGTCTCGCGCATTGCAACTTGCTGTATCTAATGTAAATAATAATACCGTCAATTTTAACAATTACAAGCAAATCATTCGTGACGGTTTGTCGAACATTACCAATTGGCGCGAAAATTGCAGCGAAAACGTTTCGCCGGCAATAATGTCATTGGCTTTTGCCGATATTAAGGGCGAAGTTGTTTTGCATATGTTGGAAAAATATGATATAATTGTAGGAACAGGCTCGGCTTGCAGTTCCAAAAACAAGCAGAGTCGAATGGCTAAGGCAATAGGGTTGGACAGTAATTATTCCGAAGGCGTATTGCGTATCAGTTTTAGTAAATACAACACTAGGACCGAAGTTGAATTGCTTGCAGAAAAATTAGCGCAATGTGTGACGGAATTGCGCAAAACAATGCTTAATTAGTGCGGCAAAGTTAATTATTGATTTGTTCGATTGTCTTTGCGCGTAGTGCAGTGCGCGGCATTGCTTTCCGCTAATAACCGATTTATAGGACAATGACTGTTGGACATATTAAGCAAAATAATGTAAAGGGAAATAAATAGACAAAATGAAAGTAATTATTATTAGATATTCCGAAATTCATTTAAAAGGCAATAACCGCGATTTTTTCGAAAGCGCATTAATTGCGAATATTAAACTTGTTTTAAAGGATTACACGTACGAATTTACGCGTTCCAATGCCCGTTATGTTATTCGCAATTTTGACGAAATGTTGCTTGACGAACTAGTCGACGCAATTAAAAACGTATTTGGCGTGCACTCTCTCAGCGTTGCGGAGGAAGTCGAATCGAGTTACGACAATATTTCCCGCGCCGCATTATTGTATGCGCCTTCAAGCGGAAGTTTTAAGGTGTCTACAAACCGCGCCGACAAGCGTTTTCCAATGCAGTCAATGAAATTGTCGGCTGAAATCGGCGGCGATATTTTGGATAAAAATCCCAATCTTACCGTAGATTTGTTCAATCCCGACCATACCGTTAATATTGATATTCGCGAAAACGGCAAAACGTTTGTTTTTAGCGAAGTTATCAAAGCGGTAAACGGTATGCCTGTTGGAACAGGCGGCAAAGGCATTGTTATGCTGTCGGGCGGTATCGATAGTCCTGTTGCGGCGTATATGATGGCAAAGCGCGGTATGTCGCTTAGGGCAGTGCATTTTCACAGTTTTCCTTACACAAGTATGCAGGCTCGCCAAAAGGTTTTGGATCTGGCAAAAATTGTCAAAAAATATACGTTGCGTATGACCGTCGATGTAGTAAGTTTTACCGAAATCCAAACAGCGATACACGAAAAATGCCCCGAAGAATATATGATAACGATAATGCGTCGTTTTATGATGCGCATTGCCGAGCGTATTGCCAAAAACACAGGCTTAGGCGCGGTTATTACGGGCGAAAGTTTAGGGCAAGTTGCAAGCCAAACTTTGGAAAGCATTACAAGTACTAATTCGGTGACTACTATTCCCGTTTTCCGTCCGCTGATAGGTTTTGATAAGGATGAGATAATTGAAATTTCTCAACGGATAGGTGCTTTTGAAACGTCTATTTTGCCGTATGAAGATTGCTGTACGATATTTTTACCGAAACGTCCTGTTACTAAGCCCCGTTTGTCTGCTGTCGAAAAGGTTGAAAGCGCATTAGACGTTGAAACATTGGTTAATAATGCTTTGCAAAATATCGAAACCGTAACAATCGATTAACATATTTTTTACTTGCAAAACATATACTATTTTTGACATAGTATATTAAAAAATGCCGATTTCATTAAAAATCGGCATTTTTTAGTTACTTTTATTGCATAAATCTAATACTCAGTCAAATTTAAATTGCGTGCTTTTAGCAATCTCGTGAGAAACATACTGTGAAGTTTGCTGCTCAATTTTATTAGCAAATATATTCGGCTGTTATTTTAGATACCAAAAGTCTAAAATCGACGGCGGAGTATCGTCTTGTTCGCGTTGTTTTAAATAGGCAATTTTAACCTTTGACGTAGTGTATGCACACTTGCCGTTTATAATTAATTCAGCAAAGTATTCTTGGTCGTTTTTTATCGTTTCGCTGTAAAGGCCGTTATTTACTGCTAGCATAGTCTTGCGCCCGTCCGCAATTTTATAAAGTTGCCATTCGCCCATTTCAATTTGCGGTAATACTACGGTTACGTTATTATTTTCGGACGATACGTTTAAAGTATAATTGTAATTTACTTTTTCTAAATATTCTTTGGGGCGGTTGACGCTATCGAATAAAAACTTTTCACCATCGTCGCTTATTAACAGTTTTTGATTATTGTATAAACTGTCTTTATCTAGTTTTAAAGCAACGATTCCGTTTTGCGGCGAAAAATCACTCGGCGTATTATTGGCATACATTTTGTTTAACAGTGTTTTTGTAAAGTTGCAAGGAGCAGTCGAACCGTTTACGCTATTGGGCAAATCGCCGCTATACCAAGTAACGACGGTGTTTGCAGTAGTATAGCTTGCAATAATGGCGTCGCTGTTTCCGTTGCTGTTTCCAACTGTTCCCGTCTTGGCTGCTATTTGATATAAATTGTTTTTCAGTCCTTTGGCGGTTCCGTTAGTTACTGCATTTAAAAGCATATCCGTCATTAAATAACTTGCAGCAGGGGAGTATACCTGTTGTTGCTCGTGTTTGCGCGAATATATCACTCCGTTTTCGCTATAAATATTCTTTATAAGTCGCACTTCATCGCAGGTGCCGCCCTTGGCGAGCGTTTCGTAACATTTTGTAAGCGTAAATATATCCGTTCCGTTTGCGGTGTTGCCTAGCGCAAGCGACAAGTTTTGCTCGCCGTCGATCCCCATTTTGTTAAGGTATTTTTCCGCAGTTGCAATAGTTAACGCATTTAAAGTTTTTACGGCGGGAACGTTTAAACTTTTTGCAACCGAATACTTAATTGTTGTCCAACCGTTATATCCGCCTGCATTTGACGGTTTGTAGCCGTTAAAATTTGTTTCTTCGTCCAATACAGGGGATGCTTGCGTTATAATGCGTTCGTTAAGCGCAGGTCCGTAAACCGCAATCGGTTTTAAAGTACTACCCGCTTGACGCGGATTGGCGTAGTTATCTCCTCGCGTATAGCAAGCAATAATACCGCCGTTATTGTCCGTCACAACGCACGCGATGTCTGCCTTGTTGCCGTTTTTATCTGTTGTGTTGTCGTTATTTACAAGTTTTTGCAGTTCGGCTTGAACAGTGGGATTGCAGTACGTTTCTATTACAAAATTCGATTGAGCAAGCTGCATAGGCGTCATATTCAGCAATTTGCACGCTTCGCGCATTACGTGATATCCGTAGGATTTGTCTGTGCTTACAGCTTGCGGACGGTATGTTATTTCGTCCGATAGGGCATTATTGTATTGAGTTTCGTCTATAACGTTTTGTTCGTACATTATTTTAAGTACGCTGTTGCGGCGAGTGCGGCACTTGTCTGCATTTTTATCAGGAGCGTAATTATTTGGCGCCTTAATCATTCCTGCAAGTATTGCGCTTTCAGATACGGTCAAGTCTTTTGCGCTTTTGTTGAAATACACGTTTGAAGCCGATTCGATCCCGTAAGCGTTTCTGCCAAAGTAAATTGTGTTAAGATACATTTCTAAAATGTCGTGTTTGCTGTAATTCTTTTCCAATTCACGCGCTAACAGCATTTCGTTTGCTTTACGCGATAGCGTTTTATTGTTGTTTAAATGTGTATTTTTAATTAATTGCTGACTTATCGTTGAAGCGCCTTCTTTGTATCCGCCGCTTTTTAGGTTGTGCAGCATTGCGCCTGCAACACGCTTATAGTCAATGCCGTTATGCTTGTAAAAACGCTTGTCTTCAACCGATACGAATGCCATATAAGTGTAGTCGTGTAAAGCGTCCAACGGGGTTTGCTTATAGTCGTAAAGATACAACGGTTCATTTAACTGTTTGCCGTTGTCATCCAAAATAGTTAGCGACGTGTAAACTTCGTTAAGCCGTTTTTTGTCAAACTTAACGTAGTCGCTGCTTTTTTGCCATTTAACAAAATATATAACGCCTGTCAGAATTCCGCAAATAAGTACTGCGGCGCAGATTATTGAGATAATTTTTACTATTTTTTTAGTCATATCACTTATTATTGTTTGTGATTTGCTTTTTTATATTTATTTTCCTTGAAAAAAAATTCAATAAATAGTAAAATGTATTTATATGTAGTATTATGCCGATTTACAGTATATGTCGGTTTAATTTGATAATGAGGAAATAATGAAATACTTTATACATACTTACGGCTGTCAAATGAATGTGCACGATTCGGAAAAGATTGCCGGTATATTGGAAGGAATGGGGTACGTTGCAACGTCCGTTCAGGACGAAGCGGATATAGTGGTATTTAACACTTGCTGTATACGCGAAACCGCCGAACAAAAAATCTACGGACATATAGGCGCTTTGAAAAAAGTTAAAATGCGTAATCCCGATATGATAGTTGTCGTATGCGGTTGTATGTCTCAGCAAGACGGAGTCGCTCAAAAAATCCGTGAAAGCTATCCGTTTGTCGATATAATCTTAGGAACGTCCAATCTCAATTCGTTAAAAGATGCCGTGCAGGACGCTAAACGCCGTAAACATTGCGTTAAAGTCGATTTCGAACAATATGCGGAAGAAGACTTTAACCAATCCCGTACCAGTTATCCTAATGCTTGGGTAAATATCAATTACGGTTGCAACAATTTTTGTACTTACTGTATAGTTCCCTATGTACGCGGTCGCGAACGCAGTCGCCCGTTGTCGGACATAATGACGGAAGTTAAAACGTTACTTTCCGAAGGGTATAAGGAAATAACTTTGTTGGGACAAAACGTTAATTCGTACGGACACGATTTGCCCGACGGCGAGGATTTCCCTACATTGCTTAAAAACATTGGCGAATTGCCGGGTAAGTTCCGCTTGCGTTTTATGACGTCCCACCCAAAGGATCTGTCGCAGGAAGTTATTGACGTGGTGGCGAAATATCCTAATATTTGCAATAATATTCACTTGCCCGTACAAAGCGGCAGTACCGAAATTTTGAAACGGATGAATCGCCGTTATACAAGGGACGACTACTTGAATCTAATTCAAAAAATCCGTCAAAAGCTGCCGAATGCGGGGATTACAACCGATATTATGGTAGGTTTCCCCGGTGAAACCGAACAAGACTTCTTGGACACATTGGACTTGGTAAAACAAGCAAAATACAGTTCGGCATTTTGTTTCATCTATTCGCGTAGGAAAGGTACGCCGGCATATTCGATGCCTGATCAAATTCCTTACGAAGTCAAGCGTGACCGCATAACGCGGCTGCTTGCTTGTCAAAACGAAGTAACTAAGGAAATTAGCGCCGCTATGATTAATAACAAATATGAGGTACTGGTGGAAGGTGCGAATAATCACTATGCTAACACAATGTGCGGACGTACCGAAAGCGGAAGACTTGTCAACTTTAAGTGCGACGAGTCGTATGTGGGACAATTTGTTACCGTACAGATAGAAAAAGCCAAGTCTGCAACATTGTGGGGCAGGATTGTTACGGAGGAAGAATGACAGGCAAAGATAGATTGATTATAAACAAGGATAAGTTGTCGCCGATGATGCGCAACTATTGCGATACAAAGGAACAGTACGGCGACTGCATACTGCTTTACCGTCTCGGTGATTTTTATGAAATGTTTTTCGAAGACGCCGAACGTGCAAGCAGAATATTGGATTTGACGCTTACGGGTAAAAATTGCGGACTGGAAGAACGCGCGCCTATGTGCGGCGTGCCTTATCATGCGGTAGATACTTATGTCGCCAAGTTACTAGCGGCAGGCGAAAAGGTTGCAATTTGTGAACAATTGTCCGAGCCTAAGGGAAAGGAACTGGTTCAGCGTGACGTGGTGCGCGTTATAACAGCCGGTACGGTTATGGACAGCGGTCTTTTGGAAGAAACGCGTAGCAATTATATAGCGTCGGTATATGTTAATACAAATATCGGCGTTGCATTGTGCGATTTAACAACAGGCGATGTTGTCGTTACGGAATTTCGCGGCATTGCGGATTTGCAATCTTTGCAGGAATTTTTGGTCAGTTACAAACCGTCGGAAATAATATCTAACAAGCAAGCCGCAGATATATCGGTAAGTTTTGATTGTGTAAAAGCGGGGTATTTGCCGCAGTTTTATTCCTTTGAAGAAAGCAGTTATAGCAAAAACAATGCCGCCGAGCGTGTTTTAAGTCACTACAATGTTGCCACTGTCGAAGGTTTCGGTTTGCAAAGTAAACATCACGCAGTAATTGCTTTGGGCGGATTGTTGGAATATCTGGTGTCTACGCAAAAGCGTGATTTGCCGCACCTTAAAACTCCTAAATTCGAAGACAAAAATAAGTATATGTCTATCGACGTTAAGACGCGCAGAAATTTGGAACTTACCGTATCCTATCGCGACAGCAAGCGAAAAGGCAGTTTGTTGTGGCTGTTGGATAAAACCGTAACCGGCATGGGTGCGCGTGCACTCGCCGATTGGTTGGACAGACCGCTGCAAAAAGCATCGCAAATAAACGCACGTTTAGACGGTGTTGAAGAACTTTACCGAAACATAATCGTTCGTTCGTCGTTATCCGAAATTTTGCGCGGAGTTTACGATATCGAAAGAATTTTAGGTAAAATAGCTTATGATAACGTAACTCCCAAGGATTGTATATCTCTAAAACGTTCACTGTACGCTTTACCTAAAATTAAGCAGCAAATTACAGGTTTTAAGAGCAAAATTGTTAATGATATATATAATTCGATAGATCCGTTTGACCAAGTTGCAGACTTATTGGAGCGTGCAATAGAGGAAGAAGCACCGCAAGTAGTTAAAGACAACGATTACATTAAACACGGTTTCGATGCCGAATTAGATGAGTTGTTTGAATTGACCGAACACGGCAGCGCAAAAATTTCCGCGTTGGAGGAAGTCGAGCGCGAGCGTACAGGCATTAAAAATTTAAAACTCGGCTATAACAAGGTTTTCGGATACTATTTCGAAATAACGAATTCAATGCTGCATCTTGCGCCTAGTAATTTTATCCGCAAGCAAACGACGGTGGGCGGCGAACGTTTTGTTAGTCCTGAGCTTAAAGAATTGGAAGAAAAAATGCTAAACGCCTATGAGAAGAAAATCAAACTGCAAAAGACGCTTTTTGAAAAGTTGCGTACCGAACTTTTGCAGTATATTCCTGCTATGCAGCAAACCGCGCAGGCTGTTGCGGCATTGGATTGCTTGCTGTCTCTTGCAAAAGTTGCTGAAGCAAACGGATATTGCAGACCCAAAATCAATACGTCCGACTCGGTGTTAAATATTATCGAAGGTCGTCATCCGTTGGTAGAATCGTATGTCAAGCGGGACAATTTTATTGCCAACGATACGCATCTGGATACGGGCGATAACCGCACTATGATAATTACAGGGCCGAATATGGCGGGCAAAAGCACCTTTATGCGTCAGGTTGCTTTGATAACCCTTATGGCGCATATAGGTTCGTTTGTCCCCGCAAAAACTGCCGAAATACCTATTGTCGACAAAATATTTACACGTGTCGGCGCAAATGACGACTTGCAACTGAATCAAAGTACTTTTATGGTGGAAATGGTGGAAGTTGCAAACATATTGAATAACGCTACATCTAAAAGCCTGATCATTCTTGACGAAGTAGGGCGCGGAACTTCAACGTTTGACGGTCTGTCTATTGCGTGGGCGGTTATGGAGTATGTATCAAAAAACATCTGCGCCAAAACGTTATTTTCTACGCATTATCACGAATTGACCGATTTAGAAGGGCGTGTTGACGGCGTAAAAAATTACCGCGTAACTGTCAAGGAATATAACGGCAGCGTTGTGTTTTTGCATAAAATTGCGCGCGGCGGCGCAAACAAGAGTTTCGGTATCGAAGTTGCTGCGCTTGCGGGAGTTCCAAGCGAAGTGTGCGGTCGCGCAAAGGAAATTGTCGCGCTTTTGGAAAACAGCAATATAAGCTTTAATTTGGACAAAATAACGAACGACAATGTATTGCAGCAACGTCAACTTAATAAGGCAGCGCAGGAAGTTGCCGCTATTTTGCGTGATATCGATATCAATAAAGTTTCGCCGATTGAAGCGTTTGATATATTAAACACATTGGTAAAAAGGGTTAAGTAATGGCTAACAATATCAAAGTACTAAAACCGGAAGTTTTCAACAAAATATCCGCAGGCGAAGTTGTGGAAACACCTGCCGGTGCGCTAAAAGAACTTGTCGAAAACAGTATAGACGCGGGCGCCACCCGAATTGCAATAGATGTTAAAGGCGGCGGAATCGATTTGATTTCCGTATCCGATAACGGTTGCGGAATACGCGAAGAAGACGTTAGTTTGGCGTTTTACAAGCACGCAACAAGTAAATTGACTACAAGCGATGAACTGTCGGCAATTGAAACTTTGGGGTTTCGCGGCGAAGCGTTATCCAGTATAAGCGCAGTGTCAAAAGTCAAATTAACAACGCGGTATGTCGACACCGATGCAGGCATTTCTGCAACGATTGAAAACGGCACGGTAGTCGGCAAGCAATATGTATCTGCAAATGTCGGCACTAAAATTGAAGTGCGCGATTTGTTTTACAATATGCCTGCACGTAAAAAATTTTTGAAGTCTATGCGATACGAAAGTATGAGCATTACTAAATACGTTGCAAGGCTTATTTTGACAAATCCTACATTGGAAGTAATCTACACATTGGACGGTGAAACGGTATATCAATCCAATGGCGCAGGATTAAAGGAAGCAATATTTGCTATTTACGGCAGTAATTGTGTTGAAAACTGTATTTCCGTTGATTACAATAAAGGCTACTATAAAATTTACGGTTATATAGGGGCGCCTGAGTATGCCAAAGCTAACCGTAATTATCAAACACTGTCTGTAAACGGCAGGCTTGTGGAAGATACCAATGTATCTGCGGCAATATTCCAAGCATATAAGCCATATTTGATGACGCGCAAATATCCGTTTTTTGTACTTAATATAGATATGCCTTGCGATATGGTTGACGTAAACGTTCACCCCAAAAAGACCGAAGTGCGGTTTTCTGACTTGAAGTCGGTTTGCGGAGCATTTTTCCGCGCGGTTGAAGGTAACCTTACTATGTACAAGGAAGCGCGTCTCAATGAGCGTATCGGCGTGGATGTAACTCGTCCGACTGCACAGGAAGTGTCCGAGCAGTTTAAGATTCGTGAACAAAACTCTATAAAATTAGGCAATTTATTCGATAAGTTTGATTTTGAAGTGATGAATCCCGATCAAACGGCGGATGTAAAGGAAATCGAGCAAGCCACCGAAGCGATTGATAAGGAAGCGGAGTTTCTGCGTTTTGCCGAGCAAATGAACAGTGAGTTGTCGGTCGAAAAGATGCGTAAGAAAATGGGGTTTGCTGATGATGAAACGCAAGCGGTTTCCCAAAAGCGGGCAAAAGTACAATCTCAGCAGCAGACGGCTGAACAGCAAATTGAGTCAATGCTGCCCCCGTTGGCAAAGGAAGACAATGTCGGTGAAGATTTGTACAGTCGCACGCGTATACTGGGCGCTGCGTTCAAAACTTATTTAATATTGGAAATCGACGACAAAATTATTTTGGTTGATCAGCACGCCGCGCACGAAAGGATATTGTTTGACAGGTATTTGCTTGCTCCGAGATCTATGCAACCTTTGATGTTTCCGTATGTTTTTCACGTTAAGGAAGACGAATCTATATTCATTGACGAAAATATCGACTTGATAAAACAAGCAGGCGTTGAAGTTGAGCAGTTTGGACCTAATACGTATCGTATTAAAGCGGTAGATACAATGCTGTCAGGCGCAAGAATGAGCGAATTTGTTCAGTACTTGCTTGGCAGCGTTGATGAATTTAAAATAGATGACAAGTCCCTGCGCGTAGAAAAAATTGCGCAAAAGGCTTGTAAGGCAGCGGTCAAAGCGGGGTATTGTCTTAACGAATACGAAATCAAGTACATATTAAAGGAAGTTTTTGAACGCGGCGTTATGCAATGTCCGCACGGAAGGCCGGTTTCGATAGTGTACACTAAGCGGCAGATAGAAAAAGCGTTTAAAAGGATTGTGTGACGTATGAAGACCATTATAGGCATAACGGGCACGACGTCTGTGGGGAAATCTGCCGTTGGTGTGAAACTTGCGCAAAGACTGAACAGCGAAATAGTTTCTGCTGATTCTATGCAGATTTACAAGGGGATGGATATAGGCACTGCTAAGATTAATGCTTGTGAAACGTGCGGTATTGTTCATCATATGATTGATATTGTTGAACCTTGCGATAATTATTCGTCGTTTTTGTATCAACTACAGGCGTCGCAAATAATTGACCGTATGGATACTGTACCTGTCGTTGTCGGCGGTACAGGATTTTATTTTGACAGTCTTATATATCCGCCGGAATTCGGTAATTTAAAGGAAACAAGACGGAAAGAATTGCGCGCAATATTGGATACGCAAGGATTGGATGCTTTGTGCGACAGATTAAAGCAGTTGGATGCCGAAACATACGGTTCGATAGACTTGAACAACCCCCAAAGGGTTTTGCGTGCAGTAGAGATTGCGGAAAGCGGCGCAAGTTTGTCTCGTGGGGTATGGCGAAATGCCGAGGCTAAATACAACTTGAAATTGTTTGTGTTAGAACGCTCCCGCGACAGTCTGTATACTCAAATAGATAGTCGCGTAGACAAAATGATTGATTTAGGGCTTGTGGACGAAGTGAAAACTTTGGTAAATAAGTACGGTGTGTGTGACACGTCGGCTTTTCAAGCAATAGGGTACAAGGAAATAATTGAATACTTGCGCGGCAGCGTTGATTTGAGTGAAACTGTTGACAAAATTAAGATTAACACGCGGCATTATGCCAAGCGGCAAATTACGTACTTTAAAAAAATGGACGTATTTAAATATATAGATGTTGAATGCAAATCCGTTTCGGAAATTACAGATGATATCTTGAACTCTTTGGATTGAAAATATACAAAGGCAAAGTATAATGAATATATCGTATGTTGATACAACAACGAGAAACTGTGTTTAAATGCAGTAATTTACTTAAAATATTGAATATTATTATTAAAAATGCCATTTTATACTATACTATGACAAACATAATATAGTCAAAGGAGCGATTACAATGAATAAAGCAGTGCAAGCAGCGTTAAAACTTACCGAAAATAAATTTAATGAATTGAATGCCGTATCTATTGCAAATCAAAAAAAGGTATTAGACGCATTTGCAAAAAATAAAGTTTCGTTACGGCATTTTAACGGAACAAGCGGTTACGGACTTGACGACGTCGGACGCGACACTCTATGCGAAGTGCTGGCAGACATATTCGGCGCGGAACAAGCTATTGTCAGCCCGCACATTGCGTCAGGGACGCACGCATTGACGCTTGCGTTGTTTGGCGTTTTGCGTCCGGGCGATACCGTTTTGTCCGTAACCGGCGAACCTTACGATACTTTAAATGACGTTATTCGCAAACAAAATATAGGCAGTTTGGCTGATTTCGGTATTAAATTCGAGTGGATCCCCTTAGTGAACGGACTTGTGGATTTTGACGCTGTCAAAAAGTACATTTCGAAACACAAAGTTAAAATGATTTATATACAGCGTTCGCGCGGTTATGCTTGGCGACTGGCATTATCAATTGAACAAATCGGTGAAGTTTGTCAGTTTGTCCGTAAATTTACGCCCGATAGTGTTATAATGTGCGACAATTGCTATGGCGAATTTGTCGAAACGCTTGAACCCACGCAAGTCGGCTGTGATATGTGCGCAGGATCGTTTATAAAAAATATCGGCGGCGGAATTGCGCCTACGGGCGGTTACATTGTCGGACGCGCCGATTTAATTGACTTGGTGGCGGGCAGGCTAACATCCCCTTCGATAGGCAGCGAAGTCGGTTCGTATACAGACGGATACAGACTTTTTTACCAAGGCATTTTTAATGCGCCGCACGTAGTCAATCAGGCTTTAAAAACTTGTATGCTTTTTTCTGCGGCTTTAAGCGAACTTGGCTACGAAGTTTTGCCTAAATTAGACGACCACTTGGGCGATATAGTTTGTTCGGTGAAACTCGGCAGTGCGGACAATCTTGTAAAATTCTGTCAGGCTATTCAGTCCGTATCGCCCGTTGACGGGTATGTTGCGCCAATTCCTTGGGCACAACCGGGGTATAATGACGAAATTATTATGGCTGCCGGTTGTTTTGTGCAAGGGTCGTCAATAGAACTTAGCTGCGACGGACCGATTCGCGAACCGTACATCGCCTATCTTCAAGGCGGACTAACATTGGAGCACGGTATTTGTGCTTTGGAAAAAGTTCTCGAAACGATAGGCTGATTTATATTTTGATAACGGAAGATATTTAAAAATGGTAAAATATTATTCAATGCACATTCCTTGCGGAATGATTTTTCGCAAAATGTTTTGTTGCCGCTGCGGCGAAAAGCTTACAAAGCAAAAAGTCAAGAATACTACCGAAGTGGATAAGTTTATCATTAGTCGACCTTTTAATATAACTATTTTTTATAGTGAAGGAACGCTTTGCGAGACGTCCTATGTGTACAAATGTCCGTCGTGCGGCAATATCACATCATATAAGCAACAATGCTTAATAGCTAAAAGACAAAAACAAGTTATGTCTAAAATTTTGTGCGAAGAAGACATAACCGATATTTTAATCGATAACATCGACGAAATTGAATAATTTTAATTGCTTTTCTATAATAACATATGTAATTAAGTTTAACGGCTCTTAACTACAACTAACTACGTTCAACAAGCGTTATTACATCGTATCACGCAATAAAGTAATAATTCGCGTGAGATTATATTCGTGTACGATATAATAAAATACGCACCGAGTTTTAAGTACGTATAATTACGATTAACTACACGTTATAGTTCGACTATTTTGGAACGGATTTATGAGCAATCCGGCAAATTTTACAATACCATATTATGAGACGCCAAGCGTAACCGCGCGAACGCTGTATATAAATCATTTTAGCTTTGTGTTTCGAAATGTACTTTTTGACAGCGACAAAATCTACAAGCCCGTTCACTAAGGGGATACACTCGAATTTAATACCGAAATCAGCCAAACTGCCTATATTTTGTTTGCGAATAACATCATTTAAAGTATCGTAAGGTTCGCCGGTTACAGACAAAACGGTATCGCCCGGACGCAAAACGCCAAACAACGCAAGCGTCAATGCGTGCGTCCCTGCGCAATGTGCGGTTGACGGCCATTTACGTTTGTTCGATAATTGCCGGTTTAAATAGCTTATACAGCTAAGAAGCCTAGTTTTAGTCAAAACCCCTTCCGCAGCCCCGTTTTTAACCGCTATCTATTCGCAAAACTATCCTTTTGCGAATAGATATTACAATGTGGATAAGTGTGTGTTTCTGCTGCAGCGGCATTCGGATCGATAAAATTATTCGCAAAAATCACAAAAATCGGTTGCTTTGCGAATAGATTTGGAGTAAAATAGTGTTATGAGTAATACTTATGTGGATAAACGCGACGCAGATAACGTCGAAAAACTTGAAAAGATATTAGATAACGACCTGCCCGACTTTTGCAGGGAATATTTTGTCGGGATTTCGTCAACGACAACCACTCTTACCAGATTGAATTACGCCTACGACATTAGGACTTTTTTCAATTATCTGGTAACTAAGATTCATAGGCTTAAAGGCAAAAGCACCACCGACATTTCCACTGTCGACATTGAAAATTTGTCCCCCTACGAAATCGAAGCCTATCTTAATTATGTAGAAATATATCGTGACTCTAACGGTAACATTGTAAAAAACAGCGCGCGCGGAAAAGGACGCAAGCTTGCAGCCATACGTTCTTTAATAAAATATTTTGAAAAAAAACAGGAAATACGTTTTAACCCGACCGCATCTGTTGATACTCCTAAATTGAGAGATAAGGAAATAATCCGATTGGAAGGCGACGAAATCGGCGCGATGCTTGATGTTGTCGATACGGGCGAGGGGTTAAGTCCGCGTCAGCAGAAATATCAGGAAAATACCCGTCTTCGCGATTTAGCTATAGTGAGTTTACTGTTGGGAACAGGCATTCGCGTTAGCGAACTTGTAGGCATAGATGTAAACGACGTCAACTTTAAAGATTTGAGTTTTGTAGTTACCCGTAAGGGCGGCGCACGCGTTATTCTTTATTTTTCGGACGAGGTTGCAGGCTATTTGTACGATTACTATCGCCTACGCACGGCGGATAAAACGCTAAAAAGCGAGCCTGCACTATTTTTATCGTTGCAAAAAAAGCGGATAACTACTCGCGCAGTGGAAAATATAGTTAAAAAATACAGTGCTGTTGCTACACCGCTTAAACATATCACGCCGCATAAGTTAAGATCAACCTACGGCACTCAGTTGTATCGAAGTACGGGCGACATCTATGTTGTGGCAGATGTTTTGGGACACAAAGACGTTAATACTACAAAACGTCACTATGCTGCTATCACTGACGATATTCGGCGTAATGCATCTACAAAAGTCAAGCTACGTAGCAATGTTGACGATATAAAAAACGATAAGGAAAGTAATGAGTAAAATTAAAGAAGAAAATGTTGCTCTTGTATATGTGGAATTGCCCGATTCTAACTCCGCACAGGATTTGTACGAGCTTCGCGAACTAATATCTACGGCTCAGGGCAAAATTGTATTAAACTGTTCTCAAAAACGCAATACAATTGATGCTAATACTGTGGTTGGCAAAGGTAAACTTGACGAAATTGCACAAGCAATTAAACTATTTAACTGTGAAGACGACAAGGTTGACGTAGTAATTTTTTCGTGCAATCTAAATTCTACACAGCGAGCAACATTAAAAAAGCAATTTGAATGCGACGTTATAGATAAATTTGATCTCATTCTGGATATTTTTGCTTTGCGCGCCACTTCTGCCGAAGGCAAAAAGCAGGTAGAACTTGCGCAGCTTTCGTACAATTTGGCCACAAAGCCCGAAGGGGATTTCTCCCGTCAAGGCGCAGGTATAGGAACGCGCGGTCCCGGCGAAACGAAGTTGGAAACAAACAAGCGCATTGCCCGCGAACGCATATACAAGCTCCGTCAGGAACTTGCAGATATCGAAAAGCGACGCAATCTTACGCGCAAAAACCGCACCGAAAACGATAAATTCGTGATAGCGCTTGTGGGCTATACTAATGCCGGAAAGTCTACGCTATTTAACGGGTTAACAGGTTACGACATATATGCTGACGACAAATTATTTGCAACTCTCGACACGACTGTCCGTAAATTTAAATTAGATAACGGCATCGAGACTTTAATTTGCGATACCGTCGGCTTTATTAACGAACTTCCGCACACGCTATTAAATGCGTTCAAATCGACGCTGGAAGAAGTCGCTACTGCTGATTTGTTGTTAAATGTTTGTGACGTCTCGGATCCTAACGTTGCAAAGCATATTGAAGTTACCGAACGTACTCTTGCCGAACTTAACACTACTGCACCGTTAATGCGCGTTTATAACAAATGCGATAAATTAGAATACGGCAAATATATGCTGCCGGATATTGACAACTGTCCCGCGGTATTTGTTTCGGCGCTTACGGGCAAAAATATCGATGTGTTGCGTGACAGAATTGCCGATTATGTTATGACTCAGTATTCCGTCATTACTGTCGAATTTGAACTCGATCAAACTTACAGGATTTTGCCCTTGCTAAATAAGTATGCTGTAACCTGCGACATAGTATATAGCGACACTTGCGGCAAGGCAAGAATTACAGTTTTAAAGCGGTATGTCAATTTATTCGCTGATTATATTATAATTTGACAAGTTAGTGATACTATTATTGACATATTGTATTGTACTTTCGCATTTTCAAGAATACTTTCCACTAACACATCTTAATTTTAGAACAAAATTTTCATTTTTCTATTGCTTTTTTTTAAAATATATGTTAAAATATTCATATGAAAAAAGGTGATAAACGTTTAGAAGAAATTTACAACTTTATAGAAACTTTTACCGAAGACAATAATTATCCGCCGTCTGTCCGCGAAATCGGTGAAAAATTTTCCATAAAATCAACTTCAACAGTACACTACTATTTGGAAAAATTACGTTCAAGCGGTTTAATCAAGCAAGACGGAAACAAAAAACGTTCTGTTTCGCTTAATAAAACGCGGGCAAAATCCAATTATGTTCCGTTGGTCGGTACAGTAAGCGCAGGACAGGGCATTTTTGCTTTTGAAAATATTGAAGGCGAATATCCTTTGCCGCAAGATTTTTTTAATAGCGGAGACTTATATATGCTGCGCGTAGAAGGCGATAGTATGATTAATGTCGGCATCACTAACGGCGACTACGTCATAGTTCACAAACAAAATTCTGCCGATATAGGTGAAATTATCGTTGCACTGTGGCAAAATACGGCAACCGTAAAGCGTCTTAAAGCAACATACCCCCATTTAGTTTTACATCCCGAAAACTACGATATGGACGATATTGTTATACATGCCGATGACACTCCTACTATTATCGGCAAAGTTATAGGTTGCATAAAAAAATTTTGATTTTACTAAAGATAAATTATAAATATACAAAAGACAAAAATGCGTATCGGTTCGGTACGCATTAATTTTATTGTAACTTAATTTGTTTGCGAAATTATTGCACTCATAACTAGGCGCTCGACAGTATATTTAAAATGTTATGCCGACGCAATTGTTTATACTTTGTTAAACTTCCTTTGGCATACATTACATTTTCAGTCGCTTGCCGTACCTAGACATAACCGCTTGAAGACATTGTGCGCTATGCGCCATAGTTACGCCGAATAACCGCACATAACGCCGCCTGAACTTTTAAGTGTTATATTTTCACGTTGCTATGTCAAATTCTAATTAAATCTAGCTATAAATCTTTCAAAAAGTCGTACGATTCTAGTTGTTTGTCGAGATTTATGTAATGCGGCACGGCATTGGAAACATAATTCCAAAAATTTTCATCGTGAGTTGTGAATTTAAAGTGAGCAAAAGCATGCGCTATGACATAAAAACGCAAATTTTGCGGAAGCTGCGTTATTCGATAGTCAAAACACAAAATTTTTTGTGTAGCCAACGAACACTTGCACCAGCAGTCCGAAATATCTTTAAATTCAATTTTTTGCGGGCACAGGGATACGCTTGTACCAAAGGTCGACACCTCGCTTGCCACAAACAAAAATGCAATTTTCTTTAAGTACGTCTTAATTGCTTTTATGCGCAATTCGCGGTCGATATAATTTTTTTCCGAAATATAAAGCACATTGCCGTCTAAGTATGTTTTTGCAGATGCACCCGATTCCACCGACACAACGTCACCTAATATCAGCGTCTTGCGCCCCGAAAAAATATCTTTAACAAGTTGCTGCTGATCGAATGCTTTGTCGCAAACGCTGCTTACTGGTTGCTTTTCTTCTGTTTTAACTGTATTAACATCCGAACCGCTTTTAGGTGTGCGCTTGCTGTTAATCCATTCAGCGTGTTCCGCTATTATTTGTTTTAGCCGCTTACGCGTCACAAATATATTTGCCGTTACATATAAAGCGTCGTTCTTGTATTGCATTTTTACAATATTTCTAAATGTTTTTGTCACAACTACTCGCATACCCATATTTTGCCTTATTTTGACGCAATTAATTTGTCTAAGTATGAATTATTGGGAAAAATACTGTCTTTTAGCGCAAAAATGATACACTATGTCAGTAATAGTATTATAAATTATTGACAAAAAGTAACTAATATTCTACAATATTTTACATAAGGAGCATATTATGGGCGCAGACTTTACTTTTCTTAAAGGCAATATCGAAACCATCATTTTAAGCGCATTGTACGAAAACGATAAATACGGTTACGAACTCGCCAAAGAAATAAAGAAAAAAACTTCAAACAAATACGAAGTAAAGCAGCCAACGCTTTACGCTTATCTACGACGTCTGCAAGAAGACGATTTAATTGTGTCCTATTGGGGCGAAAGTTCTAACGGCGGACGCCGCCGCTATTACAAAATTACTAAAAACGGCAAAGAAAACTATGAGCGTTTTATGTCCGAATGGACGTTTCAAAAAGCGGTAATGGACGATCTTGTCGATTCGGACGCTGCCACCACCGACGTCACCCAAAATGACGTGACGCCTTTGTTCGGTCGCAAGAGTACTCGCCGCAAAAACAAGGGAAATCCTCTCAAATCGTCTCTCGACGAGCAAGACGAAATAGCCAGACGTCTCAGCGAACTTATGGGCGCTCAGCAAGATAACAATGACGTTGCGGTTCAAACAGCGGAAGATGAAATATCCACAAAAGACGTCGTGACCGAAAATGATGAAGTTGACGATTTCCAACAAGTTATTGTTGTAGAAGACCAGATTGTCAAACAGGAAGAAAAAACCGTAGTTCCTAACGACAAGTCGCGTTTTGACGTCAACCAAGAAAATGCCGATGTTTTTATCAAAAACTTTGAAGAACGCGCACGTGAAGTTGCACACCGCGATAGCGTTAGCCACGACGAAGGCGAAAACTACCAACACGTTTTGTTGAATGTCATAGGCGATCAGCTTGAAAACGTCGATAAAACTGCCGACACTACCGCTCAAACGTACTACGAAGGCGCTCCCACCGGTTTAGAGGAAGTTGCAGACAGTTTTGCTAAGGAAGGCATACGCGTAAGAATATATAATCACGCTACGGCAGTATACAAATCGAAAATGCTAATCCCTTTGGCAAAAGTTTTATGCGAAACTTCCTGGATTACTTATGCATTGGCATTTATATATTTTGGCATACTTGCGTTAACGTTTAACTCCAATTGGTCGCCGTTTGTCATTACGTTAGGCGCACTGTTGGTTGTTCCTATTGCTTTTTCGATACACGCAATAATCGACCCGACCCGCAAGGATAAACCTGCTTTTAATTTTAAAGTTGCAATTATAGTCACAGCAGTCATTGCGCTAATAATTGTTCTCTGCGCAGTAGGATTTAGTGCGATTGACGGCAAATCATTAACCGATCCGCAATCTATTTCCGTTAAAATATTAATTCCGGTAGGT
This sequence comes from uncultured Eubacteriales bacterium, assembly GCA_948938605.1. Lineage (GTDB taxonomy): Bacteria > Bacillota > Clostridia > Christensenellales > CAG-314 > Fimimonas. Next base: position 32,943 of record CARAIG010000062.1, read on the forward strand.
ATTGCAATACTGCTTCCTACTTCTGTTTCCGCTTATTACTTCCTTTACCGTAAGTATTAATGTTAGTACCATATTTTACTGAACGACAAAACTCCCCTGTTTTAATATCAAGGGAGTTTTTAGTTTATACAGAATTAATATATTACAATATAAAAAGTATTAAATGCTTTGCAAAATTTTACTAAATATAAAACCACTTAATACATCAAAACTTTTATATCCATTTTCTCTTATATTTTTCATTGCAACGCACGTTGATTTTTCAATTCAAGCATTTTCACTTACAATTTTTTGATACCGTTCCACTTCGCCGCGGGCAAGTTTGTCGCAACGCTCGTTCAGCTCGACATCCGCATGCCCTTTAACCTTTACAAATTTAACGTTATGTTTGTTTACTTCATACAACAGCGCTCGCCACAAATCAACGTTTTTTACTTCGCTTTTAGAAGCGGTTTTCCAATTATTTTTTTGCCACGCCGTTATCCAGTCCTTGTTAAATGCGTCAGCCACATATTGCGAATCGGTAAATATCTCGCATTCGCAACATTGGTTTAAACAGCGCAATGCTTGAATTACTGCAAACAATTCCATACGGTTATTAGTTGTACTTTTGTCATAGCCGCTTATCTCTTTTGGTATTCCGTTGTAAATTAGCACTGCTGCCCAACCGCCGATACCGGGGTTCCCCGAACAAGCGCCGTCAGTATAGATAGTTACTTTTTTCACTTTACTCCTAAATTTTTAATTACAAGTTGCTGTAAGTAATTGACAAATTTTGCTTGTTACATTATAATATTAAAGCAATAAAGTTGCAAGAGATTTTCATTAAATTTTCTATTTAATTAATTATTACGATTTGAAATATCTTGCACACTATAAAGTATTTAGGGGAGTGGCTCAACGGTAGAGCAGCGGTCTCCAAAACCGCCGGTTGCGTGTTCGAATCGCGTCTCCCCTGCCAAGGCTTTGTAATTTTACAAAGTCTTTTTTATTTTTATTTTTGCATTTTAGTCTGTGCGATTCTTACACGCAACAAGTTACTTTGTGACGCAATAGCTTTGTCATTTGCTATTCCGTCGCTTCGCTCCTTACGAATTTTGCATTGCATCGAGTGCTCTATTTCCAATTAACTTGAAATATTCTGCTTAATATGTTATTATTTATGTGTATTCAATACAAACATAATAAAAGTGACGACAACTGTGCAATATGACAATTTTACAACTTGGCGAAATAATCAAAAGCGGCGACAAAAAGAAAATCGCTACAAAGCTGAAACTACTGGGTTACACTCTATGCAATAAGGACCGTAAACTATGTAATGTAGGACTTGTAGAACTAGTCAATGCAATCACGCAAGAAACAGACGATATCGTCGACAATGTCCATAAACGCCTTTATAACGGGCGTATCTGCGGAACAGTTAAAGATTATGAAAACTATGAGTTCGTTATAGTCAATATATACAATATTCAGCTGTCAGTTGATCCGTTTGACGACGAAGAAACAGCAATACAATCGGATATGTTCATTTGGGCAAAGGAGCGGAAATAATGGAAAAAGAATATAAGTGTTCAAACTGTGCCTACTGTAACCCTACTAATAGTTTTTTTATGCGTTGGTGCAATTTATACAACAAAGTTACATATTTAACAAGTGGTTGCTACCGAGAAACGACTATCTTAGACTATGACTACGACGACTTTGATGACGATGATGATTGAGTGGACCAACGTGCGCTAATTAGTAATACAGCACTATTAACACTGCTATCGGTTACACGTTGTCAAAAATATTTAATCACCACAAAATAAAACACAGGATACACGTACAAAATGCGTTTTTGTATAAAATGAATAAAGGGCAACAAATGTTGCTCTAACAACGTGAGATTCGAACACTGTAAAGTTTAGGCGGCGTAATGTGTGGTTATTCGGCGTAACTACGCACTCACAGTACGTACAGTACAGTTTCGTACGTATTTACTTGCCTAACCGCACATTTCATCCGCCTAAACCGCTATCGCGCCGAACAGGTGCACAAAATGTGCAAGTGTCCTAAGTGTGTAGAAACAAGCAAGACGACGGTGACTGCGGATTTTGCGATACAAGTGTACACAGACGTACACGACTGAGCAAAAACGTAAAGTCAACAATGTATTGCGTAGTTTATACGCACTTAGGCGGTTTACAGGGTTCTAATTTCACGTTGTCAAATGGATAGACTTCAAATGTCCGGTCAAAACACGCTGACGCCGTCGCTAGCGAGTTTATTATTATATACTAAAAAGTGTAAATGCATATAATTTATATGTTCACAGTAGCATTATTCTTGTTAAAACTTAATTTCTTTAAAGGAACAAAACTCTGAAAAATACCCCATCCCTTTGACACAGTCAAAACTTGCCGATGCCGATATATCTGCAGCTTATTTGTTAAATATTATTTTCGATTACTAAATACCGTAGACATTAAAATGCACCCTACTTTTGTAGGGCGCATAGTCGTTTCTTATATTACTTTGCTCTTTCCATATATTCGCCCGTACGTGTGTCGATACGTATCATATCGCCCTCGTTTACGAACATAGGAACCATAAGAGTGTAACCCGTTTCTACCGTTGCGGGTTTGTTAGCATTGGTAGCCGTATTTCCTGCTACTGCGGGTTCGCACGAAGTCACCTGCAATACTACAAAGTTAGGAGGTTCAACCGAAAATGCTTCGCCTTTGTAAAACTTTATTGTAGCGGTCATATTCTCTTTTAAAAATTGCAAAGCGTCTTCAACCTGACTTTTGTTCAAGGGAACTTGGTCATAAGTTTCGCTATCCATAAAGTAGTAAATTTCGCCGTCGCTGTAAAGATATTCCATTTCCTTGTTTTCAATCTTGGCAAGTTCGTATTTTTCGGAGGGATTGAAAGTTTCTTCGCGTACTGCGCCCGTAACAACGTTTTTAATCTTAGTTCTTACAAATGCAGCGCCCTTACCCGGTTTAACGTGTTGGAAGTCTACAATTACGTAAATGCCGTTGTTGTAAACAAAGGTAACGCCCTTTCTAAAATCGCCTGCTAAAATCATAAATAGATTCCTCCTAATTTATCCAAATAAAATATGTGTAGTTAATTACTATAAAATTATAATATGTTTGTCGCTTGTTGTCAAATCTATAACGTCATTTTCCTTAAACAGAAGCATATCTTCAATACGCACACCCCCTACTTTGGGTATATAAATACCGGGTTCGCACGTAATAATTTGATTTGCTTGCAATTTGTCTTCCGAACGCATCGAAGCGGACGGGGTTTCGTGAATGTCAATACCCAAGCTGTGACCTGTACTGTGAGTAAAATAATCGCCGTAACCGTTAGCCTTGATAATTTCGCGGCAAGCGGTATCAAGTTCCTTTCCGCCCATACCTGTATATGCGCTGTTAATGCCCATACTCTGCGCAAGCGCTACCGTATTGTAAATTTTGCGTAGTTCTTCGGACGGCTCGCCAACAAATACGGTACGCGTCATATCCGAACAGTAACCGTTATATTTTGCTCCGAAATCCATTGTAACAGGATCGCCGAGTTCCACCACTTTGTTTGTAGGATGAGCGTGCGGTTTAGACGAATTTACGCCCGATGCTATTATTGTATCGAAAGCCAAACCGTCGGCGCCGTTCTTTTGCATTTGGTACTCTAATTCAATAGCAATTTCACGTTCGGTAACTCCGGGACGTATAAAACCCAAAATGGCGCTAAACGCAATATCCGTTATGTATTGAGCTTTTTTAATGTACTCTATTTCCTGTTCAGTCTTAAAACTGCGCACAAAGTTAATATGTTTACCTACGGGAACAAATTCGAAATCAGCTAGTTGGTCTTTTAGCGATTGGTATTCGCAAACGGTAAGCTCGGTATCTTCAAACCCTAATGTTTTAACGCTTTTTTCGTTAAGCAAGTCTACAACCATACTGCCGACGCTGGAACCGTTAGCAATTTGACGTACTTCAACGCCTTCCATAGCAAGACTCTGCGCCATTTCATAGTAACGCGGATCGGTAATAAAGACTGATTTGTTATTAGGGAATAACACCAAATAACCGAAAGTAGATGCAAATTCGGTAAAATAAAATCTGTTTTTTTCGCTGACAACCAAAACGGCGTCAACATTAGATAAACTAAACAGTTTGTCAGTATTCTTCATATAACCTCCAAAACTATACAATATCGTTAAATATGCGCTTCATAGTCAATGCGTCGTCGGCTTGCGTCCCGTTAGACTCGCAAATAATAACCGGTTGTAAATTGTGTTTATATATCACTTCCGCAAGCGGTTCAAATTCCGGTCCGAATATTTTATCCTCAAAAGTTAAATGTTTAACTTCGCCGCCCTTGGAATATTCTATTTTGGAAAAATGAATATGCATTTTGGACGCACGTTCCATTCCCAAATTATTAATTATGTAAGTTACGATTTTGTCGTAATCTTCCGCAGTTTTTAAACTTCCGTAAGTACGGGCATTTAAATGTCCAAAGTCTATTGTTGGCAAGTAAAAATCTGCAATTTTGCAAAACTCGACAATTTCCTCCGTATCGCCTATTTGATTAATCCGCCCCATTGTTTCGGGACAAAACAAACAATCGTCCATTTTGTTGGCAACTATCATATCGGCAAGTATTCTTAGACGTTTTTTTGTAAGTTCCACTGCGTCAAATCTTGTCATACGTCCTACTGTGGACGCGTGGAAAATAATGCGGTTTCCGTAAAACTGACGTGCTTTGCTGCAACTGTTAAGCACGTAATTATACGATTTTTCCGCCATTTCATCCGAAGGATTGGCAAAATTAATATAATACGGAGCATGAACGGATATTGCAACTCCGTATTCACGCGCTTTTGCGCCTATTTCGTTAGCCTTGGCATCACCGATATTGATTCCTTTTCCGAAAGAATATTCGTAAGCGGTCAGTCCTTGCTCCGCCAACCATTTCGGCGCATCCGCAGACGATTTGTAACCTTCTGCATAAAATCTTGCTGAATTACCGCTTGGTCCAAACCTAATCATTTAGCACGCACTCCTTGTCAAGTTGTAACTGCATTGCAAGTTTTTCCGATGAATTAAATTTATAAACGGAACGCAAAAACTTAGTGAGTGAAATTTTTATAGTTTTACCGTACAAATCACCGTCAAAACCTATAATGAGGGCTTCGCATGTACTACTAACGTCAAACGTAGGCGATTGCCCTATCTTTACTATTAAGCGGTAGCTTACGCCGTCAATAACCGTTACACCGCCGTAAACTCCGCTAGGCAGCAATTTTTCGGCGGGATAACTAATATTTGCAGTAGGAAAACCCAATGTTCTGCCTATGCCTTTGCCCTTGACGACCTTACCTATCACAAAAAACGGTTCGGATAGCAAATTGTTAACGCGTTCTATTTGATTATACGATAGTAGTTGTTTTATTAAAGAGGTGCTAATTTTTTCACCGCTAACGCATACTTGCTCCTCTACGATATATACGGGAGGATCTTTAAAAAATTTACGTATACCCATAGCGTCAAGATGGTCTTTACCGCAACAATGATCGTAACCGCACACAACTCCTTGTAGATCATATCGTTCAAATTGCGACAAAAACTGTTTGCCCGTCAATTTTTTAAACTCATCGTCAAAAGTTGCCGTTATAACATAGTCGATGCCCAATGACTGGTAAATCGACAGTCGCTCTTCGAAAGTATAAACAACCGTCGAATCACGTTTCAACACTTGCAAGTGATTGTTGCTAAACGTAAATAAAGCGACCTTAGCGTTAGTCATTCGGGCGCGGAGTTTTGCACGTTTTACCAGTTCCGCATGCCCTGCGTGCATACATCCGAAAAACCCTAAGCACACAACGACGGGACCATTTAGTTTTTCACCGAGTTTTACAATTTGCATATTAAACCTACAATGCGTTTTTCAAATAGTACGATATTTTTAATATTCCGTCAACATTTTGCCCTAAACCGAAAAATACGCCTTTGCAGTATATTTTGCGGAAACCGTCGTCAAACGGACACTTCAATTTGCGGCCGCATTCCAAATCAGCATACAAGGCGTCTTGAAAATGATGCTCAGCAACGTCCTGCAAAGGATACATTATATCCAGTAAACACCGCTCCTTCATTTCGCGGACTTCGTCCAAAGTATACGCATTTTCAATATTGAAACAGCCCGATTGCAAACGGATAAGTCCGCTCATATACGCAACCGTTCCAAGCTGTTCGGCAACGTCGCGCGCAATAGATCTAATGTAAGTTCCGCCGCCGCAAACTATATCTATAGCCACCGTATCGGCATTTTTACGTTCAACCAAGCTAATATCATAAATAGTAATTTTGCGCGGAGTAAGCTTAACTTCGATACCGTTACGGGCAAGTTCGTACGCACGTACGCCGCCAACCGACTTGGCTGAATACTGCGGCGGCAATTGATCGAATTCCCCTACAAACCCCTTTAAAACGGCTGAGATTTGCTTGTCAGTAGGAATGATTGAGCTTTTTGCCGTAACAGTACCGTAACTGTCAAGCGTATCGGTCGTTTTACCGAATGTAAAAAACGCTCGGTATTTTTTAACCTTATTAGTCAAAAAATCAAACAAACGCGTTCCCTGTCCTACTGCTATGGGCAATACACCGCTGGCTCCCGGATCGAGTGTTCCCAGATGCCCGATTTTGCGTTCGCGCAGTATATGTTTTAAGCATACCACAACATCGCTTGCGGTAGCACCGACAGGCTTAAGGACGTTAATAAAACCGTTCATATAGTATAACCTGCCACGCGCACGATTTTTTCGATAACGTCTTCCAAAAAGCCGTCAATGCGGCAACCCGATGCAAGCACGTGACCGCCGCCGCCAAACTCTTTGCAAACATCGCGTACAGAAAAATCTTTGCCGCGCATACTTACTTTAAAGTGATTTGGAGTGACTTCACATATGCAAACACCTATTTTAGCACCGGCAATATCTATTACATACGATACTATGCCTGACGTAGTAGTATGGTCTAGTCCTAATTCCGATAAATCTGCAACGGTTATATATGTCAAAAACATTTTTCCGTCATAGTACGAACGGATACGGGACAGTGCTTTGGCTAACAATTTTGTTTCAGCAAAAGTCGTATCGCGAAAAAATACTCTATATACCTTTTCGATATCGGCTCCGAATTTGCACAACTCCCCTGCCATATAAAAGCAGTTACTGTCGACATTATTGTGAGCAAAATTGCCCGTATCGGTACACAAACCTAAATAAAGATACGTTGCCAATTCAGCGTTAAATTCTACGCCAAGTGCTTTAATAATTTCAAAAACAATTTGGCAGCAACTGGCGTAATTGTATATGGAATTATATTTTGAAAAGTAGTCACCGCCATGGTGGTCGATCGTTAACGTCTCGCGCGAATTGCTAAATACCGAACTCAACTCACCTATTCGCGACAACTCACTGCAATCGACGGCAACATACAGTTCGTATTTACCTACAAACTGCTGCGACACAAATTCGGTTTGCTCAAATGCCTTCAATCTGCTCGTCATTTCGCTGTCACAACATATGCAAACTTTTTTGCCTAGCTGTTCAAGAGCAAGTTTCAAGCCAATACACGAGCCTATTGTGTCTCCGTCGGGATTTGTATGTGCAAACAGCGCTACACTGCTTGCGCTTTGCAACAGTTTTGCCGCTTGTTCAATTGTCGTCTTCTGTTTTAAGCTCATTTAGTATCTCGCTGATTTTTTGTCCGTACGCCATTGACGTATCTAATATAAAGTTAAATTGCGGGGCTTTACGTATCCGCATATTTTTGGAAATTTCACGTCGTATAAAAGGTTCGCTTTCGCGAATTGCCACAAAAGTTTGGGCTGCTTTATTGGCATCAGTCGAAAATATACTGACATAAACCTTCGCTGAGGACAATTCGCGGTCACAGTCGACTTCCAAGATTGTAAACATTTCGGTTATTCGCGGATCTTTAACTTTTTTTGTTAAAAGTTCGGCAATATAACGCTTAAACTCAGCATTTAATTTGTCGATTCTGTTTGTCATTGTGCAATTTCTTCCATTTGATATATTTCAAATATGTCGCCGACTTTAATATCGTTGTAATTTTCTACCGAAATACCGCATTCAAATCCATATGCCACTTCCTTAACGTCGTCTTTAAAACGTTTAAGAGCAAGTATACTGCCGTCATATATACTGATATTGTTGCGGTAAATACGCACTTTACCGTTACGAACTACTTTGCCGTTTGTTACGTAACATCCTGCTACAGCTCCAACGCCGGAAATCTTAAATACTTCCCGTACTTCGGCAGAGCCCACTACCGTTTCGGTAAACTTAGGCGCAAGCATACCCTTCATTGCCGCGGTCACATCGTCCACAGCGTCATAAATAACACTGTAAAGACGAATGTCGACGCTTTCTTTTTCGGCAAGAGCCTTAGCGTTGTTATCGGCGCGTACATTAAAACCTATAACGATTGCTTCGGAAGCCTTTGCAAGCATAATGTCAGTTTCGTTAATACCGCCGACGCCGCCGTGAATTGCCGAAACTTTAACTTCGTCATTGGAAATTTTTTCCAAACTTGATTTTAATGCTTCCAAACTACCTTGTACGTCGGTTTTAACTATAATATTAAGTGTTTTCAATTGACCTTCGGAAATACGTCCAAACAAATCGCCCAAATTAATTGACGGCATTTGACGGGCATTTTCCAACTTAATCTTGTCTTTACGTTCTTCGGCAGCTTTTTTAACCAGTTTTTCATCAGCGACATACATATAATCGCCGGCTTGCGGAACTTCGCTAAAACCGAGAACCTCAACAGGCATCGAAGGTCCCGCGGATTTAACTTTTTTGCCTTTATCGTCGAACATAGCGCGTATCTTACCTGTTGCATAACCGGCTATCAAACTGTCGCCGACATTCAACGTACCGTTGCTAACTAATATTGTAGCAACAGGTCCCCTGCCTTTGTCAAGCTTAGCTTCGATAACCGTACCGGTTGCACGCTTTTGCGGATTTGCTTTCAATTCCTTAATTTCAGTAACAAGCAGTACGCTTTCAAGCAATTGGTCTAAGCCCTGTCCTGTTTTTGCGGAAACGGGAACCATAATGGTATCGCCGCCCCATTCTTCGGGGACAAGTTCATATTCCGTCAATTGCTGTTTAACCCTATCGGGATCGATATGTTGCTTATCCATTTTGTTAATAGCAACAATAATAGATACTTCCGCCGCTTTGGCATGGTTAATAGCTTCGATTGTTTGCGGCATTACTCCGTCGTCGGCAGCGACAACGATAATTGCGATATCGGTAATTTTTGCACCGCGAGCACGCATAGCGGTAAATGCCGCGTGACCGGGAGTATCGATGAAAGTAATAGGCTCGCCGTTGCATTCCACCGTATACGCACCGATATGCTGAGTAATTCCGCCTGCTTCGCCGCTTGTTACGCTGGTGTTGCGGATAGCGTCTAACAAGGATGTCTTACCATGGTCGACGTGTCCCATAACGGTAACAATAGGCGGACGTTTCGTATCGTTTTCCAATCCGTCGTCAGATTCGGCGTTGGATATAATTTCTTCGGCGGTTTTTTCCACTTTCAGTTCCAGCGTCACTTCGTGTAAACTAGCTATGTAAGCGGCATAGTCAAAATCAACCGAGTCGTTGATTGTTTTCATTATGCCTTCTTTAAACAGTTGCTTAATGATTTCCGATGCAGACACACCGATTTTTTCGCTTAAAACCTTGATGGGAACTTCTTTTGTGGTAATAACAGCATTAGTAATTTTGGGTGCAACAACAGTTGCCCCGCCTTCGGACTTTTTACTGCGGGCGCGGCGAACAACTTTATCTTCGTCATAATCGCCCGTATAATCACGCGTCAGCAAGCTTTTTTTGTTAAAGCTGCTTTTCTTTTCGTCGGGATGATCCTTAGTTTTATTTTTATTGCCATGCGATTTTTGCGGTTCAACGCGCGGAATATCCATTGCGGGAGCAAACTTCTTTTGTGCAGAAGATCCGCGTTGAGCACCGGCGCTACCGCGTCTGTCTTGTTGCGATTCGTCCTTGCCTACGGCATTTTGACGGCGTTGGTCAGGTCTGGTTCCGTTATTTTGACGTTGATTATCGGCACGCTGTGCAGGCTTTTGCGGCTTATTTGCAGCGGACAAGTCCAAAAATTTGCGGATTTTAACATTACCCTTTTCGTCGGTGTATGTTTTAACTTCCCTGCCGTTTTCTATCGTAGTAACAACCTTAGTCTTAGGTTTTTCGTCCTGAACGTTTTGCTGTTCGACTTCCACGCTCTTTTGCTCGGTTTTAGGTTGTTCTACGACCTTATTTTCTGCTTTACTAACCGTTTTGTCCGTATCGGTTGCTGTCTTGTCGGTTTGCAACGGTTTAGCATCAACAACGGGCGGAGTGACCGCTTCGACAATATTTTCAGGCGTGCTTGCAACGTTTGCCGCTTCTTGCTCGGCAAGTTGTTGCGCATAGAATTCCGCCTTACGCTTTGCAATATTGTCGGACAACGTAGCAGCTTGACGTTTTAGATTAAGTAGCGATTGCTGTAAATCGCGTGCCACATCCAAGACATTCGTCTTATAGTTTTTTACAACTGCTTGTCCTTTATTTTGTTGATTAGTTGTTGTATTTGCCATATTACCTCCTAGCAACCAACGTTTAATATTATTGTATAATACTGTAAGTATTTATAAATTATTTGCAGTAAAACTGTATGCAGTAATTATTGCGTCTGCAAGCGACTTGTCACAAATTGCCAATGCTTTGCAATTGCGTTTAGCCAGCAAATCATAGTCGTCTATTTCCAATAATTCTATAGCCCTTTTATCGGCAACAGACTGAATTACCGAAGCGGAATTGTTTGACAACGTTTTGGTTTTAAGCAACAAATACACTTTTTTGCGGTAATTGCCGATATTGTCGCACCCAAACACTACCGATCCTTTTTTTATTGCAAAACCTATATATGTTTCAATTTTACTGTTCAATTAAACTCTCCAAAACGTCCTTAACCGTAGTCAAAGAAAAACCGTTAACTTTATCGAATTTTTTATTCTTCAACGCGCGGGTTACGCATTCGGAGCATTTACATAGGTACACTCCTCTGCCGTTTATTTTGCCGGTAAAATCCACCACAACGCCGTCACAAGTATTGACAATGCGTAAAAGTTCCGTTTTAGGTTTCATTTGCCGACACGATACACACATACGCTCAGGTATCTTTATTTCTTTTGCCACTGCAATTACTCTCCGTCGTTTCCGCCGTGCATATCTTCAAACATTCCGCTCTGCATTGCGGCTGTATACGATTTAACGTCTATTTTCCAGCCTGTAAGCTTTGCCGCCAAGCGGGCATTTTGTCCTTCCTTGCCGATTGCAAGAGAAAGTTTTTCGTCAGGTACGATAACTTTTGCTTCCTTATTTTCTTCGTCAGCTTGAACTATAAGTACTTTTGCAGGTGACAGAGCGCGCGCAATGTAGTCTAAAATATCGTTGCTCCAAGGAATAATGTCTATTTTTTCGCCGCCTATTTCCGAAACAATTGCGTTTACGCGTATTCCCTTGTTGCCTACGCAAGCGCCTACGGCGTCAATTTCAGGGTCGGTCGAATACACTGCCATCTTTGTGCGGAATCCCGCTTCACGGACAATGCTTTTAATTTGAACGATATCTGCTCGGATTTCAGGAACTTCCGTTTCAAACAAGCGCTTAATAAACATATAGCTTGCGCGCGAAAGCATAACTTGTGTTCCGCCTGCCGAATCGCGCACTCTTTTAACCAGTACTTTAATACGGTCGCCTGCGCGATACTTTTCACCGGGAATTTGCTCGGCGACAGTCAGCACACCTTCCATTTGGTTTTTGCCTATTTCGACAAAAATCGTTCCGTCTTCCTTGACGCGCGTAACTACGCCTATTAACAATTCGTTTTCCTTGTCGGCAAACTGACTGAAAGTAACGTCCTTTTCAGCCTGATGAAGGCTATTCATAATAACTTGACGGGCATTTTGCGCCGCTATACGACCAAAAGTTCTAGGATCGATTTCAGACAAGTATTCGTCGCCTATTTTATACGACTTTTTAGTGTTGCGCGCATCTTCCAATGAAATTTCCTTTTCGGGAGTTTCAACCGTTTCTACTATAATTTTACTGATATATGCGCGGATTGTAAATTTATCGGGATTAGTCTTTATAACAACGTTTGACGCCTCGCCGAAATTCTTTTTGCAAGCAATCGCAAGCGCAGATTCAAGCGATTCTATAACCTTTTCTTTACTTATACCCTTTTCTTTTTCAAGTTCGTCTAGCGCAAGAAAAAAATCTTTACTTGTCATTGTGATCCTCCTAAAACTCTATGATAGGCTCAACTTTTGCCGTATCTTTTTTATTAAATTTTATAATTTCGCCTTTTGCGGTTTTAATGCTGAATGTATCGTCGTCAAAATCGACAAGCACGCCGTCGTAAGATTTTTTGTTATCTAACGGCTTATACAATTTGACGAGTATTTTTTTGTTTAAATTCCGTTTGTAATCGCGTTCCAGCTTCAACGGTCTGTCAAGCCCGGGGGACGAAACGTTTAGCGTATACGCGGTATCGATAGGATCCAGTTCGTCTAACGGACCGTCTATTGCTCTGTGAAGTTTTTCACAGTCATCGATGGTAACACCGCCGTCTTTGTCAATTACTATCGTCAGGTTCATTCCGTCATACTTTTTTTCATATAAAACTTCCAAAACTTCCAAATCAAAACTTTGGGCGATAGGACGTACAAGCGCTAGGACCTGTTCGGAAACTTTACCCATATTCATCCTCCAAACATTAAATTGAGAGCGAGGCAAAACCTCACTCTCACCACAGTTAAATTCACTTTGGCGATTGTAGCAAACTCACTACAAAAAGTATGCTCAATTTATAATAAAATCAATCAAGTACACTTTACTGTAATAAGTATACCATAACCGATAAGGTTTGACAAGTATTTAATAAAGATATTAAATTATTTTGCGTTATTAGCAATAACCGCCAAACATTCGGCAAGTGTTTCTGCTGTATGTTTGCAAAACTTTGTGTCTGCGCAAGCAACTTTACATTGTCGGGCTACGTCTTCAAGTTTAGAGCAATTCGGTTTTTTTGCAAATATACTATTATCAAAAAGATTGGATAGTATTTCGGATTGCTGCATACATTCGTTTGTAAATTTGTAGCCTATAGGTGAAGCATAATAATTTAACAAATCCAATGTATAATGCAAATCGGTACCTATAAGCGGCAACGAATAAGTAAATTTATACAAATCCGATATAACTTCGCTGACAGTAGGATAAAAAACGATTTTATCGGTGGATATATCGGCAGCAGCCAATATATCGTCCGCAATGTCAATTTCAGGATTTATATAACTAAACCACCTTTCAACTATATGTCCGTCGGATATTTTAACTGCGCACAACGCAAAAATTTTGTCTTTGACGACATTGTGACCTGTAATATTCGAGTGAAGAACTACATAGGTTTTATTACTTAAAATTGTTTCGCCCACAAGTTGACGGACAAAAGTTATCTGCTTGTACTCACTGCAAGACTGCGGGCGTACTACTGCGTAATCGTCCGCAACAGGCTTGTTGTAATGCAGCAAATTTCCAATCGGTGCAATTTTGCATTTAGATAAGTCGTAAACGGTCATTTCCAATTGTTCGCTAAAACTGTTGACTGCAATTCTGCCGCGCACAATTACTTCCATTCCGTCGTATATATCCATAAGTTTTTTCATTTTGCGTTCGTTGGCAAACTCACGCGTTTTGGACATCGTTTGCGCTTCGCTGTCCGTTTTGCCCATATTTTCCTTTATGGCGTTTACATCCGTAATTTCAAAACGGGTAAACGTAATGCAGTTAATGGAACCTCCCGACTGGTCGCTTAAAGTAAATTTGCAAACATACATCGTATTGTCTTTTTTAGACGCTTTAAGTGTTTTTCCGCTTACAGTGCCGCAAATCAAGCACGAGTCGGACGGTTTGCGTATATCCGCAATATACATAGGCGCGCCCACTATCGGTTTGCCTAAATGTTTGGTTACTTCGCTAACCGAAAAATACCGCGAAGGTTTAAGCAGTTCTCGGTTAATTGCCAAACTGACTAATTTTTCCTGTTCGGTAAGTTCGGCTATAACAGTATTTTCCTTGTCGATTACAACGTCAAACTTTACATTGTAACTTGTATAATTAGCCAAGTAATCGGTAAGTTTTGCAAACAATTCGGATACTTCGATATTAGTTTGCATTGTCTGATTGACATGAAACACCACGTTTACGTTATAGCCGTCGATTACAACGTCGGCATTTTTGGATATTATTGCAAAAAGCGGATACTTGCTTTTAAGCAAATCGTTCAAAAACCGTTTAAAACTCATCAAATTAAAATGGTCGTTTACCAAAGACACTTTTGCCGAATAGCCTTGCGGAACAAGCGTTTTGACATAATCGATTATATCGCTTTGCCGTTGCTTGTCCACATCCGCCAATTCAGGATAAGATAGCGTGCAAAAGACTTTCCGTAGTTGCTTGTCAACCCGAATTTCCCTTGCACGCAATGACGGCATATCCGAATATTTTTGATGTAAACTGTCAATTATCTTTTGCATAGCAAATCAATTTCTTTAATAAACTCTTGTGCGGCGTTTTCGTTATCAACGTACTTGTATACTTGTCCGTTTTTAAAAAAAGCAAACTTGCCGTTCGCGCCTGCAATACCCAAATCGGCGTCTTTGCATTCCCCCGGTCCGTTGACTTCGCACCCCATAACGGCAACTTTAATGTTACACTCCAAATTTTTAACATACCTGTATACTTCGTTTGCAACTTTTTCTAAATCGACGCTGCATCTGCCGCACTTTGGGCAGGAAACAAATGTCACAGAATTGCGTAACCCTAATGCGCTCAAAATTTCCTTTGCCGCAATTACTTCTTCAACGGGGTTAGCAGTTAACGAAACGCGGACGGTATCCCCTATTCCGTCAAGTAACAAACTACCAATTCCGATCGAATTTTTAAGTATCCCTTGTTCTTTCGGTCCGGCTTCGGTTACGCCCAAGTGTAAGGGATACCCCAACGAAGCCAATTGACGGTTTAAATATACCGTTTCAGCAATGTCGCTGCTTTTAACGGACAATACAATATTATCGAAACTTCTGTCTTCGAAATACTTTACATAATGCTTAATGCTTTCGATTAAAGCAACCGTTTTATCGTTGTACTGTTCTAAAAAGCGACGGTTAACCGAACCGCCGTTTACGCCTATGCGTATGGCGACATTGTGCCGCTTTGCGCAGTCAATTACATCGTTTAAGCGGTCGGTAGCAATGTTTCCGGGGTTTATCCTTATTTTGTCCGCGCCCGCTTCGATTGAAGCGATTGCAAGACGGTAATCGAAGTGAATGTCGGCGACAAGCGGAACGTCAGTTTTACTGCGTATCTCGCCAAACGCTTTAACCGCTTTTAGCGTAGGCACTGCAATACGGACAATATCGCAACCGACATTTGTCAGTTCGCTAATTTGCCGCAATGTGCCATCAATATTTTCGACGGGTATATTAGTCATAGATTGTACGGCGATTTTATTATTTCCGCCTATTGCTATATGACGTATACTGATTGGTTTTGTTTTGTTACGTGTAATCAAACCGTTTTCCTTAAAATACAAATTTTCCTTTTGTCAATAATGCAAT
>CARAIG010000063.1 GCA_948938605.1 uncultured Eubacteriales bacterium
CGTAGCAACTACGTTGCTTGCTCAACATAATGTTTATTGTCGCTTTGCTCCATAAACATTGGCGTTCGCAACTGCGTTGCTAGGCTAAGGACAAAAAGTGGCGACCTTTTAATTTGCAACACTTAGTTGATTTACGTTGCCAACATTGCGCATTGAATATTCTTTACCGTCATTGCGAGCGAAGCGAAGCAATCCAGAATTGAACTAAACTCAACCTTAATTACGCATTACGCATTAAAAAAACGTAATTCAACAAAATACATTTCACTTAGGATAACAAATATGAACAAAGATTTACCCGTAGCATTTACATATCCAAGTCAATATTTTAACATACGCGACACTTTGGAATGCGGTCAGATATTCCGTTTTAAACGGTTGGACGACGGTGCTTACGCAGTATATTCGCAAGATAAATATGCCGAATTGAATTACAATGCCGAAGGACTTGTGGAAGTCCGTACTGCCGATTGCAATTACTTTTGGAACTTTTTCGACTGCGACGTCGATTACGGCGAAAAAGTCAAACGCATTGCGGCATTGTCGCCAATAATGGATAAGGCGGCAACCTGCGGCAAAGGCATACGCATATTAAACCAAGACTTGACCGAAACGATTTTCAGTTTTATAATTTCGGCAAACAACAATATTAAGCGCATACAACTTATTATTGAGCGTATGTGCGCTAAACTGGGCAATGAAACTCCCTACGGATATGCATTTCCTAAAACCGAAGCTATGGCGCAAGCGCCTGTCGAACTGTATACGCAAATAGGGGCGGGCTACCGAGACAGGTATTTGAGCGAAACGGCAAACGCTCTTATAAATTTCGATTTGTCCGTGTTTGACGCAATGGACAGCGAGCAAACACGCAAACTGTTATTGAATTTTAAGGGGATAGGTCCCAAAGTGGCGGACTGCATTATGTTATTCGGTTTAAAGCGGGGCGACGTTTTCCCCGTTGACACTTGGCTTAAAAAAGTGTATCACGAATATTTTGAACAGGGGCATAGTGAGCGCGATATCAGCAAATATTTTTGCGAACTTTTCGGCGCGGACGCCGGGCTTTGTCAACAATACTTGTTTTATTGGCGGCGTTTGCAGCAATAATTTGCTTGCCCAAGCGATAAAAATTAATATTTTTAGCGAAAGTATAGACAAGATAACTTAAATATTATATAATTGTAGTAATTGTATTGGAGGTGCGCGCTTATGTTGCGTAACAGAAATATCGCTTTTTTTATCGACGTAGATAACGTTGACCTAACTAGTGAAAATTTTGACAGCATTATAGCCCAACTGGAAGGTATGGGACAAATTTATACCGGTAAAGTGTACGGCGCAAAGGAACGTAAACACAAGACCATTTACGAACAATCGGAAGTAAAGGGTTACAAGGTGGAACGTCCTATGCGTATGAAACGCCGCGGCAGAAGGGACTTTGACAGCCGTATTTTCGTCGACGTTGTAGACACTGTTTGCCGCGCTCCGTTAATCGATGCGGTGTGCATAATTACCGCCAGTTGCGACCTTGTATATTTGTACAGTTATTTGCACGGCAAGGGTATCAAGGTGATAAGTTCGGACGAAAACGAAGAAGCAAGCGGTGCGCTTGTGGACGAATATGTCGACCTTGGCAGAATTTACGAAATAGAGTTGCCCAAACCGGTAGTTAAAAAGACGGCTAAGCGTACTGCAACCCGTCCGGCAGTAGCAACCGCAACCCGTTCGGTTGCGCGCGCAATTGCAAAGAATACCGAAGTTGAATCGGAACCTAAGCAAACGGCGGCAAAGGACGACAAGACGGACGAACTGTTAAAGGAAATCGAACGCTTAAAACGCGTTGCCGAACAGCAACAGGCGGAAAAGGAAGCTAAATCCAAGGCTGCGGAAGAAGCCAGTGCAAAAGCCGAAGCCGAAGCAAGGGCTCGCGCCGAAGAACGCGAAAAAGCCCGTCGCGAGTTGGAAGAAGCCAAAGCGTTGGCTCGTGAAGAAGCGACGGTAAAAGCCCGTCGTGAAATTGAAGAAGCTAAGAAAAAAGCACGTGAGGAAGCGGAAGCGAAAGCCCGCGACGAGGAGCGTAAACGCGCCCAAAAGGAAATAGAGGAAGCCAAAGCCAAAGCTCGCGAAGAAGCCGAAACAAAAGCACGTGAAGAAGAACGTCAACGTGCGCAAAAAGAGATAGAAGAAGCCAAGAAAAAGGCTCAGGAAGCGGCAGAGCGCGCTAAGGCGGAGGAAGAAGCCCGCGCCAAGGCGGAAGCGGAAATCCGTCTTAAATTAGCCGAACTTGCCAAAACGGGCGGCAACAACGACGAATTGATGCGCGAGTTGGAAAAGTTAAAGAGCTTGACAAGCGAAACCAACCAGTTGGTTAAGGAAATGAAGGACGAGCCTAAGGAACAGTCCAACGTCCGTAACGTCGACGACGAAGCCCGCGTCCGCGAAGAAGAGCGTTTAAGGGCGCAAAAAGTTATTGAAGAAGCAAAGGCGCGCGCACGTGCCGAAGCGGAAGAAAAAGTCCGCGAACAGGCGGAATCCAAGGCGGAAGTTGAAAAGCGCGCACGTGACGAAGAACGTTTAAAAGCACAGCAAATGCGTGACGAAGAACGTGAAAAGGCACGTCGTGAAATTGAAGAAGCAAAGGCAAAAGCACGCGAGGAAGCGGAAGCAAAAGCACGCGAAGAGGAACGTCAACGCGCTCAAAAGGAAATTGACGAAATCCGCAAAAAGGCTCAGGAAGCGGCGGAAAAGGCAAAAGCCGAGGAACAAGAACGCGAAAAAGCCCAAAAGGAAATCGAACACTGGAAGAGTCTTGCCGAGCAGCAAGCGGAAGAACCCGATTCGCCGTCGGCAAGGTACTATATGCAACATACCGACGGTAAACTGCTACGTAAAATTGAGGAAATCAACAAGGGCGGTAACGACGGCAACGATGACGAATTGCTTGCTACTATTCAAAACTTGTTGGACGGTTTGGACGATTAAAAATTTATTCTACTATAATATTGGACGAATACGCGTTTGAATTAGTTCCGATGCACAGTTTCAAAGCGAAAATGTATTCTAAATGCGTCGTTGTTTTGCAGCGACGCATTTTTCTTAATTCTATTGGAGTTTGAAATATGAAACAAACAAAAAAAACAATAATATTGTTAATGCTTGTATTTATATTAATTCTAGCGATAATAGTATTTATAGCCTGTAATGCACAGGGCTCGGTAACGTTTATGGTTGACGGCGAAGTATACGCAATTGTAATTACTTCGGGCGGCGGAACTATCTCTATGCCCAAAGCCCCTGTAAAAGACGGCTATGTATTTGACGGTTGGTATTGGGAAAAATCTGCGCAAAACTCTTTTACGGCGAATTCGCTACGGAATGTTTCGCTTACTGCTAATATGTATGTGTATGCTAAATTTTCCGAGATGCATAACCATACTTTCGACAGTAATAACAAATGTACTATATGCGGTTTTCAAGGTACAAATTTAAGCGGCACTGAAATTAAAAGTGATGTTTTTAGCATCGATCAAGATACGCTATATGTTGCAGTTTCAAACAAGCAGGATACATTTTCGTTCATTAACGCAATACAAGTTGCCAATGAAGCAACTTTTGTTGTTGCTGCGGATATCGAAGCAAGTACCGTCATTAAAAGCAAAACGGTATCGTTGCATACGGGTGATAACGTATATTACGTACTTGTTGAAAACGGTAGGGATGTTCAATTATATAAAACAATTATTCGCCGTAAAGCAATATATAAAGTCTGTTTTGAAACTAATGGCGGAACGGAATGCAACTTGCAATGGGTAGAAGAAGGCGGATTGGCAAAAGAGCCCGTAACAACAAAAACGGGGTATACGTTTAAAGGTTGGAACTTTGATTTTGAAACTCCTGTCACAAACGATACTGTAATATCTGCAAATTGGACAGCCAACGTTTATACGGTAACATACGATGTCAACGGCGGAAATTTAACGGATATCGATACTGCTGTAACTTATGACGGAGCATATGCTTTTGCTGTGCCCGAACGCACAGGATATTCCTTTAACGGTTGGCGCATTGACGGAATTTTAAATACCGATTCCGACGGACAAAGTACAATTAATTGGACTTATTCCGAAAACAAAATAGCTACGGCCGATTGGTCAATTAATCAATACGGCATAGTTTTTGACAGCGTCGGCGGAAGTGACGTTAAGGCAATATTACAAAATTACGGTACAAAGATTATTGAACCCAGTCATCCTACAAAAACAGGATACAGCTTTTTAGGGTGGTATGAAAACGAAACCGAATACGTTTTTGATAAAATCGAAGCGCGTAATATTAAGTTGACTGCTAAATGGCAAATTAACCGGTACAGTATTATATTCGACAGCGATGGCGGCAGTTTGGTAGAAACCGTTACAAATGATTACGGAACTACGGTCGATTTGCCGACGCCTTCAAAAACGGGGCATACGTTTTTGGGTTGGTACTACGACGAAACGAGATATGTGTCTTTTACAATAGATGCCAAAAACGTTTTATTAAAAGCCCGTTGGGAAGTGTGCAGTTATAAACTTACTATTAGTATTTTAAACGATTTTGCCGGCGGAGGCTTTTACGGCGACGGAGTATATGATTACGGCGATTCGGTAACGGTTAATGCTTTAATGCCCGACTTGGGGTATAATTCTGCCTGTTGGTATAACGGATCCCGCCTTTTGTCACGCGATTATTTATATACGTTCGTTATGCCTGCTAGCGATTTGACATTATCGTTGGTTTATCAAATAGACGACGAAATGGTAAATTTTGTATTTGATTCTACTTCTGCCGATTGTACGATAAAGTCATTAAAAAATACAGATATTACCGAAATAACAATTCCCGAATTTGTAACTTCAATAGGTAATGCTGCATTCCGCAATAGCAATGTCGAAGCGGTAACGTTTGCGGAAAACAGCAAGTGCATTAATATCGGTAACAGCGCATTTGCCGATAGTTATTCGCTTACGAGTATAACACTGCCGACAAGCATAATAGATATAGGCCGCAATGCATTTCTCAATTGCGATGCGCTTACAATTTTTTGCGAAGCGGAAGACGAATGCGACAGTTGGGGCGATAATTGGAATTCGGGATGTCCTGTTGTGTGGGATTGCAGCCATAACGATATGGCAGACGACGGAAATATCTATATAGTTGTAAACGGATTGAGATACGCTTTGCAATTTGGTGAAGCAACGCTTGTAAAGCAACCTAAAAGCGTAAGCGTTGCAAATTTTGCGGACATCATTGTTTACAATGACCTTAATTATACCGTTACTAACGTAGATGCATTTGCTTTTAGCGGTTGCAGTTTGTTGACAAGCGTAACAATTTCCGAAAATGTAACCCGAATAGGGGAAAGTGCATTTGTTGATTGTACGGCTTTGACAAACATCAATTTCAACGCGGTTAATTGCGGAAATTTAAGTAAAAACAATAACGTGTTTTTGAATGCGGGCAAAAACGGCAACGGCATAGTTGTAAATGTAGGGGACAGCGTGCAAGGTATCCCTGCGTATATGTTTTGTCCTGTATATAACGGCAGCGAAGGTACGCCTAAAATCGTCAGCGTCAATTTTGCTAACAGCGGACAATTGACGGATATAGGCGAAGGGGCTTTCCGTTGCTGCAAACGGCTTACAAGCATAACCTTGATTGAAAGCGTAAAAAATATAGGCTCTGCTGCATTTCGCGACTGCACGTCGCTTACCGAAATAAACTTTGATATTGCAAGTGTTTTAATTTTTGACTATAATAACGAAGTATTCTACAATGCGGGGATAGACGGCAACGGTATAACCTTAAATATAGGCGAAAATGTGCAACATATTCCGTCATACTTTTGTTATTGTTTAGCGTCACCTAAAATTACAAGCGTGGTTTTTGCCGAAAATAGCAAATGTTACAGTATCGGCGAGTCTGCTTTCCGCAATTGCAGGACTTTGGTAAATATAACAATTCCCGAAAGCGTTCAAGTCATCGGCGAATATGCGTTTGAAAATTGCGGTTCGCTCAAAAATTTAAATATTCCCGAAAATGTTACAACGTTGGGCGACGGTGCATTTTATAATTGTACGTCGTTGATTGAAATAAACTATAATTCAAAAAATTGTCAAAACTTGCTTTATAATAATCAAATATTTTATAATGCGGGTAACAATAGCAAGGGCATTGTGTTAAACATAGGGACCGACGTGGAATGTATTCCTATGTATTTATTCGCTAATTATAACAGTCGGTATGCTCCCAAGATCGTTAGTATTGTTTTTGACGTAAACAGTCAATGCGGCAGTATAGGCAATTTTGCTTTTTATAACTGTACGTCTATTAACGATATTTATTACAGTTCAACCGTTGAACAATGGGATCGAATACACGCCGGCATTAAAAACGATTTTATAAACATTCCCGCTATTTATTATTTTAGCGAAACAAATCCGTTTGCTGACGGGTGTAATTCTTCCGTAAATTATTGGCGTTACGGTAATGACGGTAAAACGCCGATTGTTTGGACGGAAGAAATTTAAAAACAACGTAAAATATATAGACAAACAATTAAAAATAGGTTATACTTAACCCGCTGGGGGTGCCGAGCAATCGGCTGAGAGAGTCCCTTTGAACTTGTCAAGTTTGTACTTGCGTAAGGAATGCGGATTGATATAATATATCATCGTGACCTTTTGCAAGTTTCTTGTATCTTAGTATACAAGGAACTTTTTCTTTTGCATGGCGAAAGCCGTATTCTCAGCAAAAAATGCAAAAAGGAGAAAAATTTTATGTGGGAAACAATTAAGGAACTGGGCAAACCCGGTCTTAAAAAAGCGTACGGAGTATTGTCGGAATTTGCCTTATACGTTACAATTGCCCTTGTCGCTGCACTTGTAATATACGCAATAGTCATACGTAACCGCGATGAAGAATACCTTGTGCGCGCCCGTAAATTGATTTTAGGCATAGTCATAGGCTATTCGGCGGCGGTAATATCGATGATAGGGTTTTTAATGCTGTCTAAGGAAATTGTCGACGGCGCAATAGATATGCGCTTTTGGTTGATTGTCGGGCTTATTGCATTGGCGGTAGTTGCTTTAACCGTAACGCTTGTGTTAATGAAAAAGCAAATAAAAGCTTACAAGTGGGTTGCGCTTGCGTTCGTCATTGCGTTTGTTATTTATGCTGTTGTAATGGTGTGCGTTATACCTCCAGTTGATGGCGGCTACGAAGACGAAAACGGCGAATGGATTGTGGATAAAACCCAATATGTCCCGTTAAATTGGAGTATGTACTTGTTTGCGGCAATATTAGTCGCTGTAATTGCGGTGTCGGCTTTTTTGGGCAGCAAAGCGTCGGAATACGACTCACGCGCGTTAACGTACGGGGCTGTGTGCGTGGCATTGTCGTATGCGCTGTCGTACATCAAGTTTTTTTCACTGCCGCAAGGCGGTTCGGTTACGTTTGCAAGTATGCTTCCGCTGTGTTTGTATTCGTATATGTTCGGCACCCGCAGGGGTGTAATAGCGGGCGTTGTGTACGGACTGTTGCAGTTTATTCAGTCGCCGCAGTTCTATCAACCTATGCAAGTGTTAATAGACTACCCGATAGCGTTTGCAACGTTAGGTCTTGCGGGAATTGCGCGTAACTTTAAGTTTTTAAAAGGCAATATTTTTGCCGAATTTACCGTCGGCGCAAGTATCGCAATAGTTTTAAGGTATTTCGCACACGTAATAAGCGGTTACTTTGTATTCAGCAGTTGGGCTATGGAAGGGTATACGGCATTGTCTTGGGCGTTTGTGTACAATTTGTACAATATTGTAGACCTTGCAATCGTCCTTGCCGTAGGGCTTGTTGCGCTTGCATCCAAAACAGTACGCCGAACGGTTCAAAACATTCAAGCGAATGTTTTAATGGATAACCAATCGGTTAATCAGTCCAACGTTTAGGTAAACTTAGGTTTTGCATTTCGTGAGAGTACCGCAGGGATATTATGTAGCAACGTGAGATTCAAAACCCTGCAAACTGAATTACCAAACATAACAGCCTAACCGTCCGAGCAATCTCGGACGGTTTTTTATGTAATTAAAACCTGCTGCTTGCCGAATTGTCTTGATACTTAATCTTGAGACGTGTTTTAAGTCGGTTTAATTTGTAAATTCCGCTAAATAAACTGCTTTTGGGAAGTAAATATTTTGTAACACCGTGTTTGCATTTTAAAATCATAGCACGATACTGTTATTTATTTGCAATTTTTGGAATTTTATAACAAAATTCAAAAAAAATTGAAATTTTTTAAACTTTTTTTAAAAACCATCTATACAAACGCAATTAAATATGATATACTTTACCCGATTTAAATTGTAGTGGAGTTTTATTGTTTTTTCACGTATAAAAAAACTGTTTGTAAGGTGTGGAAAATGGAAAAGATTGCTTTAATCGACTTAGGATCGAATACCGCGCGTTTGGTTATTTACGACGTTTTGGAGGGCGGCTATTTTGTCGTGTCCGAAGAACGGCGCGAAGCAGTACGTCTTGGCGAAACCGAAGCGGACGGAAGTCTTAAACAGACGCGTATAATGCAAGCGATCGCAACTTTAAAAGCGTTTAAGGAAATGTGTTCTATTAAAAACGTAGACAAAATTCTTGCCGTAGCTACCGCAGCGGTACGCAGGGCAAGTAATCAAAAAACATTCCTTGCGGATATTTACAACGCTACGGGAATTAGAGTAACCGTAGTGTCGGAGGAAGAAGAAGCGAACTACGTATATCAAGGGGTAATCAACAGTATGGAAATTCCCCGCGGTATGATTATGGAAATAGGCGGCGGCAGTACCAAATTTGTGTACTACAACCGTAGGTCAATTTTGCATACGCACATATTTGAATTCGGCGCGGTAACTTTAAGCAATATGTTTATGTCTGCGGACAAAACTCCCGAACAGTGCTCGGACGACATTGTCGAATACGTAAAGGCGCAACTCGAACAAGTGGAGTGGTTTAAGGAAATCGACCCCGATACTCAATTGATAGGGGTAGGCGGCAGTTGCCGTAACCTTGCACGCATAATACGTAAAGTTAAAAAATATCCGTTGGATATGGTGCATAACCTTAATATGGCAACGGAAGACTTCGACTATG
This sequence comes from uncultured Eubacteriales bacterium, assembly GCA_948938605.1. Classification (GTDB taxonomy): domain Bacteria; phylum Bacillota; class Clostridia; order Christensenellales; family CAG-314; genus Fimimonas. Next base: position 9,172 of record CARAIG010000063.1, read on the forward strand.
TTTACAATATGATACGTACGCTCGACCTTGACAAAAAACGCCGTATTAAGGGGTTGAGTTCGGCACGCGCCGACGTGTTCCCTGCGGCTCTTGCCGTTATTAAAGCGTTTGTGGATTATATGGGCTTTACACGAATAGTAGCAAGCGGTTCGGGACTGCGCGAAGGCGTTATGTTCAACTACGTTGTACCGCAAACCTTGGAAAAACCCATTTCCGACGTTTTGGGCTATTCGTTGCACAGCTTCGGCTATCATATGGGCGTAAACGTCGCTCACGCCGAACAAACATTTAATTTGTGCGTGCAGTTATTTAAACAGTTGCGTGTTTTGCACAAGTTCCCCCGTATGTACGTAAAAGTACTTAGGGTTTGCGCTATGATGCACGATGTGGGCAAAACGTTTAAATTTTACAACAATGCAAAGCATACGTCGTATATGATACTTAACAGTAACCTGTACGGTATCTCTCACCGCGACCTTGTGCTTGCCGCTTTTGTTACCGACGTTAACAATAAGGAGGAAGTTAACTATACCGAATGGTCCAAGTATAACGCCATTTTATCCCCCGAAGATGTCGAAGCGGTTAAAAAGCTTTCGGTTATTTTGCGTATGGCTATTGCGCTCGATTACAGTATGCGCAGCGCGGTTACCGAAGTAAGCTGCGATGTTTTGGGCGACAGCGTAATTTTAAAGACCGAACTTGCCGGCGACGCAAGTTTGGAACTTAAAGCGGCAAATAACATAGCAATGGACTTTAAAAAAGTATTTAGAAAAAATTTGGAAATACTGTAATACTAATTTGTAAATAAATTAAGAACTTACTCTTAAAACGGGTAAGTTTTTTTTTTCGATTAAAAGATATACTTTCCGTTTAGTCATTAACAGGGCGCATTTAAAATGCAATATATGCTATTTTTCCCTTTTTTTGTAAATAATGCGTTATTGCCGTATTGGTATAATTTGTAAAACGCAGTGTCGGAGGTGACGGACGTGGCGCGGATAATTGTTATTACAAGCGGTAAAGGGGGCGCAGGCAAAACCACAATATGCGCTAATTTGGGATTGGCGCTTGCGCGTAAAAACTTGCGCGTGTTGCTTATGGATTTGGACATAGGACTGAATAATTTGGACGTGGTTATGAATGTCGAAGACAAGGTTGTATACGACCTTATCGACGTAGTTGAAAACCGTTGCCGACCGAGTCAGGCATTTATTCAGGACGACGAAGAACCGACGCTCTACGTTATGCCCAGTTGCAAAATTGCAAAACGGCAAGTGTCGTCTGACGCCGTTAAAAAGGTTATAAGACGTGTTAGCGACAGTTTCGATTACGTGCTTGTCGATTGCCCTGCGGGGCTGGACGTCGGTTTCCGCAGGGCGGTAAACTGCGCTAACGAAGCTATCGTGGTGGTAACTCCGCACCTGTCGGGCGTGCGCGACGCCGACAAAACCATTGCCGAACTTAATGCGCAGGATATATCGGTCAACGTTGTTGTTAACCGCGTGCGGGGCGACCTTGTGGCGGGCGGTGAAATGCTGTCGGCATTTGAAGTTTTCAGCGTGTTGGGACAAACGTCATTGGGCATAATTCCCGAAAGCGACGACGTAAACTGCAATTTGCGTTTGCACGCAAAACGCAAGGCTTTTGACGTGCTTGCGGACAATTTGCATAACGGCACGTTCGATATGTACGACTGCGTATCCCGCTACAACGGGTTGTTGGGCAGATGGCGCCGAAAATTAAAAAAGAACGTTTAATGTTTAAGGAGTAATAATGGTCAGTAAATCTTATGAACGGGCGCAGCGGATGGTGCTGTCCGACAAATACAATGCGGTAAGCGAATCATTTCAAGCAGACGTTGCACAGCTTGTCAAAAGGTATTTCGAAGCGGACGGAATAAAAGTCGATACGTACTGCGACGGCACTTTGCAAGTTGTATTTACGGTATCGGTTAAACGCGTAAAACTAATTAAGCGCGCTTAAAGGACGTTACCGTCAATGCGTAATGCGCATTATGCATTATGCATTCCGCGTAAAGGTGATATTAAAAAACTGTATTGCAAATAAATTTTCGGTCATAACAGCAAGCAAATGTGCATAGGTTATTGTGAACGCAACAGGAGGTGTCAATATGGCTTATGAAGGAATGGAAACTGTAATCTGCGACGCAGAAGAAAACGATTGGTTAAGTGTGTCGTATCACGAGCAAAAGTACGCGCACGATACGGCGGCAGTTAAAAAAACACGTAAAATGCCGCATATTAAATTTGGAAAAATCAACAAAAAGGTGGTGGCGATTGTAGCCGTTGCGGCGTTGTGCGTAGCAATGCTTGCGGGACTGCTGTTTATAGACGGCGGATTTACGGCGGACGTATTCGGTGCGGTTAAAACCGTATTTTCGTCCAATGTATTCAGCGACAAGACTTTGCAACCCGTTACTGCCAACATCGAATTGCCTTGTAACGTAACGTTGAAGGAAGTGTCCGAACAAGGCATTGCAACGTTTATCGGCGGCAGAGCAGTTGTGTCGTTTACCGACGGCAAAGTAAAGGAAATCGGTGAAAACAGCATAACGGTTACTATTGACGAAAACACCGACATTACCTATCAAGGGCTTACCGAAGTGTATGTTAAAGCGGACGATACCGTTTCGGCAAATTCACTGTTAGGCAAATATGACGGCGAATTTACTACGACCATCAGCGTTGCAGGACAAACCAAACAAGTTGTTGCAAGTTCGTCGCAACTTACATGGAACGTCTAAAATTCAAATTTAAAATTAAGCCGGGTTTTATTGCGTTTGTTTTAATTGCGGTAGTGTTTAAACAGGGCTTTTTCGCTTTCAATTACGCTATCGCTGTGGTATTGCACGAATTTGCCCATTACTATGTGGCAGACAAACTGTTTTATCATTGCAAGGAAATTCAGGTGGGATTGTTCGGCGCGGTGCTTTACGGCGATTTTCAAGACGTAACACCCGCCGACCGCATTAAAATAGCGCTTGCGGGACCGTGTGCGAATGTAGTCCTTGCAGTATTGTGTCTTGCTTTGTGGTGGATGTTTCCCGAAAGTTACTATTACTCGGAAAATTTTTTTACCGCAAATATAAGTATGGCGTGCATTAATATGCTTCCTTGCTATCCCTTAGACGGCGGACGTACGCTTACCGGCATATTGGAAAACAAGTTCGGCGGCAAATCGGTAGAAATTACAAAAAAAATCACCGTAGTTTTGTCGCTTTGCTTGTTTTTCGTTTTTGTTTATTCGCTTATTGCTAAAAGTCCTTTGTTCAGTTTGGGGTTGTTTGCAATTTGCTTGTTTGCAGGAGTTTTCAGCAAGGGTAAGGAATGCTACGTCAAAACGACGTTTTCGCAAAACCGCAGCAGATTTTTAAAAAAAGGTATGGAAAAAAAGACATTGGTATTTAACGGCAGCAACACATTGCGCGATGTAGCAAAGCGTATGCAAGGAAATTTTTTGTATTGCTTGGAAGTAGTGGACGACAATATGGAAGTCGTGTCCCGTTATTCCGTTGCCGAACTTGAACAATTTGTTATAACTAAACCTTTGGATACCAAACTAAGCGAACTTAAAAAAGTGTTGGCGTAAATTTAGTGTCGGTTTAACTTAATAGGGCGTAAGCAAACAAACCGATTTATATTGTTAAATTGGTTTGTTTTACGTTATAGCGGGTATTGAACATGCTGTACAGCGCCAAAATAAGCATTACAGTCGACCACCCCAGCAAGTAGTACGGGAAGTACGCAATCAGCGATAGCAGTGCCATAAAAACGCTGCTTGCAAAGTACCAGCCGAAGCGTTTGCGGCAAAATGCGTATTTTGCAACAAAGGAATTTTTTGTCGGTTTTGTGTTCGGCAATACCGGCAGTTTGTCTGCCGAAGCTAGCAGTTCGTATGCATTATTAACGTCGGCAAATTTCACGTCAAAATATTGCGTTGCCGATTTAAGCGCGTTTGCATCGATTTTTGCAGCGTATATCAGCAACTTGTTTGTTTTTTTGCGTTTGGCTTTAACTACCGCTTCGGCAATGTCGAAGGAACTTACGCTGTCTTTGCGGTAAAACGTCGTAACGTATGTAGATTCGTTATCCTTTGTCGCAATAAAACTGTCGTAGTCGACGATTTCAACATTGTAATGATAATAACCGTACAAGTCGGCAAAAAGGCTTGCGTTGTCGTCGTTGAATTTTAAGTAGTCGCACAGTTTTGCTGCGGCTTTTTTATTTTGCTGTTTGACGGCTTTGACTTGTCCTACTTTATTTTGTATTCGGTAAATTAAATATGCCGAACACAATGCAAGTATCAAGCCGAGCGACACAGCCCATGCAACGCTTTTCAAACAAAAGTATATCCACAAAAAGGACAGCGCAAATATCATTAACGAACAAAGTAAGTTGTTTAAAAATTTAGGCATATTTCAATTATTGACAATTTATCGCGTTTTTATTGTAAAGTTTAAAAAAATATAGTACAATTATCTTATGAAAATAGGACTGTTCGGGGGAACATTCAATCCGCCGCATAATACGCACGTAAATATTGTAAAACAAGCGTTAAAACAACTTGAATTGGACAAGTTGCTGATTGTCCCAAACGGTACTCCGCCGCACAAGTTCAGCGACTTGGACAAGCTTACGCGGCTTAAACTTACGCATATTGCTTTTGACGGCATTGCGACAAACGCCGAAATATGGGATTACGAAATTGTTAAAGACGGCGCAAGTTATACCGTCGAAACTTTGCGTGAAGCAAAACGGATTAATCCCCAAGCCGAATTGTATTTGATAATAGGGGGCGACAGTCTAATTGACTTTAACAAATGGTATCGCCCTGACGAAATTGCAAGTTTGGCAACCCTTGCCGTTGCCGAGCGTTCAAGCAAAATATCCGCTGACGTTATTGACGAAGTAAAAAACAGGTACAATGCCAAAGCGGTGTTTTTAGATGTCGACATTAATGACGTCAGTTCGTCCGAAATACGTTTGCGTTATCAATTCGGCAAAGACAATTCGGCGGTAGTTCCTTGTAGCGTGGACGCATACATTAAGGAAAACGGTCTTTATTTGCAGTATCGCGCTATGGCAACAAAACTAAAAACGTATTTAAAGCCCGAACGGTACGAACATACGTTTTACGTAATTAAGCGCGGATTGGAATTTGCAAACAAGGATAACTACAACAAGGTTTTTACTGCGTGTCTGTTGCACGATTGCGCAAAGTACATAAGCGAAAAGGACTACGCCAAGTACGGCTTTGTAAAACCCGACAATATGCCCGAACCGGTTGTCCATTCGTTTTTGGGGGCGTTAGTTGCCGAACGCGACTTTGGAATAAACGACTGCGAAATACTTGACGCTATCAAGTACCACACAACGGGACGTCCTAATATGACGGAGTTGGAAAAAATAGTGTACATTGCCGATAAAACCGAGCAAACGCGCCCGTATCCGTTGGAACATTTGCTTAGCGGACCGTTAGACGAAATATTCGTCAAATGCCTAGCGGAAGCCAACGAATACCGTATGCAAGCGCATGGCGACGCCGATTTTCCTTTGACCGACGAAACTTTGGCGTTCTATTTAAAATAACAGCGTCATATTATGAGTACGAGTTTGAGTGCGTTTACAAGTACTATGCAATAGCGGTAGGATTTTGACGTATAAACTGAAAATAAAAACAAACAAAAGCAATATACTAACGATAATAATTATTGGAGAAGAATATGAGTACATCAATTAAAAACAAAACGACCGAACAAATTTGCAAAGTTTTATCCGAAAAGTCTGCACTGGATATTAGGATAGTGGAAATTGCGGGAATGAGCGACATTGCGGATAACTTTGTAATCTGTTCGGGGCGTTCGGCACCGCAAGTTAAAGCGCTGTTCGACCACTTGGAAGAAAATATGGAAAAGTTAGGTAAGTTTGCCCAACACAAGGAAGGTATGAGCGAAGGACGTTGGATTGCCGTCGATTACGGCGACGTCATCGTACACATTTTCCACAAGGATACGCGGGAAATTTACAATTTGGACACGTTGTGGAATAACGGCTCCAACGTAATAAAATACGAAGATTAAATTTAAGGAAATAAACAAATATGAAATACATTACAAAAGGCACGTGTTCGCGTGAAATAA
>CARAIG010000064.1 GCA_948938605.1 uncultured Eubacteriales bacterium
GCGAATGCAGCGAAGTAGGTATGTACCTTGCAATGGCTCGCGTTGCCTTCCGCGAAGGTTATCCCGAAATCGGACTGTATTGGGAAAAAGCCGCTTACGAGGAAGCGGAACACGCAGCTAAATTTGCCGAACTGTTGGGCGAAGTAGTAACCGACAGCACCGCTAAAAACCTTGCTATGCGCATCGAAGCGGAAAACGGCGCAACAATGGGCAAAACCGACCTTGCTAAACGCGCTAAGGCGGCAGGACTTGACGCTATCCACGACACCGTTCACGAAATGGCGCGTGACGAAGCCCGTCACGGAAAGGCATTCGAAGGCTTGTATAACAGATATTTCAAAAAATAAAAAAGCAAGTATAAACAAAAAAGGGCTACGCAAAGGACATCGATTAAGATGTCCTTTTCAATGCCCGTCACGGAAAGGCATTCGAAGGCTTGTATAACAGATATTTCAAAAAATAAAAAGACAAGTATAAACAAAAAAAGGGCTACGCAAAGGACATCGATTAAGATGTCCTTTATATTTTCCGTCATACAATAATTTTTGACGGACTGTACAAAAGTGATTTAGAAATTAATATAAAATAAAGTTGTAAAATAACGCTTTGCTATTGCTAAATATTCTTTTGCATATATAATAATCAGTTTAGCGATGTGTAAAAGTAGTATGTTATAATAATAAAATTTAAAATAAAAAAGAAATAATTATACCTTGCAAGCAGCGCAGAAACGGTAAATATTCGCAAAACACTTGACTTTTGCATACAGGGGGGGTATACTCAGTGTACCATTTATTTATATAATTTATAAATAATGTTTATATGCCGCATAATAGATATAAAAGATATACGGAGACAGAAAAAAATATGAAGAGACTTTGGATCATAATAGCGTTGTTATTTGTATTCGTTCTGACATCGTCTGTTTTAGTCGCTTGCATCGATATGAACGAAGATACGATTATTTACGATATTACACAGGAAAAGATTTCCACGCAAGTTAGTGTGACTTTGGATAAAATAAAAATCACATTAAAAAGTGTTGAAAGCGATGTCGGTAATGCCACTGTAAATGTGGTTGCTGTTAAGGCGTATGAGTATCTCGAAGGGGAAAAACAGCTGTACGGGTTATCATCGGAAAAATTGTCTGCCGACGACGAAACGCTTGTAATAGGCAATTATAAATTGGGTACGGAAGATACAATCGAAATTGACAGGTACGATAACGAATTTGATAGGCTTTACAGCAAGTATTATGTAGTGTACGAAGGTAAAATTTTAAGAGGACCTATTTACGCTACGGATATTAAGGCAATATCCAATGCCGTTCCGCAATTCGATATTAAATCCAAAAAAGGGATACTCGGCTAAAGGTTGGAGTATTATAAGGATTTAAACTGCTCTTACGTTACTCTCAATTTTGATATTAACGATTATATTTATCCTAACGAACTTTTTGACGAGGATGGTGAAGAAATACCTCTTGCTCATCCCGATGACGCTATCGCGTTTAAGTCTAACGGAAAAATGTTTTATTTTCGCAAATCGCGAGTAGAGTATTACGACAGTTTGATTAGGAGTTACTATAATACCGGAGCGCATATTACAGGTATACTTTACGCTAACAGCAGTAATATTTCCGAGCAGTCGGAAACGTTTCCTGCAAAAATGACCTATTTGCCTTGGGCTACTATGCCTGTGGGAAACAATCCTGCTCCCGGTATAGTGGGGCTGAACACCTCTAACAAGTACGGCTTTGAGTATTTTGTCGCTATGATGGAGTTTATGGCGGAAAGATACACTCTTAGTGATTTATCTAACGGATACGTAGCCAATTTCGTTATCGGTAACGAAGTGGACTATGCCCGCGATTATAATAGAATTTCCGAAAAACACGCCGATTTGGATACCTATATGGAGGAGTATTCCCGTCTGCTAAGATTGTCTAATTTGGCGCTTAAAAAGTATCATAAGGACATAACCGTTACTATGCCGATTACTCAATCTTGGGCAAACCGCGGTTATTCCGAATTGGATAATAAAGTGGCTTCCTATGCGCCTAAGGCCATGATAGAGTGGCTTAACGAAAAAACCAAAATGGAGGGTGATTACAACTGGTGTATCGCTCCGCATTGTTATACTTACGGATTGGCATTGTCGGAAGTTTTTTACAACGACACGATAAACGGAAAACTGCCAATTAACCAAATTACCGGCTTGGGCGGCGGTATGACTAACGATTACGAAACGTCTGCTAAAATTACGTTTTCAAATATAGAGTTAATAGACAAGTTTCTTAAACAGGACAAAATGAAATTCAACGGAAAAACCCGCGACGTTTATTTGACGGAGTCGGGCGTGTCCAGCTTTGACGACGGTGAAAACGACCGTAACATTCAGGCTGGCTGTATCGCGGCTATTTGGTATAAACTTTCGCAGTTGGATACCGTTAAGTCATTTTGTTACTACCGCATGACGGACCACGTAAACGAATATGCGGGACACACGCGATTCGGTCTTATGGATGCCAACCGCGAGCCTAAACCTGCTTACGACGTTTACAAATATATCGATACTCAGTATTCCGATATCGTTGCAAAAGACTATCTGCAATATGTCAGATATGTAGACGTAAACGGCAAGGAACAAAACTATAAAAACGGTGGCGTTGAATCTTACTTGGACTTGCTTGACGTGTTCGGAACAAATTATTTTACGGACGAATTTGATTGGAGCAAAGCAACTTCTGTTAAGGCGGATACCGTTGAAAAGTGGGAAGACGCCGTAGACTTGTCGGGCGTAGTGTTTAACAGTGAAAACTTTTTGTATGACGGTACGGAAAAAAGCATTGCGGCGGTAAATATACCGCAAGGGATAGACGTGACTTACAGCCAATCCCCAACGCTTACTGAAGTGGGATCAAAGGTTATTACTGCTGTGTTTACCAAAGACGGCAAGGAAGTAGGCCGCAGGACGGCTGTAATTTCGGTAGGTAAATTGTCTACAAATAAAACCGTTTATAATTTCCGCGAAAAAATATTCGTTACGGTTGATATCGACTTGGATTTACTTAACAGCGGCGCGTGGATAGGCGTGTATAAAAAGGGAGCCAATCCCGGTAATACCGTCGGCGGTGAATTGTCGTATATGTATGCTTATATCAATCAGTACGGTGACAAATTGACTCGCACATACTGTATACAGGACGATTCGATTTCAAATAAACTGTATTCGGTGTGCTTAAATTGTAAGCAATTTAACACTAGATTAAACGATAAGTGCGTCAAGTGCAACGGTGAGGAATTTGAAGAATACTTACCTTCGGGCGATTATGTAATCTATTATTTTAAAGATAGCGGATACTCCTATATTTACGGTGCAGAAATTACCGTTTTACCTGAAATCAAACATACCGATACGGTAGATTTAAGCGGAGTTAAGTTTAAGGATACGCAAATTCCCTACGACGGCGAAGAACACGAACTTTTAATTATAGGTGCTTTGCCCGCTGGAGTGACGGTAGAGTATATCAATAATACGTTGTCGGAAATCGGTAAAACTTGTGCAATTGCAGTGTTTAAAAATACCGACGGAGTTGAATTGGAACGCCGATATGCCGTATTGAGTGTAACTGAAAGCGAGTTTAAAATTTTGTCAACCGACAAAGCGATTTATACCGAAGGCGAAACTGTCTTTGTTAAAGCATTCGCGCCTGCAAATTCCAACCCGTCTACGTGGTGGGTGGGGTTATATCTTGCTACCGATAAGGATTATTCTACCGTAGGTTCGATATATTATTACTATGTCAAAGACGATACGCACGTTTCGGGTATGTCGTATGACATACGCGGACAAGTTGCTAACATAGCTCGTAAAGAATATTTTAATTTGCCGGCGGGAGAATATAAATTAGTATTATTCAACACTTCGGGATATGATGTGGAAACGGAAATTTATTTTACAGTCAATGAATTGGTAATCGACGGTTCTGCTACTCTTATGCTAGATTCCGAGCAGTACAACCTTAATTCCCCCGTCAATGTAACTGCAACACAGCCCGATTCGGATATCCCGTACTATGTAGGACTTTTCAAATCTGCAAACGACGTCTCATTGGAAAACGCTTTATATATTTATAAGGTTTCAGATGAAACTCACGTTTCGGGAGAAAGTTACGATTTACTTTTGCAAACTTCCAATACGAATAACGTGATTATGCGTGCAGGTCAGTATAAAGTGGTATTATTTGCAGGATACGGTTATGCGGTAAAAATCGTAGATCAAAGGAATATTCAAATCGGTACCGACGAAGAACAGCCCAAAGCTGGAACGATCTATACTGACAAAAATGTATATGCAGTAGGCGAAAAGATATATGTTACGGCATATGCGCCTGAGGGGAGTTCGTCGTGGTGGGTAGGATTATACCCGATAGAGCAAGATGATGTTTCAGCGACTCCGTCGATACGTTGGTATAACGTTATAGACGCCACTCACGAATCGGGAGGCTCTTACGATATAATGTCTCAACTGTATACAGACAAATTGTACGACGAATTGCCTGCGGGAACATATAAAGTGGTTTTGTTTAATTCCGACGGATATACCATTGAATCGCAATTCGAATTCAGCGTCGTAAACGCAGGGGAATAACGTAATGACTGTTCGTATTAGGATTTGCTCAGCCGTATTCTGCGTTGTAATAGCGGTGACTGTTTTGCTTTGCGGTTGTATACCTCCCGACGGAACATTAAACGGTAACGAATTTTTGAATGTAAATAAATTTGAATATTTCAGCGGCGAAGAAATATATTTTTCTGCAAAAGGTGAAAGCGATTCTTGGGTAGGTCTGTATCGTGAAATCGACGATATAAAAAAAGTCGAGGCTATTAGGCATCTCGACGTTTCAAAAAACGGATTTGTAGCAGGGATGGTTTATGCGTTTAAAAGATGCAGTTCGTACAACGAAAGCCGTCAGGCATTTCGTAATATTCCCAGGGGCAATTACAAGCTGATTTTATTTAATAACCGTATAGAAAATAAGGTGTTGCAAACGGTAAGGTTTAAAGTTTTAAAAGACTCTATAACTATACCTTCCGCTCCGATTTCAATGAAATATAAGTTGTTAAACATTAACGACGGATTAGCTGACGGAACTTTGGAAATAACCTTTGGAGATAATTATTGTGCGGAGGAAGTAGTACTGTTTTGGGCAAACGATAAAGGTATATTGCCTGATTATACCAGTTTAGCGCCTTTTGCGGTTACTCAAAAGCATACTGTATTTAAAATGTATTCCAATACGCTGATTCCGGCGCAAGCGACAAAACTAATCGCGTACGGAAAAAACAGTTTGGGACTAAGCGAAACTTACTGCGAAATAAATTTACCTAAAAATTGTCAGTATAATTTCGACGGAAAAGTAAATTCTGAATTTCAAGTTGTGAGCGATATTCATATTGCTGTTGCCGATACGCATTTGGCAAGCGCCGACGCCAAAGAGCTGCACGATAAGCACTTTTTGGATATGTGTAAAGATATAGTTGTCAACAGTCCCGCAAGCGACGGCGTATTTGTTGTAGGCGATATAGCAAATTCGGGACGTGATTACGAGTGGCGTCATGCTGCTGAGCTTATATCGTCGGTTGCAAATTTGCCTAAATTTTATTTTTCGATAGGCAATCACGATCTGTACGGTGCGGAAAGCTATTCTGCTTTATTGCAAACGTTTTTAACGTATGCGACTGCCGATTCGGTTTATTATGAAAAAACAGTCAACGGATATCACCATTAGTTTTTGGGAAGCGAGTCCAAGTCGAACGGACTGTATGCTGATTTGTCACAAAATCAGTTGGAGTGGTTCGATAACAGATTGCGGGAACTGACGTCTTTACATCCAGATAGACCGGTATTTGTGTATTTGCATCAGTCATTGTACGATACTATTGCAGGCAGTTTCGAAGGGCAAGGCTGGGACGGTATAGTACAAAACGATCAATTCAGAGCAATCGTGGCAAAGTACCCGCAGATATATATGTTTAACGGACACAGCCATTGGGATATGAATACCCGCGGTTCTATGCACGATAAATCCGACGGATTGCCTAATATTTTTAACACTGCGTCAGTAGCTTATTTGTGGAGTAGTTTTTATGTTCCGACCGGTGAATATATGCGCGGTTCGCAAGGGTATTACGTTAAGATTTACGACGGTAAGGTTTTGGTCATGGGCAGGGATTTTGAAAACGGCAAATGAATTCCGAGTGCTTGTTTCGAAGCGAAAATTTAAAAACGAAATAATGTAAGGCGGCTGAAATGTGGGAAATAACAAATGAATGCTTTGCAGCGACCGCGTTGAAAAAAACTTTAATATATTCGGAAATAATTTTAAAAAACGGTAGGTACTAAAGAAATGCTGATTGTGGATTTGATTAAATACGGAGGAAAGATACCGTTTGAATCAACATTGCAGGGTTTTATATACTATTTTACACAAATTGTAGCGCTTGTATTTTTCATAATGTACCTACACCAAATGTTTTATTTAATTATAGGTACTATCAAACATTGTAAGATTAAAAAGAAAGGCGATGTAATTAGACACAAGATAGGTATTGTAATATCTGCGCGTAACGAAAGTAAAGTAATAGGTAATTTGATTGACAGCGTATGGGCAAACGATTATCCTAAGGAGCTTTTAAATATATTTGTCGTTGCAGACAACTGTACCGACGACACCGCGCAGATTTGCCGCGATAAAGGCTGTATTGTAATAGAAAGATTTAATACTGAATTGATTGGAAAAGGATATGCTCTCAATTATTTGTTTAGCAATCTTCACAGCGAAGATCAATATTCCGATATCTTACCCGAAGCATATATAATATTGGACGCAGACAATGTAATTAAGGCTAATTACATTACCGAAATGAACAAAGCGTTTGACAGCGGTTACGGAATGGTAACGTCCTACCGTAATTCCAAAAACTTCGGTAAAAATTGGATAACGTCGGGTTACGGATATTGGTTTTTGCACGAAGCAAGACATTTAAACAACTCCCGTATGATGCTACACACGTCTTGCGCTATATCGGGTACGGGTTTTTTGATTTCCCGCGAGATAGTCACGGAATACGACAATTGGAATTTTTTTACGCTGACCGAAGATATACAATGTTCTACTGCGTATGCTTTGTCGGGACGTAAGGTTGGATATTGCAGCACAGCTGAATTGTATGACGAACAGCCTGAAACGTTTAAACAGTCTTGGAAGCAGCGTGAGCGTTGGGCAAAAGGATTTTATCAGGTGTTCGGCAAATACGGCGGAAGGCTTATTGCGGGATTTTTTAGGCGATTTGCTTGTTGGGATATTTTTACTACAATTTTTCCGGCATTGTTTATAACGTTAATAACGCTTATTGCTTTGCCGACGGCATCTATTGTGGCGGTAAGTATGGGCGATACGGTAAATGCTTGGTATTCTTTTATATCGTTGCTTATAAGTATTGCTTTTGCCTACGGTACGATGTTTTTGATATCCTTACTGGTATGTATTACAGAATGGAAAAAAATCTACGCACCTTGGTGGAAAAAAATACTGTACGTATTTACTTTCCCTTTATTTATGCTAACATATATACCCATATCCGTTGTTGTTTTATTCAAAAAAGTCGAGTGGAAACCGATTGTACATTCTGAAAGCGTAACTGTAAACGAAATTGAAAGCGTCGGCGAGTGCGTTTTATCTCAAAAGAAAAAATCAAAAAAGAAATAGTTCTCTTCCGCCTTAATTAAGGCGGTTTTTGTTTTTTTAGCCATACAGTACTCGAACTCTATAAGCCTACAACGTGTATATCATCGGTCTAGCCGCTTTCCCTCGCTGCAACATACGACAAGTACGTTTCCGTTCGGCACGTGACGTCTATCCTGCACACTTTACACCCCGTAGGTGCTTTGCAGTTTGGGCGGATGTAATGCGTTGTTAGACAAGGAAAACCGTATTAAACTGTACTGTACGTACTGTAAGTGCGGGTTGACGAAGTATAACGTCGCATTACGCCATCCAAACCTTGCAGGTTTGAGTACTGTATGGCTAAGAAGTAAAATACTGATTAACGCTAGCTCTTTAAAACAATTAAAGCATTGCAAAATTTAGTAAGTTATTGTATAATTTATTTATATGGCATTATTTAAGCGTAAACAACAAGATGACGGATTTGTTAAATCCCGTTATAAATTAGGCTTGGCATTAAGCGGCGGCGGTACTCGCGGAATTGCGCACTTGGGCGTACTGCAAGCCTTTGCTGAGCAAAAAATACGCTTTGACTGTGTTGCAGGCACAAGCGCAGGCAGTCTTGTAGGTGCGCTTTACTGTGCGGGAGTAAACTTGGATGACGTAATTGCCGAAGCGAAGTCGGTAAACCGTAAGGAATTTATAAACAGACGCTTTGCATTGGGTTCTGATTCGGCAAACATCGAGCGTTTTGCAGATAAATTTATTAAGGGTGTAACGTTTGACGAATTGAAAATACCTTTTGCCTGTGTTTCTGCTGACATAATAAGCGGCAGCGAAGTAGTGTTGGATTACGGCGAAGTGTCTAAGGCGGTTTCCGCTTCGTGCGCGGTACCTGCGTTATTCAAGCCTGTGGAATACGACGGTATGCTGCTTGTTGACGGCGGACTGCTTAACAATATGCCGGCAGACGTTTGCAGACGGCTGGGTGCGGATATTGTGGTAAGCGTCGATCTTAACCACAACCGCGGCAACAAGGGGGTGCGTCCGCGCAATTTGTTTGACACCCTTTCCGCCACGTGGAATATTACAACAAAGTCCACTATGTATAAAGGGCAAATTAACAGTGACATTGTAATTTATCCCGAACTTACCGACTACAAAAACACATCTCTTAAAAACGTCGACGAACGCATACAAGCGGGATACGACGCTACTGTTAAAGTAATTGACGAACTAAAAAGAATATTACTAGATAAATAACGTTATTAAAGGAATTAACAGATGAACAACTATACATTTGTTTCAAAACTTAATATAAAACGCCGGACGGTTGTTTTGCTTGCGGTAATTATCGTTGCGTCGGTATTTGCGCTTGCTTCGTGCGATTATATTTTTGTATCGTTAAAAAGTATCAGTGCCGAGTATAACGGTGGCGACGTCGAAGTAGGCGGTGCAATAAACGTTAACGACGTTAAAGTAACCGCACATTACAGCAACAAAACAAGCAAACAAGTAAGCAAGTTCGAACTGTCGTACGATTTTTCGTCGGCAGGTTTGCATACGGTTACCGTTTCATACGGGCATGGCGGCAAGTCGTACGATACTACGTTTACGGTAAACGTAGTGGAAAAAAACGTCCCGCCCGAACCGCAACCGATAGTATTGGCAAGCATTGCCGCAGCATATAACGGACAAAAAGTCAAGGTAAACGGTGTTATAAACAAAAACGATATTACAGTTACGGCGCATTACAGCAACAATACCGATAAAACGGTAAGCGACTACGATTTGTTATACGATTTTTCGTCGTCTGGTCAAAAAACCGTTACCGTTACTTATAGCGAAAACGGTGTTACAAAAACCTGTGAATTTACCGTCGAAGTAATTGCAGACGAACCGATTCCCCCGACGCCCGATGTATCGCTGGAAAACATTACAGCGACATATAACGGAAGTAATATAAAAATAGGCGCCAATCTTAATAACGATGATATCGAAGTGACTGCTTATTACAGCGACGGAAGCAGTAAAGCCGTTACTAATTTTTCGGTGGGCGGTTTCAGTTCGGCAAAGGCGGGTACTTGCGTTGTTACTGTGTCGTATACCGAAAACAACATTACTAAGGAAAGTACGGTAAGCATTACGGTAATAGACGATTCGCAATCGGTTGTAACCGAAAGCAATTTGTCCATACATTTTTTGGAATTTGAAAATCAAAGTTCGGGCGACTGCATTTACATTAAAGCAGGCGACACCGACATATTAATTGACGCCGGCAGCATCGACGGAAGCGCCCAAACAATCGATAAATATATTAAGGAATATTGTACGGACGGAGTGCTGGAATACGTAATAGCAACGCATGCGCACACTGACCATATTTCGGCTTTTGTCGGGACCGACAGTACTCCGGGCATTATGGACAGATACAAGTGCGAAACGATTATTAAATACGCCCAAGCCGGCACAACTTCGCAAATGCGCGCAAAGTTTGAAGCAAAGTGCGAAACGCAAGTTGCTAACGGTGCAAATTTGTATACGGCACTGGATTGTATAAACAATGCTAACGGTGCGGAAAAAATTTACAATTTAACAGATGACGGTTCTATTACAATGGAAGTCCTTGACCAAAAGTATTACGCAACTAAAAGCAGTGACGAAAATAACCACTCGGTATGCGTTATGATAAGTCAGGGCGATAAGCATTACTTATTTACCGGCGATTTGGAAGAAGGCGGTGAAAAGTCCTTGGTAGAATTAAACCCCGATTTGCCCGAAATGGTATTGTTTAAAGGCGGACATCACGGATCGTACACTGCGTCAAACGAAGTGCTGCTTGCAAAAATTAAACCGCAATACGTTTGTATTTGCTGTTGCGCAGGCAACGTTGAGTATTTAAAGCAGGCTCCGCAAAACCTTAGTCACAGTTTCCCTGCGCAGGAAATGATTGATCGTGTTGCAAAGTATACCGATAGGGTATATGTAACCACATTAGGGTTTATTAAATGGGACGAAAGCAAAAATAAGTATTTTAACGACGGTTATACATCAATGAACGGAAACATTGTGTTTAGTTGTATTAACGGCGAAATTACGTTAAATTGTTCCAATAACAATCTTAAACTTAAAGATACCGATTGGTTTAAAGAAAACCGCATATGTCCCAAGGAATGGTTACCGTCGGAGTCCGCATAGAAATAAACAAATAATATATTTAACACATACAATAACTAACGGCACAATTTAGTCGGTTTGGGGGAAATAAATTACTATGGCAGAAAAAAAGCCGTCAAACGGCAAATCTAAAAGCACTAAAAAAACGACGGGTAAAAGCAGTACCAAAACTAACGTCAACCGCGTTGTTAAAGCGGCTAAAAAAATAGATACAAGTAAAAGTTTTAAGGAAAACAAGGATGCGTTTACCGATGTAGTGGTTGCAACGGCAACATCGGCAAGCCGCGCGCAAAACAAAAAACAACGTAAATTTTTTGTTGTTTTAACGGTTATACTTGTAGTCGTTTTAATTGCGGTTGCAGTGTACGGATACTTTAACGGATGGTTTAATACTGTAATTTACGGCGAATCGGGTTATGTTAACGGAAACGTCAACAGCGAAACATACGACGTTGCAGTGATTAATCAGCAGGAATTATCCATTCACTTTTTGGATTTGGGTAACAAGTACGTGGGGGACTCCGTCTACATAAAAGCGGGCGATACCGATATTTTAATCGATGCGGGCAGCCGTCAAAGTTCGGCGGAAACCATTACAAAATATATCAACCAATACGTTACCGATAACAAACTGGAATACGTTATAGCAACCCACGCTCACCAAGACCATATTGCAGGTTTTGTAGGCACAAACAAGGCGAAGGGCATTTTTGAAGCGTTTAAAGTGGATACAATTATCGACTTTGCACTGACTAACCAAAATACAACTACCGATGGCGGTAAAAACACATTGTACGGCAATTATCTTGAAAAACGCAATGCGGCGGTAAACAGCGGCGCAACGCGTTATTCGGCGGCGGACTGCTTTAACAATGCAAACGGAGCAAAGGATACGTATCAACTGTCCGATACGGTGGAGTTGGAAATCCTTTACAATTTCTATTACGAAAATAAGTCGAGCGACGAAAACAACTACTCGGTGTGTGTAATGGTTAATCAAAAAGTGGACGAAAGCAATACCAACCATTACTTCTTTTCGGGCGATTTGGAAAAAGAAGGGGAAGAAAAGATGGTGGAGTATTACGAACGCGAAGACACGCCGACGCTTCCCAACTGCACGTTGTACAAGGCGGGACATCACGGAAGTAAGACGTCCAGTTCGCCGGCATTGCTTGCAAAGTTGAAACCCGAATACGTGTGCATATGCACATGCGCGGGCACAAGCGAATATACTTCGGCAAACGACAATCAATTTCCCACACAGCAGTTTGTAGATAACATTGCACCGTATACCGACAAGGTTTACGTGACGACGCAAGTGGACTTTTATTGCGACAAAGGTTGGTCTAGCAAAGGCACAGTAAAGGCAATGAACGGCAATATCGTGTTTGGTTGCACTAACGGCAACATTACAATGTATTTTACCAATAACGACCTTAAACTTAAAGATACCGATTGGTTTAAGGATAAGCGCATTTGCCCTGCGGCTTGGAAAGAAGAACAATGATTACGTTTGAATTTTACGGTACGTCGCACGGCAACGGTTACGGCGGTGTAATCAAGGGGCTGCCCAATGGTTTTACTTTTAACGTAGACTTTGTTAACAAACAGTTGGAAAACCGAAAAACGGGTTACGGGCGCAGCGGCAGACAACTAGATGCCGACACAGTAATGTTTAAGGGGTTTTCGCAAACGGTTACCGTTTGCGGCGATTTGGAATTTTTTATACCAAACAGCAAACAGGAAAACCGCGCAGACATTACCGCATTGCGCAGCGGACACATCGACGTAGTAGGACAAGCCCGTTATGTCGGCAAAACGGTAAGGGAACTTAACGAACTGTATTCTGCACGTAGCAGCGCGTGTTACGTGGTGTTAGGCGCAATATGCAAGCAGTATTTGGAAACTTACGGCATACATACCTACCACTATACTTACAGTATTGGCGGCATTGCAAGCCGCAACAGATACCGCTTTGGAATAAGCGAAAAGGACGAACATTTTGCTGTCTTTCACTGTCCTTGCAGATACGCTACAAACCTAATTAAACAGCGTGTGGACGAAGCAAAAGCCGCAGGCAACAGTCTGGGCGGAACGGCGGTTGTCGGTGCGTGCGGCGTTCCTATGGGCTTAGGACAAGCGTTGCCGTATTACGAAAAATTGGATGCTGTAATTTCCGCTAACCTTATGGGGATCCCGTCGGTTAAAGGAGTGTCGTTCGGCATAGGGGACAAGTATGCGCAATTGACGGGCAAGGAATGCTGCGACAAACTTATAAATAACAACGGCAAAATAGAATATGCTACAAATAACTGCGGCGGAATTGTGGCGGGAATAACTACGGGACAAGATATCGTTTGCAAGCTGATTGTAAAACCAGTCCCCACAGTCAAGGGGGTAAAAACCGTAGATAGCGTTACGCTAACCGAAACGGACGCACATTACGAACGCGCAGATACTTGCGTTGTTCCTAACGTCGGCGTAATAGGGGAAAACATCTTAGCGTATGTGTTGCTGAACCAACTGTTAAAACAAGGAATGATTAAATGATAACTTTTAAAAAGTTCGATTTGTCCGACTACAAGGACTGTTTGATTGTAACGGATAAAAAAATTGCCGAAATATATTCTATATACGGAAGTAACGTATACTTGTTGCCGCAAGGGGAGCAAGCAAAGTCATTCCGCCAAGTACACGATCTTTGCCAATGGTTTTTGATACGCAATTTAAACAAAGGCGGAAATGTGGTTGCAATAGGCGGTGGCAGTATAGGCGATACGGTAGGTTTTGCTTGCAGCATTTACAAGCGGGGGAGTGTACGTCTTACGCATATTCCCACAACATTACTTGCGCAAATCGACAGCAGTATCGGCGGTAAAACCGCACTGGACATTAACGGCGTTAAAAATGCGGTGGGTACTTTTTTCAAGGCGGATACCGTAATAGACGTAAATTTTTTAAAGACGCTTGACGTAAAACAAACAAAGTCGGGTATGGGGGAATTGATTAAATACCGTATGTTGTCCGACGATGTCAACGGTAAATTTAACGGCGAAGTTACCGAACAGGTAATTAAGGCTTGCGTAGAATTTAAACAAAGCGTATGCGAACTTGACCCGTTTGACCAAAACGTACGCAAAAAACTCAATTTCGGGCATACGTTAGGACACAGTATGGAAATTGACCATGATTTGCAGCACGGTTTTGCCGTTGCAAACGGAATGTATTACGAAACGAAATTGGCATATAAGTTGAACAAATGCAGTAAGGAGTATTGTGAACATTGGACGAAAGTAATTGCCGATATGTTTAAAATATTACCGATAGACGTTAGTGACGTTATGCTGTCGCAACACGACAAAAAAAATTCCGACAATGGCATATGCTTTGTTTTGCCTGACAATTTTGACGAAACGTATTTGACGTTAGAACAAGTATTGGATATTTTATGCTAACACTAAACGGACAATTTAATATAAATCCAAGCGTTGTGCGCGGAGACAAGTCGATAAGTCACCGCGCTTTGATTTTGGCGTCTATTGCAAACGGTAAAAGCGTAATTAAAAACTTGCCGTACAGTCGCGACGTAATGGCTACCGTCGACTGTTTGCGAACACTCGGTGCTAAAATAGTACTTGATGACAATACGGCAACTGTTGAACCCATAAAAGGCGTTAAAAACAATGTGACGCTAAACTGTCAAAACAGCGGAACTACCGCAAGACTGCTTGCGGGACTAGTTGCAGGATTGGGCGTTAGAGCCAAATTTATAGGGGACGGTTCGTTAATGAAACGACCTATGGACAGAGTGCTTAAACCGTTAACGCAATTAGGCGCAAATTTTTGCAAGGATGAAAACTGTCTGTTTGAAAGTTTGGGCGGTAAACTAAACGGAAAAGTAATTTACTCCGAAGTCGATTCGGCGCAGGTAAAAAGCGCTGTGTTGATAGCGGGACTTTTTGCCGACGGGCAAACGACTTATGTCGAACAAACGCATACGCGCAATCATACCGAATTGATGATGGACGTAATGGGTGCTGATATTAGCGTTAACGGTTTGTCCGTAACTGTCGGCAAAAGCACGCTGAACTGCTTAAATACCGATATCCCTTGCGACTTGTCGTCAACGGCGTTTTTGGCGTGCGCGGCATTAATTTGCCACAAACCGACTGTATTTAAAAACGTACTGCTTAACGACAGACGGACAGGGTTTTTAAAGATACTTAAAGCAAGCGGTGCAAATATTCGCTGTGATTGCGTTCGCGTATGCAACGGTGAAAAAGTCGGCGATATATTAGTAGAAACAAGCAATTTGACGCCTTTGTTTGCGTCGTATGCCGATGTTTGCGATTCTATCGACGAACTGCCCGTACTTGCTGCGGTGGCTTTGACGGTTAAAGGCAAGCACGTGTTCGAAAACGTTTGCGAACTTAAATACAAGGAAAGCAACCGTATTCAAGCAATTATAGATACTGCAAAAGCGTGCAATCAACAAGCGGTTTTCGACGGCACTAATTTGACGTTGACTTCCGACGGCATACTGCCGAAATATCCGCGTTTTACAAGTTACAACGACCACAGGATGGCTATGGCGCAAACAGTGCTATGCTTGGCTTGCGGCGGCGGAAGCATCGACGAAACGCCGTTTGACGTGTCCTGTGCGGAGTTTTGCCAAGCGCTTGGTTTAAACGAATACAATTTTGGTTTAATAGGCTGCGATGTTAAAAACAGCCGTTCGCCTTTACTTATGGAACACTTGGCAAATTGCGCAAACATCACTTGCCGATACGATTTAATTCAGTTAAACTGCGATGTTACCGACGACGATATACTTAAAGTAATACACTCGCACGACGGACTAAACATAACAATGCCGTTTAAGGCACGTGCGGCAAGTTTGCTTAATGCAGATGACATATCGGTAAATACTGTCGGGAAAAGCATTAGACCGCAATCTACCGACGGTTACGGCATTGTAAAGGCATTAACTAGCAGCAACATCGACTTTGCAAACAAGCCGCTTTGGATAGTGGGTGCCGGGGGCGCATCGGTTGCGTGTATCGAAACGTTATTGAAATACGGCTGTAAAATGCAAGTAATCAACCGAACTCAAAGTCACGCCGATATGCTTACGCAAAAATACGGCTTGTCGACTAATATAACCGAACCGTACGGCATTTTAAGTTTTGTCCCCGAATGTCAATTCGAACAAAACATAAAACTGCCGGACAGCTGTAAGTTTGTGTTAGTTTCCGCTTACAAGGGACAAAGCAGATTGAAAGAGCAAGCGTTAAGGCGCGGTTTAATGTACATTGACGGACTTAAAATGCTGTATCATCAGGGCGCAAAAAGTTTTGCGTTGTGGACGGGTACCGATATTCAAGACGACTACGAACATTTCGAACGGTTTGTAAAAAGTTGTAATATAGGTTAATTGCAGGTTTGGATATTTAATAAATTCGGAAGTGCTTTAAAAGGCATTATGCTGTAATAATTAAAAGGATAAAATATGAAAATTTTATTGTTAAACGGTGTAAATATGAATATGCTGGGCAAGCGTGACAGCAAACATTACGGAACAGATACGCTTGCCGAATTGGAAAAAAAAGTGACGGCATATGCTAAATCAAAAGGTGTGAATGTTGTTTGTGCGCAAAGTAATTGCGAAGGTAAGCTTGTAAATATGCTTCAACAGGCGGATTGCGACGCGGTAATATTTAATGCGGGGGCGTACAGTCATTACAGCTATGCTTTGCGCGACTGTATCGAATGTATCGGCATTCCCGTTGTAGTGGTGCATATGTCGGATATTTATAATCGCGAAGATTTCCGTAAGGTTGACGTTTTAAAGGACGTATCTTCGGGGTACTGTTACGGCAAAGGAACGCAAAGTTATTTAGACGCCGTCGACTGCGCCATTAATATTGTAAAAGGCAGACAATAAATTTGTAGTAGGGCTTAAACGTTTTTACCGAGAGTTGCCTTTATATAAAGCGTTAAAAATATCGCAAATATTTGGACGGCTTATAGGAAAATTTTTGAATTTATGAAAATAGTATTAATAGGTTCTGCTTGCTGTTACAAAACGTCGGCAGGCAAACTGATTGCTGAAAAACTCAATTGCAAACATATAGATTTGGACGAACAAATCGAACAAACCGCAAACAAAAGCATTTCCGACATTTTTGCATTGTACGGCGAAGCGGAATTTAGGAATTTGGAACGTCACGCATTACTTGCCGTTGCGGATTGCGAAAACGCCGTAATATCCTGCGGCGGCGGCACCGTTACGTGTTTCGATTTTGAAAGACTTGCGCGCGGCTCTTTGGTGGTGTGGCTTAAAGCAAATGCGCATACCGTTGTTTCGCGCTTGGGAGGTATTCCCCGTCCGTTATACGACGGCAAAAGCGTTTTGGATATAGACAAATTGATTGACGCCCGTACGCCGTATTATGAAAAATACGCAAACTTAATTGTTAATACAGACGGCTTAACAAGCAATCAAGTTGCCGATCTTGTGTTACGGCAAATTAACGAACATAAATGTTGAATAACATATAATAGCGGGTTTACCTTTGCTGTTAACTAGCGTAACGGCAGTATGATTGTGAGTACCAATCCATAGCAATCAAAAAAGGTATTAACGAATTTAATATACTTGCAATAAAACAAGGCTTTAAGTTGCCTTGTTTTTTGTTAGATGGTTTATATCTAATTTGTTCGTTTATATACTCTATTTTGTAAATACGTATATGCGGTTCCGTCGCATTACTATTTGACGCAGTTGCATTGACATAAAAAAATGACCGACAAATTAATGTCGGTCATTTTTTGTTGTTTAGTAATAAGTGTTTACTTAGGCGTTTCTTTTGCGTTGTCTGTAAATTTTAACTACAATAACAACTGCAAGGGCTGCAACAAGCAATACGCTGGAAAGAATCGAGAACAACAATGCAAGGTTTACATCCGTCTTTTCGTTAGGAGTGGTGTCGTCGTCGTCTTCGTCATCATCGTCCGGTTCGGGGATCTTCTTCATTTCCGTCCATTCTTCCGCTGTGGGTTCATTGATGGAAGTAGAAGCGTTGTTGTCGAGAGTTTTGTTCATTAATTCAAGCAATTCTACTACGTTTTCGCATTCGGAAATTGCCGTATCTTCGAAGTCGCTTGCAGCCGAAAACTTAACTATGTATTCGGTTGCATCTTCGTTTTCTTCGTCTTCGACCATCGAATAAGTTCCAAGCGTTTGCATTGTGACTTTATCGTAGTAAATGGTGGAACCTGCTTCCGCTGCTTTTAAAGCGTCAGTCATACTGCCGTTAAACAGTGCAAGTCTTACAGTGGTGTCTTCGTCGCCTGCAACGTATACAATATAGTAACGAACCCAACCAGTATCTTTGTAAGTTGTTGCATCGCCGTGTCCGAACAAAGCGTCGTTTACGGTTACGGTAGCGTAAGTGTTTTGTACGCTTGCAACGATTGCTTTGTCGCGGTCAACGCCTGTTTCCAATAAGTAGAAGTAGGGAAGTGCGTTTACTGCGCCGCCTTTACCTGCTTTTGCAAGTACCGAGAATGTATAAACGGTGTGAGCCGATACATTTATTTCGTTAGAAACGTAACCGAAACTGGATTTTTGGTTGCTTACTAATTTAAGGATTCGACCTTCGTCGTCGTCCACATAATTGTTTTCGGGAGCAGTCGTAAATTCGTCACGCCAGTTTTTAACTCCGCTACCGGCAATTGCTTCCTTTGAATAATCAAGTCCGTCAAGAGCAATGTTGCCTTTACCGTCGCGGTAAATAGCGTTGTCGCCTGCATATACAGGGGTCCAACCTGTGGGTTGTTTTGTATTTGCCGAAACGGACGAGAACGATCCGTTTGTTACCGATGTAGAAGCAGTGGATCCTGCAAGGTCAAATTTCTTCGATGCGTTTCCGCTGGAAGCGCTGGTGTATGCGCTGCTGGATATCGTTTCGAAGTACGGGGTGGTTACATACAGTTCGCCTTCGGGAGCGTAGTCGGAGCCTTCGTATCCTTTGACGCTGCCAAGCGCAAATACCAAACGGATAACCGAAGGTTCTTTTGCGGGTTTAAGATAAATGTCATATTTGTTCCAACCGTTATTGGTGTCGGTTTTAATGTTTTGTTCGGTTTTTGCCGTAAAGTTACCGTTACTTAAATCTTCCCATTCGCCGTCTGCCGTTTGACGTTGTACAAGGATATTTGCATACGCAAGAGCATTGTCGTTTTTGGAAACGGTTCTTATCCAAAAACTGATGTGGTTGTAGTCTTGTACGGTGAAGTCGTCTTCGTTTAACGACAGATTGCGTTTTTCGTAAAGTTCTAACGCAACGGGTGTTTTAACGGTTCCGTCGTTGACAAGCTTATAGATACCGAATCCGCTTGCAACTTGTTGGGCTTCGTCGCCTTCGCCTTCGGTTTTAAAGAAGTCGTCTTTGTCGGTAAAGGGGGAATATCCTTCGGCGTCGGTTGATGTCTTGGTGGAATCAACATAAGCTTGCGAAGTTGCATAATTGGTAGCTTTTTCTTCCGTTGTACCAAGCTCTTTCAAAGTTAAATATTTGGATTGTTGGGGAACGGTTGTTTCCTCTTCCTTTTCGATGATTTTGTAAGTGGTGTCGCCTTCTTCCGCCAAGTCAGCCTTTAAACGGTAGTCGTTAGCGGTAACCGTTTCGAGTGCGATGTCATCTACAAACAAAATACCTTCCGCATTGGCTCCGTCGGCTGCTTCGCCCGTATATACGTTACCTAAACCTACGCTCACGCGGATATATTGCGTGGAAGTTTTACGGTTGAATACGTAAAAAGTAAGTTCCTGCCAACCGTCTTGTTGCGGTATGTTGTATTTATATGCGTAACGGTTTTCTTCCTTTGCGTTGGGCGTAGACGAGTGATTTTGAATCATTATCGTGGCTGCGCCTGCGGTAATTTGCGATGTGTTGATACGTACGGTAATTTTAACCGAAGTGGTAGCGGAAACGGTCACCGAATCGCTGATAATTGCGGCATTGGTGGCTTCCTTGGTTGCAATCATATAAATATTGCTGTTAGAGTGCTTTTCCCCTTCGTCTAAAAATGAGTGTTGACCGGGGTTGTTGCCCAAAGTTATGTCTTCTAACTTCAAGTCTTCCTTTGCCGTGTTCCACTCGTCTTCGTCAACGTTTACAATACCCATAACAACTTTATCGGTGTTTTCGATTACTTCAAAGTCGTGAGACGTTCCGTTGGGGGCTTTATAGCCGTATCTTGTCCAGTTTGTTGCGGACTTGGGATACGTTGTGTCTTCCGAACTTACAAGCCCGAAGTCGCCGTTACGTACAGGTAAACTGGATGAAGGATTATTTGATGAATCGTTATCGTCGGGGTTGCGGTCGGGCGTTTGAAGCATTACGCCTAACGTTACGGAAACTGCAATTACAGCCGCCAGTATAATGGCGCCTATAATTATTATCAGCTTATGCTTGTCCGACATAGGTTGTCTTTGTGTTTTTTGTGTACTCATAATAAAAAATTACCTCTTATAAGTTTACATACTTTTACATATATAACGACATTTTAATACAAACTAAATTAAAAAGCAACCAAATAAGCAAACAAACAGTAAAAATGGGGAAATTAAATGGATATACCTGCCAAAAATAAGTGGATATTAGTAATATTTTCCGCATTAAGCGGGTTTATAAACGGGTTTTTAGGCGGAGGCGGCGGCGTGATTGTAGTAGCTCTGTTGCTAACCGTTGTCAAGCTTAACCAAAAAAACGCGCAAGCAACGGCGCTTTTGGTAATACTGCCGTTAACGGTAGTAAGTGCGGTTGTGTATTTAATTAGAGGTTCGGTCGACTGGGTTCCTACGCTGTGGGTGACGTTGGGAGTAGTAGTCGGCGGAATACTCGGCGCGTTGCTGCTGTCTAAACTAAAAAGCAATGTTGCAAAAATTATTTTTGCCGTAGTTTTAATTGCGGGCGGAATAAAAATGTTATTTTAAAGGATATTAAATAATGCAAATATTTTTATTGGTTTTATTCGGGTTTTTATCGGGTATTATCGGCGGAATGGGAATGGGCGGCGGAACGCTGCTTGTTCCGCTGTTGTCATTTTTGGATTTGGAACAAAAAACGATACAGGCAATAAACCTTGTCAGTTTTATCCCTATGTGTTGCGTGGCTTTGGGTTTCCACGCTAAAAACAAACTTATTAAAAAGTCTGGCATTTGGTGGATAATAATTCCCGCATTGATTGCGGCTGTCGGCGGCGCGTTTTGCGCTGACATTGCGGGTAACAAAATACTCCGTTTGTGTTTTGCCGTATTTTTGATAGGCGTGGGTATTTGGCAGCTTATTGTGGCAATAAAGTTTATTGTCGACAGCAAAAAACAAGGCAATTTAAAAGTCGAGTGCAATCCCGCGTTAACGGACAGTATTTTGCCCCTTGACAAATCGCAAAAGAACAAGTAAACGGTTGCAAAATTGCGTTTTTTTTGTTAAAGTATAAGCGCAATGAAATATTTGGCTTTCGACATCGAAGCGGCAAACGGCTATCAACTGTCAAGCATATGCAGTATAGGCGTTGTAATTGCCGACGAACAATTTAATATATTAAGCCGACAAAATATTTGGATAAACCCTAAAACAAAGTACAATCTTAACGGTACGCGTCAAAACGTCGGTATAGATTTGCATTTGGACAAAAAATTGTTAAATTCGTCGCCCGACTTTAAACAAGTGTACGGTGTTATTAGCGGTATTTTAACCGATACGCAGTATTTTGTATTCGGGCATGCGGTTGATGCCGACGTACGTATGCTTAACGCCGCGTGCAACAGGTACAAGTTGCCTTGCATAAATTTCGAGTTTGCCGATTCGCAGTTGTTGTACCGTTTGTTTAAAGGGGAAAAGGAAGTTAAGGCACTGCACAAAATAGCCTTGGATATAGGCGTGGAATTCGAAGAACACAACTCCGAGGAAGACGCTTACGCCACAATGCTTACCCTTAAATATTTAGTAGAGCAAAGCGGTTTGTCCGTAGACGAATTGTTGGAAAAATACCGTATTCGCAAGGGCAGTAACCGCAATTTCGAATTGAGCAGACCCGTTTCGTTAGACGGGCAAGTGTCTAAAAAGCGCGTTACGCAAGTTGCGTGGGAAAAAATACGCAAATACGCTTCAACGGTTAAAAAATGTTCTAATAAGTACAAGGATACGGCATTTTGCCTATCCCGAACACTGGAACTGTCCGACGACGAAACGCTATATAAGACGGTGGAACTCATCGTTAAAAACGGCGGTAGGTACACAACCAAACTTGCCAAGAGCAAAGTATATATTTACGGCGACTTTACAAGCGAGCAGGACATTGCCCGCGAAAAGCGCGTAAACGAACTTGCCGAACAAGGCTTGCTTACAAAAATAAGCGCACAACAATTTATAAAGGAAAATACATTATGACGGCACAACAGTTTTTACATAAATACGGACAAGCAGCCGACAACGTCGACATAAAGTCAAGCATACAAACTTTTTGGGAACGTATGCGTCAAGGTCTAACGGGCAAGTGCCAAGCGATGCCTATGATACCTACGTATTTGACGGACGTAAACCGCACTTTAATTAAGCCCGATGTCAAACGTATACTTATAGACGCAGGCGGAACAAACTTCCGTACGGCAACGGGATACTTTGACGGACAAGGTCGTCCTCATATCGAAAATATACTTAAAAGCAAAATGCCAGCTTCGGACGGAACGTATTACTCGAAGGAACGGTTTTATTCCGCAATGGCGGATAATGTTTCGGCGCTTCTTGACAAAGCGGACGACATTGGTTTTTGCTTTTCGTATCAAGTTAATATGGGCAAAGACGTCGACGGCGAAGTAGTGATGTTCAGTAAGGAAATCAATGCGCCGGAAGTTATCGGTACACGAGTCGGTTACGAAACATTGCTTGCCTGCCAAAAGTACAGCGGCAAAAAACGCAACATAGTAATACTAAACGATACCGTTGCAACGTTGCTTGGCGGTATGGCTACGTCAAACAAAAAGTACTCGGCATATATAGGTTACATATACGGCACAGGCACAAACGCGTGCTATGTCGAAGACACTGCAAATATAACCAAGGTGGACGATTTGCCCGCAGGCAAAATGCTTGTTAATACCGAATGCGGTAATTTCGACGGTTTTACTACGGGCTACTTCGACAAAACCTGCATTGCCAAAACAGCAGTGCCTAACCGTCAACTTTTTGAAAAAATGACCAGCGGTAAATACCTTGCGGATATTATTGCCGAAGCGTTGTCTGCTGCAAAACGCGACGGAATATTTAAAGGCGACGTTGAACTTAATCCCTTTGAATTAAAGGACGTGTCTTCATTGTTGAACGACGGTGAATTTCCTTGCAAATTCGATAACGGCGCGGATATGGCGTTTGCTAAGGACGTCGCAGTCGAACTTATCGAACGCGCCGCAAAAATGGGGGCGGTAGTAGTTTCGTCCATTGCAATTAAGGCGTGTCAAAACAGCGACAAGTCCTTGCCCGTAGCGGTTGTTGCCGAGGGAACGACGTTTAACAAACTTACGGGGTATCGAACCGCATTTGAAAAGTATCTTACGGATATTTTGGGCGGTTACGGGTTGACATACGAAATTGTACAAGGGGACGAACTTAACCTTGTAGGCACATTAATGGCAACAATGATATTTTAAAAGATGTGGTTTTGCTTATATCAAAACGGGTATCATTGACTTAAATGTAACAAATAAGCGGTCTTTGGCAAATTGTCAAGGATCGCTTTTGAATTGTAAAATTTCAAATATATATGCACCTAAAAAGGAAGATTAATACACTTGTTTTTTGGTAATTTGTAAACCGAATATAAAATGAACGTGGATATAAATATTTTATTTATACTTGCGCATATTGACTTTTGATTATATATATGATAACTTTTTATTATAAAATATAAAGGAGGATGACAATATGAAAACTAAAATGCTACTTGCAACATTATTGATTGCTATATTGTTGTTTGGTACGGTAAATAGCGTTTCCATTGCATTTGCCCAAAATACCAAGAATGTAACTAAACAAGACTATATAGAAAAAGATTATGCCAATCACAATGAACAAGTTGTTTGCTTAGACGAATATTCGCAAGCAGAAACCACTTATTCCGAAAATGCAGTAACTATGCGACATGACGATAAAATCCGTCAATATCATCGCGGATTGTTTTCTTCCGAAACAATGTGTGTAACTAACGAAATTTATACATTCAATCTAACGGATTACGAATGGTATAATGTTTCCTATAATAATGGCTACGTGTTAGTGGCGGATATGGGAAGTGCTGTGCAGGACACAAATGAAATTTTTGTTCCTGCATTATTTATTTTTCCCGCAGGAGTTAAACAGATTTCCAAGCAAGAGACTTTTGATATAGACACAGACAATACTTCAACCGTTCAAATTGTTTATGTAGATATCGACGAAACGGTATGTACAAAGATTATCGCACCTATTGAAAATTTAAGTTTTGTTGAATTTTTAAACTTATCTACCGAATTGGAACTTTCTAAGGAAAACACAGACGAAATTTCCAAAAATCTAATTGAAAGTTTTTCGTATGAAGATAATTTTAAATTACGGATGCACAATTCAAATGAAACTCAAAATCTCACCAAATCGCAAGTGAGCGCAATGTCCGCTTCATATGGTAACTATTCCAACAGCAATAAAACCGTTACTTGCAACGCTTATGATGATTATACCGACACAGACAGATATATTAAGGATTATATATCGACTTATCGCGGTAATTCCTATAAATATTTAAGTGCAACTGGAAATATTAAATACAGTGATGATCCGATAGTAAATATTATACCTCGTCAATTATTCATAAATAGAAACACGTATTCGTTTATAGGTAAGGAATACGGTTTTTGTGTTAAAACAGTGCAAGATTCGGGAAATGACAACATATCTAACTATATCGTTTTTGACATTCAAACAGTTGCCCCTTATCCCGAAAGACTAAACAGTAATCCGTTATCTGTAACAGTTGTACCCTTATTTTCTGGAATAGTATCATATTCCGCTTCACAATGACTAGTTATTTGTGAAAATTATGGGGATCCTAAATTGGCGCTTGCAAATATAAGCGTTGGCGTAAGCGTGCGAAATGCTAATGAAAAAAATATCGGAGACAGCGGATATGACGCTTATCAAGATTATGGTTATGCCATAAGTTCCTACACAGTAGAAACTAATGGTACCGGCAGAACACGAAATCAAGACAGTGCTACAGTATCACTGTTAGGAGTGACATTGAGCATACTGTCTTTTCTGCCGAATACGGCGGGTACATTATGCGGAATTGCCAGTACTGCTCTTGGAGTGGGACAGTTCATTTCCGATTACGTAATCCCTAGTTTTCGCACTAAATCTATGTCTTTGAACGGATCTGGAACAAATTTTTCGCGCTCGGACACAATGATAGGAAATACTAATACCAACTCGATGATATCTAACTATGGAAATTTGGTTAAGGGATTTGAAACCAAACTGCTTAATTCAAAAAGTCAAACGGAAACTAGTGATCCGCTGTTATACAAAAACAGTAGCCACTATTACCGCACAAAATACGCATTTTGCCAAAAAAATTCCGATATTAATTGGGACGCTTATATCGCCACTTATGTATCTTTAGATATTTACAGTGACAATACCTGGAAAAATCTTTTTGGACATGGTGAAATAGAATTTATAGACAACGTAATAGGCGGGCGTGTTGATTCATATAACGAAAGACCGTCGGAAACCCAATGCGGAAAAGTAGAAGAAGATGTATTTTATCACACTTGTTTTGTAAAGGATCATAATGCCGAAGAAGATTCGCACGAAGAAGAATCCTATTTACCGACTTCTTGTTCGTACCGAGATTTTTATTTTACTCCAAACAGAACTTTTTGGTATGTAATAGATACATTCAATCTTTCGCCTGATACCGATCCTTACTTAAAAATTTACGACTCGCAAAACAATCTTATCTGCAGTGACGACGATTCCGGCGGTTACGGTAGGGCTAAAATATCAATTACGCTAACAGGCGGACAAACTTACAAAATCCGTACGATTTATAAATCGGGAGCGTACGATTTTGTTATAAGAAAAAACGAAGTGTTAACTCCCGCGTCCCGAACCGAAATTAATACTAATAACGCCGAATTACAAAATGACAGCATTTGGTTTTCGTATGTGCCGATGTACGATGACTTTTACACATTTAGCTCGGTTAGCAGTTTGGATACGTATTTTACACTGTATGACGGCGACTACAACTGTTTAACTTGGGATGATGACAGCGGAGTTGGACTTAATGCAAATATAGATATGGTTTTAAAGGGTGGTAAAACATACTATTTAAAGGTCAATATTTATCGAATGGGTAGCGGGCAATGTGATATCTATGTTAATAGACAAAAATCATTGTTTTACGATCCTATTATTAAACCGCAGTTTTTCTTTTCAGCATTGAGTGATTCTGCACAGTTTTTCCGTTTTACTCCCACCGAGACGCGTACTTACTTTATAAATACCAAGATGTCGATTTCGGGCGATCCTTATTTGGAGTTGTACGACGCGTCGTGGAATCTTCTTGCTTACAATGACGATGGTGGAGAAGGAAACAATGCTCTGTTAGAATACACTTTGCAAGCGGGGCAAACATATTATATTAAAGTGCGCAATTATTCTGCCGCATTGATAGAAGGCTATGTGTACTTTTAGGGAGATTGCAGAATGAAAGCAACAACAAAAAAGAAAATATGTATAGCAAATGCAATTTTATCTGCTGTAGCGTTTCTGCTAATATATGCAACTGTGTGGCTGTCACGCGGAGAGACATTGCAGTGGATATATTTAGATGGCAATATAATATATGTTGCTCTAACTACAATTTCTTTGGCATTTGCAATCGGCGGTATTTTTGTAAATCATCAAAAGAAAAGCGCCAAGGGGCAGATTATTACATCTGCAATAATAAATGCAATTCCTGCTACAATGATTGTGGTTGAATTTGCGTTGGCGTTTCCGTTAGATTCGTATGAAGTTTTATCGACGTGGCGGTTATTGCCTGCGATTGGACTTTACTATGTATCAACGGTTTTATATCTCATAGTCGCCTTTGTAAAAACCAAGCAAGAGGACAAAGCCGACGAACCTATACCGTACAGCGATTAGTTTCGGGTATAAAAATTTATAGTTTAATTTGACAAAGTGAAATACGTCCATAAAATTTAATTTAAAAAGAGACCGCAAGGGAGTTACCCTTGCGGTCTCATGTTTTTGTAAGAGTTCAGTCTGTAAGCCGAGTTCTGTATTGGACGGTTATCTTTCTAGACCGGTCGTTACCGACAGGTTCAAGCGAATATATCGAGACGTCGAGCAAACGTTTAATCTCATTTCTTGCGCCGAGCGGGGTTTACATGAACGCGTTGTCACCAAAACGTTTGTAGGCTCTTACCCTGCATTTCCACCCTTACAACGGCAAGCCGTTGCGGTATATTTCTGTTGCACTTTCCTTAAAGTCGCCTTCACAGGCCGTTAGCCTGCGCTCTTGCTCTGTGGCGCTCGGACTTTCCTCGTGAGTTTGCGCCCACGCAACCGTCTGGCTGTCTCTTACCCGTTTATTATAATACGATCTAACTTTTCAGTCAACGCATTTTTATTCGGCGTTTTCTGTTTCCGTTTTACTGCCGTTATCTGCGTCGGTATTCGATGCGCTATGTTTTGTGACCTGACGGAAAAATACCAGCCACAGCGGTAGCGCAACAAACAACATTCCGCCTATAACATTGCCTAGCGTGCTTGGCAGTAAACTGTATAATAAGGCATTGCCTAAGTTTAAATTTGTCGCAGCAATTCCGTACTTTGCCGAAGCAAGTAATCCCGACAGTAAATAGTACATATTAGCAACGCTGTGTTCGAACCCGCACGCAACAAAAGCAAATATGGGCGGATACACAGCAAGTACTTTGCCCGCAGACGATTTGCACGCCGTTGCGCACCAAACGGCAAAACATACTAAAACGTTGCAAGGAATTGCGCGTAGCAATGCTTCGCCGAAGTCCGTTCCGCATTTGTAAGCGGCAGTTGCAATATCGGCATTAACAACCGTATCGGACATTATCCCGCTGTACACCGCAATTAAAGCAACAAGCGCTGAACCTACAATATTACCAAGGTAGACTATTCCCAAATTTTTAAGCAACGGTACCGTTTTAATATCCTTTGTAAGCGCAGGCGCTAAAAGCAGGCAGTTGCCCGTAAACAGTTCGCTACCCGTTAAAACTACAAGTATAAGCCCTATGGGGAATACCGCCGCTTTAATTAGCGTTGACGCCGTTCCTTGGCTTGCCGTTCCCGCAATGGTCGCAACAAGTCCCGCAAACGCAATTAATACGCCTGCGAATATTGCAAGAATAAGCGTTTTGTACCATACGTTTTGTGTTTTTGCAGTGGCAACGTTTTTGTAGACGTTTGCCGTTTCCTTTCCTGTGTACATATGCGCATTATACCATATATTGCAGTCTTTGCAAGCATAAACGGCAAATATTAGTTGTAAATGTCGTTTTTTGTTTGCGGTAAGGACGGTTATACCGTTAAACGGTACCTTGCGGAGCAGTATTTTCCGTTTAAACCGCCGTTTGTTAGATTGTTAGATTGGTTGACAATAATTATAAAAATGGGTATACTTTAAAAGTTATAGTATATACATACGAGGTTAAACATTTATGAGTGAA
This sequence comes from uncultured Eubacteriales bacterium, assembly GCA_948938605.1. Lineage (GTDB taxonomy): Bacteria > Bacillota > Clostridia > Christensenellales > CAG-314 > Fimimonas. The sequence goes on from CARAIG010000064.1 coordinate 28,728, forward strand.
ACCAAAAAAATAAATATAAGTAAAAAAACACGCAATATAATTATTATAGCTGCTGTTGTAGTCGCTGTAATAGGGATTGTTCTTGCAATAGTTCTTCCCTTAACGTTAAACCGTCACGACGGCGAAACTTTTACCGTTAAATTCGAAAGTAACGGCGGCACCGCAGTTGAAAGCATTGCCGACGTTAAATACGGCGAATTGATAACCGAACCGCAAGCGCCGGTAAAAACGGGTTATGTATTTGACGGTTGGTACAAAAACTCCAATCTTAGCGGGCAATGGAATTTTGCAACCGACAAAGTTAAGTCCGATATAACCTTATACGCCAAATGGAGTTACAATGCTACAACCGGTTTATTGATGATACTTAACGGTAACGAATATACCGTTGCGGGCATAGGTAATGTCGAAAACGTTGAAAACATCAATATACCCGAAGTGCATAACGGTTTACCCGTAACCACAATAGCGCAAAACGCTTTTAAAAACCAAACTAAAATTAAAACGGTATTTATTCCCGATAGCGTTAAAACTATTCGCAGCGGAGCGTTTTATAACTGCTCAAATTTAACCGAAATCAATTTGCCCGACGGACTGACGGAAATCGAAGCCGAAACGTTTTACCAATGCGAAAAACTTGAAAAAATAGAAATCCCCGAAGGGGTTAAAAGTATAGGCGATGTTGCATTCGGTACTTGTAAAAGTATAACCGAAGTAAAACTTCCTGCGTCATTACAAACACTGGGCGAAAAAGTTTTTTCCGCTTGTTCGGGAATAACCAAATTGTCGGTAGATTCGCGCAATACGTTTTTTTACAGCCGCGATAACGGCAAAGAATACAACTGCATTATTGCAGTAACTTCGCAAAACGGAACAACCGTCAATAAATTGGTAGTGGGCTGTCAAACTACGGAAATACCCGCAAATACAAGCCGCGCCGTAACGGTAATAGGCGAAGGCGCTTTTTGCGGATGCAATACGCTTACAAGGATAATCATTCCGTCAGGTATAACGGAAATCGAAGACGAAGCGTTTAACGGATGTATGTTGCTTGAAGCAATCGATATACCTGCGTCGGTTGTGCGCGTGGGCGATTACGCTTTCAGTAACTGCGAATTCCTTACCCGCGTGACGTTCGGCGAACCTGCTGAGGATTCGGAATTAACGGGTATTCAAATTTTGGGACAGGAAGCGTTTGCGCATTGTTACAGCTTGTCGCCGGGTTTCAATTTGCCTGCAAGTTTAACCAGTATAGGAGCGGGATTGCTCAACGGCTGCAACTTCGAGCAATTAACGGTAACTTACGGTGACGACGCAAGTAAACTTCAAACTATAATACAAGCGGATAAAGACGGTAACGATATTTTCACTAAGCAAATTGAAGTGCTCGGTAGCCGCGGCAGCAGCACGATTGTAACCGGGTTGGCTGAACCCGACGGAATAGAATAAACGGATTATGTATAACAAACAAGACGATTACGGCGTAAAATACGCAGATATACAAATAGACAATTTCCGCGATTTGGGCGGCATAACGCTTACTAACGGAATGGTTATCCGCGACAATATGATTTTCCGTTCGGGCGAATTGTACAATTTAAGTCAAACGGACAAGGCCGAACTTGACAAATTGGAAATAGATTGCATTTTCGATTTGCGGTCGTTCGACGAAGTGGAATATAAGCCCGATTATGTTCCGCAAGGAACAACATACTACAACATTCCCGCAGTGGAAACTCGCCGCAGTATGGTAATTAAACCGGACAGCGTGGTCAAGATGATTCCTTTGTGGCTGCCGTCTGCTGTATCCCGCGGGGCGTTCCGTATGCGGTTTAAGCACTTGTACCGTAAGTTCCCGTTCGATAACCCTGCATACCGAAAGATGTTCGAAACAATGGACGAAGGTAAAAAGTTTTTGTTCCATTGTACGGCAGGTAAGGATAGGACGGGCGTTGCCAGTATGCTTATACTGTTTGCATTGGGAGCCGATTTGGAAACGGTTAAAAACGATTATATGCTGTCTAATTTTTACAGGGCGGAAAGCAATGCAAAATTTGTGGGACAGTTTGCCGAATACAAACACTACAAAAAATACCGTAAAATTTTGCCAATGACGGGAAACGTCGAAATGAAGTATTTCGATTCTTGCTACAATAAGATTATCCGTAAATACGGGACAATTAAAAACTTTTTACTTAAACAATACGGTATAGACGACGAACGCATCAACAAGTGGTTGCAAATGTACGCTATGTAATTATTAATAAAACTAGTTAGCAGTTACGACGGCTTTTGTTCGAACTGACTATTTGTTATTTAATTACAGTTTAAAAATTTGTATATAAACAGCAATGAGGTATACCTAATGGATATCATCAAGTTACAAGACGTCAGTTATTATTACAAAACATACGACGATAACGGCGCGGTAGGACAAGCAATAGGAGTCGAAGGAGTGTCCCTTACTATTAGCGAAGGGGCATTCGTTGCGCTTGTCGGACATAACGGCTGCGGTAAGTCTACTTTGGCTAAACTGCTAAACGGTTTGCTTATTCCGCAAAAGGGCACCGTTACCGTTTACGGTTTGGATACGGCGGACAAAAATAACATTTTCGAAATACGTAAAAACGTCGGAATGGTGTTTCAAAACCCCGACAACCAAATGGTTGCAAGCATCGTGGAAGAAGACGTTGCATTCGGTCCGGAAAATTTGGGAGTGCCCCAACCCGAAATTGTCGAAAGGGTGTATTCCGCCTTGGAACAAGTGGGTATGATCGAATACGCCAAACGTTCGCCGCACAAACTGTCGGGCGGACAAAAACAGCGTATTGCAATTGCGGGCGCATTGGCAATAAAGCCTAAAATAATAGTATTTGACGAATCGACCGCAATGCTGGATCCGCAAGGACGCAAGGAAGTGCTGGAAGTAGCAAACGGTCTTAAAAGTCAAGGAATGACGGTGGTACTTATAACGCACTTTATGGAAGAAGTTGCAACCTGCGACAGCGTTGTAGTTATGAGCGGCGGTCACGTTTTAAAAACCGGCACGCCTAACGAAATATTTAACGACGCCGAGTTGCTTAAAAACGTGGGGCTCGAAGCTCCCCGTTCGGTTGCTCTTGCACAGAAACTTAAACAGGCGGGTTTTGACGTTACTGTGGAAAACGCCGACGCACAAACACTGGGAGGGGAAGTATGTCTAAACCTGAAAAAACTCTAACCGTCCCCGAACAAGTGTCGAACGGCACAACCGCAATAGTTGCGGAAAACCTTACTTTTGTGTATAACCCCAAATCGCCGTTTGTAAAAAAGGCGTTGGACGGTATAAACCTTACCGTAAACCGCGGAGAATTTGTTGCAATCGTGGGGCAAACGGGCAGCGGCAAAACTACGTTTGTTCAGCATTTAAACGCTTTAATACGCGTTCAAAGCGGTCAACTGTACGTGCTTGAACACGCACTGCATAACAAAAAACTCGACCTTAAAACGCTGCGTAAAAACGTAGGAATGGTGTTTCAATATCCCGAATACCAACTGTTTGCCGATACGGTGTTGGACGACGTGTGCTTCGGTCTTAAAAACTTCGGCATAACCGACAAGGCGGAGCGGGAAGCAATGGCGCAAAAGGCAATAGAACTTGTAGGACTTGACTTTGCTAAGGTTAAAAACAAGTCGCCGTTTGATTTGTCGGGCGGCGAAAAACGCCGCGTAGCCCTTGCGGGAGTGCTTGCAATGAACCCGCAAGTATTGGTGTTGGACGAACCTACCGCGGGGTTGGATCCGCGCGGCAAAAAGGAAATATTAAGCATTGTGTCGCGCTTAAACCGCGAACAAAACGTGACAGTTATTATGGTGTCGCACGATATGAACGAAGTGTACGAAAACGCCAACCGCATAGTTGTTTTTTTAGACGGAAAAATAGTTCACGACACAACTCCGCGCGACTTGTTCCGTAAGGAAGAAGAAATCGTTGCGATGAATTTGGAAATACCCCATATGGCAAAATTTGCAAATGAATTGGAGCGGAACGGTTACGTAATTGCCGACGGTTGCAAAACGGTGGACGAAGTATTTAATGCAGTGCTTGCGTTAAAGAAGGGTGGTGACGGCAATGCTTAAAGACGTTACTTTCGGACAGTACTATCCCGCTAATTCCTTTGTTCACAAAATGGACGCACGCATAAAACTGTTGCTGTGTTTGCTGTATATGGTCGGCATATTTTTTGTAAACAGTTTTGTGATGTTCGGTTTTATTACGGTGTTTTTAATAGCGTTAATCGGCTTTTCCCGCGTGCCGTTAAAATCCATTTTAAAATCGGTTAAAGGCATTATATTTTTGTTGCTGTTTACCGTAATACTTAACATTTTTTTTAACAAGGACGGCAATATTCTTGTAGAGTGGAAGTTTATAGTTATAACCGACGGCGGGCTTATTTACGCCGCTAAGATGTTTTTGCGCCTTGTCTACTTGGTTATAGGTTCCAGTGTGTTGACGCTTACAACTACTCCTGTGGACCTTACGCACGCTATCGAAAGTTTGCTTAAACCGCTTAGGATTATTAAATTTCCCGCTCACGAATTGGCGTTGATTATGAGTTTGACTTTGTCATTTATCCCCAGTTTGATAGAGGAAACCGACAGGATTATACGTGCGCAAAAAGCGCGCGGTGCGGACTTCGATACGGGCGGACTTGTAAAGCGTGTAAAAGCGTTTGTGCCCATTTTGATACCGTTGCTTGTAGGCGGGTTCCGTCGGGCGGACGAACTTGCCAACGCAATGAACAGCCGCTGTTACGAGGGGGCTAAAAAGCGCACTCAAATGCGTGTGATGAAACTGTCTTGGCGCGACCTTGTAGGAACGTTTGTATCATTGTTGTTTTTTGTAACGGTATTTGTAGTGTACGGAATGAAATCGCAATGGATTAATGTAAGTTGGTTGCAGTATAACGGTATCAACTGGCTATACTTCTAAGCCCGTATAAACATCGCAATACTGCGTTGTCCTTACGTTTTTGCTAAGTCACGTACGCTTAGTACGCTCCTGTCGCAAAATCCGCAGCCGCCTTGTCTTGCACGCTTTGGCTACGCAATCCGCACTGCGGATATGCGTTAAACGCGTCGCGCTACGGGCTTAGAATAGATATATAAAAGTGTATCTGCGTTGTTAAACTGCGGACTCACGCTCGGTCACGTACGTCTAGTACGCTCTCTTGCGTTCGCCTTGTTTGCCTAGCATCCGCACCTTTCTACGGACTTAGGACTAGTAACAATCGTCCTTAGCCGAGCAACGCAGTTGCGAATGCCCTTACATAAATGTTCTGGCGTCTTTTGCCGAAACGAAGCGAGTGCGAGTATTGTTAGCATAGGTGAAGCAATCTGGAAAAAGCGTAGCAATGCTTTCTATAATTATGAAAAAGGAAATTAGAGAAAAAGCAATGTATAGAGATGTCAAAATAGCAGTAATTATAATATGCTCGTTAATTATCGCTCTTGCGGTAATAGGTTGCGTTTTTTCTATATTGAATGCTCTATATTATGATGAGATTGCCATATCGCACAGTTCGGATACTGCTTGGCTTGAATCGGAAGAAAGCGAACTTTGTTATTTGATGATAGATGTTCACGAAATACAATTTATGCATTCATTACTGATAAGTATATGTTCCATAGCACTGATGACTGCGGTGCTGTGTTGGACGAGACTAAATAACGAAAGTTCTTATCCCAAATTATTTGCTGTTCCTGCAAATAGGGGACTGATGTTTCAAGGCAAATTTATGAATAAAACTATGTTGAAAATCCAAATTCCAACGGAAATAGTTTGTTTATTTATCGGTATAGCTTGTTATTTAATTTTGCAATTTGTAAAAATCACTAGCGATTTGCTTGTTTTGTTTGCAATACTGCTTTTACCGGAAGCGGTGACGCTAATAGCAATCCCTTTTAATATATTTGCGTTAAAATGGCAGTATACAAAATCTAAAAATGAAATGACGAATCTGAATTCAAAGAACTTCTAGCATGCCTAAAATAAAACTTACAATTGAATATGTCGGGACGGACTTTTGCGGTTGGCAAAGTCAGCCCAGCGGTAATTCCGTTCAGGACGCAGTTGAGCGCGCCTTGGGTAAATACTTCGATTGCGAATTTGTGCGTATTTATGCCGCCGGACGTACCGATGTAGGAGTGCACGCAAAAGGGCAGACTGCGCATTTTACCGTCGACAAACAAGTTAATACTCACAAACTGTGTTTGGGCGTTAATCTTGCGCTTCCGTCGAGCGTTGCAGTAACCAATGCGGAAATTGTCGACGATGCTTTTGACGCACGCTTTTCCGCACAGTCCAAAACGTATTGTTACCGTATTTATGTTTCGCCCACGCGCAAGCCGCTTTATGACGTCAACCATATGCAAGTATACAAGCCGTTGGACGTTGCAGCAATGCAAAACTGTGCAAATTTGCTCGTTGGCGAACACGATTTTGCAGCGTTTCAAAATACAGGCAGTAATTTAAAAGGTACGGTACGCAAAATCAACTTTTTCGAAGTGCAACACAAGGAAGACGACTGCATATACTTTGTTGTAAACGGCAATGCGTTTTTATATAATCAAGTGCGTAATATGTGCGGTTTGCTTGTGGAAACGGGCAAAGGAAAGTATGACGTTTCCGACGTGGAGGCAATGCTTGACGGACGTAAATTGAAATACAAAACTCTGCCTGCAAAAGGACTTACGTTGGAAAAAGTCTTTTATTAAGCAAATAATAGGCGTTGAAAAATGTAGCGGTAAAGATTACATTTACTGCAAATAAAATTAGTAATTAAAGCAAAGGAGCGAAAATTGTGAAAAAAGCTAAGACGACTTCAAAACTGTACATATTGTTTTTGGTAATGATATTTGTTGCGCTTGCGTGCGTAATTACCGCATTGTGTTTGTGCGACTACAACTTTAAAACGGCGTTTGTCGACGTTTGGCAAGCAAATAAGCCGTCGTTTATACTTGCGGCAGCGTTTGTGGCGTTAAACATTGCTTTAATAATTTCCGCAATAGTTTTGCGCGTTAAAAACGACGAACTTACAAAAAGCGAAGTCTCGTTGGCTTTTCAAGTGGCGACAGTGCTGTTGTTGGAAGTAATTTTGTGCGTGCCTATTTTAATAGTTTGGATAATCGAACGCATTCACGACGCGGTTTCCGACCGTCACCGCGAAGTGATTTAAGCGCAATTTAATAAAAGTTTATTTGTGCATATGCGCATTAAGTGCATTTTGTAAATTATTTTACCTGACCGATTAATTAATTGGTCGGGTATCTTTTTGTTATATCCGTTTCGCCCAAGATGTAGTCTACGCTTGTGTTATAGTAACGGGCAAGTTTAATCAAAACTTGCGTGGGTACGTCGTTTTCGCCAGTTTCGTATTTGGAGTATCCCGTTTGCGACATACCCAGCATTTTTGCAATTTCCGTTTGGTTTTTGTCGTTGTCTTCTCTTAAATCCCGTATTCTTTTATACATAATTTTCCCCCTGTATTTTAGTTTTCGTTCAAAACCGATAAATTATAACTTAATCTGTTTCAGGTTATTGACTTTTAACCTGAAATAGGTTAATATGTATTTAACCGAACTGAAATCAAAAAAAATTTCGGACAATTACTAATGATAAGGGGAATTGGAAATGAAAAAAACATTATTGCTATTTTTAATAACACTGCTGGCATTTTGTACGGTAATGCTGTGCGTATCGTGTAAACAGCATACCGAACACAGTTACGGCGAATGGAAAGTAGTTAGCGAAGCAACGTGTACTGTTAAGGGGGAGCGCGAACGCGAATGCACTGAGTGCGGAAACAAGCAAACAGAGGAAATTCCTATGCTTCAACACGAAGTCGAGAACTTTGAAGTTGTAAGGGCACCCGATTGCGTTACGGACGGTAAAAAAAGCGGAGTTTGTAAGTTGTGCAATCAAACGGTTGAAGTCACTGTTAAAGCGTTGGGACACGATGTATCCCAAACGTGGACTGTCGGAAACGCAACTCACTGGCATTCTTGTGCCCGCTGTGAAGCAAAACTCGACGAAAGCGCGCATGTACTTAAAGACGGGGTGTGCGAAACCTGCGGATATTGCGAACAGGTTTTGGCTGAATTGACTTACGAACTGCTTACCGACGGAACTTATGCGGTAACGGGTTATACGAACAAGGAACAAGCCAACGCGGTAGACATTCCGTCAACTTACCAAGGTAAACAAGTAACGATCGTAGGTATGATGGCATTTATGAATGACAAAATAAAAAGTATAACGATTGCAGAAGGAATTACGACATTAAAATCGTATTGCTTTTGGGGTACAGGGATAGCAACTATAACTTTGCCGGATAGCGTAACAGTGTGCGAAAAGAACGCTTTTCAACAAAGCGTTAATCTTGAAACAGTAAATTTAGGATGCGGGTTGACGGAAATTCCCGAAAGAATGTTTTACCAATGCGGTAATTTAAAGCACATAAACATTCCCGATTGTATAACTTCAATAGGAAATTATGCTTTTGCAGAAACAGGTTTAGAAACGTTTAGTATAAAAAGTGCTTCGATCAATATTGGTAAATATGCTTTTAGTAAGTGCGAAAATTTACAAAAAATTATTTTTGAAGAGGGCGTAGAAAACATTATGTCGGTTCTTTCGGGATATCATTTTTCCAACTGTTCTAATTTAACGGAAATACAATTGCCGTCTACCGTAAATACCATATATAAGTATTTCTTTAACAATGCGCCGTCTTTGCAAAGTATAAAAGTAGACGAAGCGAACGAAACTTTTTGCTCGAAAAACGGTATCTTATACGACAAATCTTTAACAAAAATTATAAAAGTTCCACAAGGAATAAAGGGAGTAATAGATATACCCGAAGGCATAACTTCTATTCCTGCCGAAACATTTTGGTATTGCTCAGGTATTACCGGTATTAATTTGCCGAATACTGTAAAATCGGTAGGACAAAATGCTTTTACTGCAACAAGTATTAAATCAATGGTCTTTCCTGACAGCGTAAAAACAATTTCGAAAAACGTATTTAATAAATGTGCTGAATTAAAATCGGTTCACATAGGTAGCGGGGTGACAAGCTTGACAGAAATGTTTAGTAATTGCGAATCGGTTATAGACAATATAACTGTAAGCGATCTAAACGAAAAATACAAATCGGAAAATAATGCAATTTTATCCAAAGACGGTCAAGTATTGTATCGTGCAAATAAATTAGGGGAAATACCCGAAGGCGTAACGGAAATTTCGAGTTACGCATTTGAGAATAATAAAACATTGACAAATATTACCATCCCCGAAAACGTTAAATATATTTACCGAGGTGCATTTGCAGGTTGCATAAATCTAGCAAAAGTTACATTGCCTCAATCATTATGGTCTATCGACGCATACTGTTTTCAAAATACGGCTATTAGCGAAATCGTAATTCCGAAAAACGTAAAAAACATAAGCTGTTGGGCTTTTGACGAATGTACAAAACTAACAAAAGTAACTTTTGAAAGCACCGACAATTGGAAAGTAACAAAAAACGGCGCATCGTCTACCACAGCGCTAGAAATTGACGTGTCGAATGCCGCAACAAATGCCGAAAACTTTTTAGGTCAATATTACGATTACAAATGGGAAAGGCGTTGATAAAATAGTTTTAAAACGGCAATCGGATTGATTAATAATGCTTGACAATGTTTTTACCTTTTTGTATAATAAAAAGGCTGTGAATAATTCGGTACGGTATTTTAAGCTCTGCCGTATCTAAACCGCATTCCACTGGCGGTAATTGTTCAACCGTGAACAGCAAACAAACTTAAATATCTAGGAGAAATTAAAATGGTTAAGACTTTTATGGCTAAAAAGGAAGCCGTTGAAAGGAAATGGTATGTAGTTGACGCTGCCGGTAAACCCCTTGGCCGCGTTGCTAGTCAAGTAGCTTCAATACTCCGCGGTAAAAACAAGCCTACATTTACGCCGCACGTTGATACGGGCGATTACGTAATCGTTATCAATTGCGACAAGGTTGTTTTAACGGGTAAAAAACTCGAACAAAAAATGTATGTTCGCCGTTCGCCCCGTCCCGGTCATCTTAAACAAACAAAGTACAGCAAACTTATGGCGGAACGCAGCGATTTTGCTATGATGAAAGCTGTTAAAGGTATGCTTCCCCACAACAGTTTGGGCAGACAAATGTTAACCAAACTTCGCGTTTACAAAGGCGCCGAACACAAGCACGAGGCACAACAACCTGTTGCGCTTGTATTGGAATAAGGAGGAAATGAACAATGGCTAAAGCAGTAGCAAAGAAAAAGGTTCAATTTTGGGGAACGGGCCGCAGAAAGAAGTCCATCGCTCGCGTAAGACTTATTCCCAACGGCAGCGGTAATATAACAATCAACAAACGTTCTATCGACGAATATTTCGGACTTGATACGTTAAAGTACATCGTACGTCAACCGTTAAACGCAACCGAAACGTTAAATAAATACGACGTAGTGGTAAATGTTACCGGCGGCGGTTACACAGGACAAGCAGGTGCAATCCGTCACGGTATTTCCCGCGCATTGGTACTTGCAGGTGAAGACAAGGCTACTCTTAAAAAGAGCGGTTTCTTAACACGTGACCCCCGTATGAAGGAAAGAAAGAAGTACGGATTGAAGAAAGCGCGTAAGGCTCCTCAATTCAGCAAGCGTTAATTCGAACGGCTATTTTCAAAACTCTCTCGGTTTTCGAGAGAGTTTTTTTTTGTATCAATTGCATTTTAACAAGTTGTAGTGGAATTGCTGTTAATATGTTAAAAGTGTTTAATGCGCGGTCGATTTGTTACATTGACATAATTTTTAATGTAATATATAATATACAAAAATAATATCGTTTAAATTGTTCAAGTTTATAGCAACTCCTTTGTGCTTTTGCAGTTTATATGGCGTAACGGATAATGCTGTGTGTATTTATACAATTTGAATTGTATAATGGTAGCAAACGAATTATTGAAAAAAACACAATTTAAGGAGTATCTAATGAATAAAAAACTAGCGGGAATATTATTTGCCATATTTGTTTTAATTGCAGGTTGCGGCATATTTGCGTCTTGCAAACACGTTTGCACATTCCGCGAATGGCAAACGGTTAATGCGCCTACTTGTACCGAGCAAGGTCTTAAACAGCGCATTTGTTCGTCTTGCGGTGAAACGGAAACGCAAATTTTGGAAATCGACCCGAATAATCACAAATTGAAAAAAGTTGATGCAACTAATGCGGATTGCACAAACGACGGTAAAACCGAACATCAGCAGTGCGTACGCTGCAATAAGTATTTCGATATGAACGGTACGGAAATACCGCTCGATCAAATTGTCATTAAAGCTAAACACACATTAACCGATGTTTCGGCAAACGGAGCCACGTGCACAACCGAAGGTAACGTTGCGTATAAGCACTGTACCGTTTGTCAAAAGAATTTTGACGGCAGCGGCAACGAATTAACTGACGTTACTGTACCTGTCGATTCAACCAATCACAATTTGCAACCCGTTGGTAAAGTTGACGCCACTTGTACAACCGACGGAACGGCAGAACACAATCATTGTACGCGTTGCGGTAAAAACTTCGATGTTAACGGTAACGAATTGACGAGCATTGTTATTCCCAAAGGTCACAAGTTTGACAGCGAAAGCATTTACTGCTTGGTATGCAAAAAGCATATTATCCAATCTGCCGAAGATCTTTGTAAATTCCGCGACAGCGTAAATAGCGGCAATAATTATGCCGACCAAACTGTAATTTTGGAAGCGGACATCGAACTTGACGGACAATGGGTACCCATTGGCAACCAACCGCGATCGGGCGGCGATGCGTCTAAATATTTTAAAGGTACGTTTGACGGTCAAAACCATACGATTAGCGGAATAAACATTACCGTCAACGTAGATGATTATTGCGCATCGTTATTCGGTATTACAGCCAATGCCGTAATAAAAAATTTAATTGTACAAGGTACGTTTACAAACGAAATCGATACCGTAGCAGGAATAGTAGGTTGCGATTTGAGCTTGGCAGAGGAAGAAACTTTAATAGATAACTGTAAAGTTGAAAATTCCGTAATTACGGGCGATTGCGTCGGCGGAATAATTTCGAGAGCTTACGGCGCAGGAAAAATAACAATAAGCAATTGTCAAACAAAAGGCGTATTTGCTACCGCTGCAAAAGGAAAGGTGGGCGGAATAGTATGTATTAACAAAAACTTTACAACTATAAGTAATTGCATTAACTATGCCGAAATTAAAGGCGGTAATGCAGGTACAGCGGGAATTATCGCATATGCAAACTCTAACGTTTTAGTAGTTGACTGTATAAATTACGGAACGGTAGGTACCTTGAACGATAAATACGTTGCGGGTATTTTAGGTTATCAAGCGGGCTTGGAAAACGTTACTGTTAGGGACAGCGTAAATAACGGCAATATTACCGGCATTAGCGCAGGCGGAATTTACGGTGTACACGGAAACAGCCAATGCGTAACGATAAGCGGCTGCAAAAACAACGGCGAAATTGTCGGCGTTAGCGAAGCGGGCGGAATAGCCTGTACTGTAAGCGGAACGGTAACAAACTGTTTGAACAACGGCAAAGTTACGGCAACTGGATCAAACGGTCTTGTCGGCGGAGTTGTCGGTCGTGCTTCGGGAAGCGAAGATTTGACTGTTAGTGACTGTTCGGGCGGAACTGCGGCGTTGAATGCCGATTACAAGGGACGTATAATAGGCGCCGTTCACAACGGACTTGCGGTAGTTTATCTTTCCGTCGACGACAATAACGGCGACGATTACTCCGAAGGTTTGCCCACAGTCGGTTGCGTAGGAATGTATACTGCCTATTCGACTATGGTAGTTCAAAGCGGAACGCTGCGCGGTCAAACCGTATCGATTGACGGCAACGGCGCGGCAGGTTGGATAGTTATCGAAGCGGAAGCAAGGTGGGTTGGATATGACGAATCGGACGAAAAAACTACCTGGCTTTGGAATAAAAATACGCAGCAATTTGAAAAGACGTCTGCAACGCCTATCCCTTTGCAACCCAAAAATTAATTTATTGTGCAATTTGCGTTTTTGTCAATAGTGTCACAAATAAAGCATTATTTTACAAGTTACGCATATTTTGTAAGATATAATATATCGTACGCAAACATACAAAACATATTTTTTAAAGGAGCATTGCATATGAAAAAAATAGCCGTAATAGGGGGCGGCGTAGCCGGTTTGTCGGCTGCAATTTACGCTTTGCGCGCCAATGCCGAAGTTACGTTGTTCGAACAATTCGGTCTGGGCGGATATACGGCAAATTTGACTAAAATTCACAATTACCCGTCGTATCCCGATATTGAGGGTTGGGAACTTGCTAACAATATGGCAAAACACGCTAAGTCACTGGGTTTAACGGACGTTGTCCGTCAACGCGTCGAAAGTTTAATGCACAACTTAGACGGCAGTTTTGAAATAGTAACAAGCAAGCAAACTTACAATTTTAACGCCGTAGTCGTAGCAACGGGGACAACCCGTAATAAATTGGGCATTGAGGACGCATACGTAGGCAAGGGCGTAAGTTACTGTGCAACTTGCGACGGCAATTTTTACAAGGGACAAAAAACGGCGGTGGTAGGCGCTAACGGTCACGCCGTAAGCGAAGCGCTGTATCTTGCGGACTTGTGCGAAACTGTTTACTTGCTTGCGCCTGCCGACAAACTTGCGTTGAGCGAACGCAAGCAGGAAAAACTCGACAATAAAACAAACATTCAAATTGTTTACAACGCTAAGGTTACAAATATCTACGGCGAAGGCAAAGTGGAAGGGCTTAAATATACCGTCAACGGCGCGCAAAACGAACTTGCCGTCGGCGGAATATTCATTGCCGTCGGTTCGAGTCCCGCTACCGACTTTATTAAAATTGACGGACTGCAACTTGACAAGGGCTTTATTGTCGTCGACGATATGTGCCGTTCGTCCGTTCAAGGCTTGTTTGCGGCGGGTGACGTTACCAACGGAAAACTTAAACAAATAGTAACGGCGTGTGCTGACGGTGCCAAGGCAGGCACCTCCGCTTCTAAGACCGTATAAACATCGCAATACTGCGTTAAACTGCGAACGGTGGGCGCAGTCACGTATGTCCGTATACGCTCCTTTGCCACCGTCTTGTTTGCCTCGTCTTGCTCGTTTCTACGGTCTTAGAATAATGTAGGATGATTTGGGGGCGTCTGCGTTGTTAAACTGCGTACTCACGCTCAGTCCTTAGCCGAGCAACACAGTTGCGACCGCCACGAAGCGTTAGCGTAGTAGTTACGTCTAGTAAACTCCCTAGCGGGCTATTCGTTTGCCTTGTATCCGCCCCCCTTCTACGGGCTTAGTGGCAAGACAATTTTAGTGTAAAATGCGTAATGCTTAATGCGCAATGCGTAATGTTGGCGGCGTTAATAATACATTACGCTACGCTAGATCTCTCCGCGCGGCACAAGTGCCTTGGTCGAGATGACATATTATTAAAGCGTATCAATATATAATACACTTCGATCAACTCTATACTATGTCATGTCGAGCGCAGTTTCGCCAAAGGACGGCGAATGTTGCGAGATATCTAGGCGAGTAATACGAGTCGCACTATAAAAGAATTAATTATAAACAATCGATTACCCGTAGGGTGGGCAGACTCTTGCCCGCCGCACATTGTGACCTTTTCCGTCTTTGCGAGCGAAGCGAAGCAATCCGGAATTAAATTAAACTCAACCATAATTGCGCATTGTGCATTACGCATTGCGCATTCAACAAAACCATTACTCATTAAAAATTAAATAACGTACCAAAGAAGACATATTCAATATTTAACGGAGGATTATATGAACTTATTCGGTACGGACGGAATACGCGGAACGTATGGCAGTACCTTAAATGACGGCACTGCCTTTTTGCTAGGTAAAAGTTTGGCATTTTTGGGCGATTGTCCGATTGTCGTAATAGCGCGCGATACGCGGACTTCGGGGGAAAATTTATTTTCGGCTTTAACTCACGGCGTATATGCCGGCGGGGGAAACGTAATAAATTTAGGCATATTGCCTACCAATGCGGTGGGACATTTTGTGCGCAAATTGGGCGCCGACTACGGCGTTATGATAACGGCAAGCCACAATCCGCCTGTCGACAACGGTCTTAAAGTATTTGACCGTTACGGGGTCAAAATGTGCGCTTCCAAGCAGGACGTAATATCAAAAATGATGACCAGTTTAAAGGAAGAAAAACTTACGGGCGGTAAAGTGTTCGAGCCGGTATTTTACGATATCGACAACATTTATTGCGAGGACGTTTTGCGTCTTTTCGACGTCAATTTAAGCAGAATGAACATTGCGTTGGATTGTTGTTACGGTTCCGCTTACAAAGTTGCTCCCCTTGTATTTACAAAGACGGGTGCAAACGTTTCGTCGTTTTGCAACAGTAAGCAAGGGGACAAAATAAACGTCGATTGCGGGGCAACTCACCCTGAGTACCTGCTTAAACATATGCAAAGCGGTAAGTATCACTTGGGCTTTTCTTTCGACGGCGACGCCGACCGTTTAACGGTTTACGAAGGTAATAAAATTGTGCCCAACAACAAGGTCTTTTACGCAATAGCCAAGTATCTTAGCGCGCAAGGCAAACTTATGCACAATGCCGTTTGCGGAACGGTTTTAACAAACGGCGGACTCGAAGCAAGCCTTTTAAAAATAGGCGTTGCTTTGGAGCGTACCGATGTGGGGGATACAAACGTATTTCAAGGTATGGTAAAGCAAGGACTTAATTTCGGCGGTGAAGAAAGCGGTCACTACTTACTGTGTGACTACGCAACTACGTCCGACGCAATAATTAACGCGTTGTTTTTGTGCAAAATTTACAAGGAAGCAGGCAGTTTGCTTAAATATACGGCTGAATGTACCGACAGTCCGTCCCAATCGCTTAATATAGAAATTACTGCGGCAAATGCAAGTATTGCAACTCGGGACGGTTTAGACCTTGCGGCGGGGCGGATAAAATCTCTTTATCCCGAATGCCGAATAGTACTGCGAAAAAGCGGTACCGAAAACAAAATCCGCGCGTATGTCGAAGGCAAACAAGCGGAAGAGGCAATGGAACAAGTTGCCGCTACTTTTGCAAGTAAAAGTCCGCGATTAAATTGACATTAACGGCATAATGATTTACAATTAAATTTATGACGAAACTGCTTTTAAAACTGTTTGTTCCTAACTATAAAGACGTAAATAGTCCGTCTGTGCGCGACAAGGTAGGTAAACTTGCGGGCGTGGTTTGTATAGTGCTTAACACTTTGCTTGCCGCGGCAAAAATAACCGCAGGAGCATTGTTCGGACTTATGTCGGTGCTTGCCGACGGTATAAACAATCTTACCGATTGCGGAAGCAATATTGTGTCGTTGGTAAGCATAAAACTTGCCGAACGTCCGGCAGATGCCGAGCACCCTTACGGACACCGTCGCGCCGAATACGTTGCAAGTATGATTGTGGCATTTATCGTATTGGTTGTGGCGTTTGAATTGGCAGTTGAAGGCATAACAGGTATAATAGACGTTTTTAAAGGTAAATCCGAACCGATTTCGTTTGAAATTTTAACCGTTGTAGCTCTTTCGGCGTCGGTTTTAATAAAACTGTGGATGTTTGCTTTTAACAAAATTTTGGCAAGGCGTTACAGTTTTGAATTGCTTAACGCAACCGCAGTAGACAGTATATCCGACGTCTGCGCAACAAGCGCAGTACTTATTGCGGTAATTGTGTCGCACTTTACGGGTTTTAATGCCGACGCATTTTTAGCCGTCGCGGTAGCGGTACTCATTGGATTTAGCGGTATCAAAATTTTAAAAGAAACTATGCGTCATTTGCTTGGCGAAGGTGCGGATGAAAAACTTGTACGCGAAGTTGTCAACCGCATCAAAATGTTTGACGGAGTGTTGGGAGTGCACGACATCAACGTACACAATTACGGACCCAACCATTATTACGCCAGCGCACACGTCGAAGTGGACTGTAACGTACCCGTAATGGACAGTCACGATATGATTGACCAAATAGAACGCGACTTTGCCGAAAACACCAACATTCGCATCGTGCTTCATATGGATCCCGTTGTAACTAACGATCCCGAATTGGATTTATATAAGGCGGAAGTCCGTCAAATAGTAAAAAATATGGACGGAACATTCGATATACACGATTTCCGTATGGTAAAGGGACCTACGCACACAAACCTTATTTTCGATGTGTCTATTCCGTTTGGAGCAAAAATGACCGAATCGCAAATTATGGGCGAAATACAAGCGGAAGTAAACAAACTGCACGAAAACGTGTATGTTGTGCCGACGGTGGAAAAGCAAGTAAGCAAGGGCGGATAGAGCGTGCTTATACTACCGTTAATTTAAAATTTAATTACATTGGAGAATTTTACAAATGAGCAAAGCAGACGAAATATTTATTTCAAATATGCGCGACATTATCGACAACGGCGTTGCAGATACCGACCTTGCAGTACGTCCGCATTGGGAGGACGGAACCCCCGCGCACACGGTAAAAAAGTTTTGTATAGTCAACCGCTATAACCTTGCCGAGGAATTCCCCGCAATTACGCTTAGACGTACCGCGTTTAAGTCTGCCGTTGACGAATTGTTGTGGATTTGGCAAAAAAAGAGCAACAACATTCACGACCTTAAAAGCCACATTTGGGACAGTTGGGCAGACGAAACGGGCAGTATAGGCAAAGCCTACGGCTACCAACTTGGAGTAAAGCATAAGTACAAGGAAGGAATGTTCGACCAAGTAGACCGAGTGTTGTACGACCTTAAACACAATCCCGCAAGCCGTCGCATAATTACCAACATTTACGTTCATCAAGACCTTAGCGAAATGCACTTGTATCCTTGTGCGTATTCCGTTACGTTTAATGTTGCTAACGGCAAGTTAAACGCAATACTTAACCAACGCAGTAACGATATGGCGGTTGCAAACAACTGGAACGTAGTCCAATACGCAGTGCTTGTGCATATGTTTGCGCAAGTGTCTAATTTAAAGGCGGGCGAACTTGTCCACGTAATTGCCGACGCACACATATACGACCGCCACATTCCGCAAGTGGAGCGTATGCTAAACGGGCAAACGCACCCTGCGCCCAAGTTTACAATCAACCCCGAAGTTAAAGACTTTTACAAGTTTACCGTAGACGACGTAAAACTTGAAGATTACGATTACGAGCCGTTTAACGAACGCTTTGAGGTAGCGATATGAATTTAATTGTAGTAGTAGACGAAAAATGGGGTATAGGTTGCAACAACGACTTGCTGTTCCGTTTAAAAAAAGATATGAAGTTTTTTCGCGAAACCACAACGGGCAAAGTAATTGTGGTGGGCGCAAACACGTTTGCAAGTTTTAAAAGCGGCGCATTGCCCAACCGTGTAAATATCGTACTCGATTCGTCGGGGGCGCAACATTCGGGAGCAGTTAGCGTGTCTACGTTGGACGAGTTGGACAACGTGCTTGCAGGGTATCCTGCCGACGACGTTTATATATGCGGCGGAGCAAGTGTGTACAAACTTATGCTTAACAAATGCAAAACGGCGTATGTAACCAAAGTTCAAGCAGACGGACAAGCGCAGGTGTTTTTTCCTAACCTCGACGAACTGCCTAATTGGCAACTTGCTGAACAGTCGCCTATTACGGACGACGGGGATTACAAAATATCTTTTTGCACTTACGTAAATACCGATTTGGCGTAAGTTTTATAAATGCAGTTTTTAAAACTGAGCGCAGATAAAATAAATTTTAAATATAGCGCCTATTAATTTTATTGATAAAAAGTGCAGTTTGTGGTATAATTAAATAAATCAAATAACATACGGTTGTCGAGTTTCGGCAACTTTTTTTGTGGGTTAATATTAAATTGTTTGTTTCAAACGTTTAATTGTTACTAGTGTTTAAGGAGTAAAGTTTTGACGGAAGATAAAGAAATTACGGTTGAACAAAACAGCGGACTTCAATCGGATAAAATGCGCAATACTAAAATAGGCAAGTTGTTGTTGACTATGAGTTTGCCTGCCATATTTTCTATGTTGGTGCAAGCGTTATACAACATTGTCGACTCGCTGTTTTTAACGGGTATCGATTACTCGGTTAAAGGTTATTTAGGGTCGAATATAGGGGGCGACTCATTCCTTGCCGTAAGCATTGTAATGCCGATGACTATGTTGGTTGTTGCAGTTGGCATAGGCATAGGAGTAGGCGCAAACGCATACGTTGCAAGGAAACTCGGCGAAGGCAATCAGCAAAACGCCAACAAGTGCGCCAAGACGGCGGTGATAATGGCACTTTGCGCTTGGGCTGTTATGATAATACTTGCGTTTACCGTTTCGCGTCCGTTTGTCGAAGCGTTTGTAAACCCTAAAAACGCAACCGACGTCGATTACGTAGTAAAACAAGGCACATTGTATTTAACAATATATCTGGCGTTGTCCGGCGGAGTAATTATAGACATTACCCTTGCGCGCATTTTGCAAGCAACAGGTAATATGAAGATACCTATGATTACCCAACTTGTAGGCGCGCTTACGAATATTGCATTGGACGCATTGTTCATTATGGCGTTTAAATGGGGCGTATTGGGTGCAATATTGGCAACGGTAATAGGTCAATGGGCGGCTGCTGCAATCGACTTGATTGTGTTTTTTACCAAAAAGCAAGACGTGTCCATTTCTCTTAAAGGGTTTAAGCCAAGCAAACACTACTTTGCCCGTATTGCAAAAATAGGCGCACCGGCGCTTATTATGAACGCAATGGGTTCGGTAATTACAATTATAATGAACGTAATGCTTACAGGTTACGACAACGGCATAGCAGTGCTGTCGGCGTACTTTAAAGTGCAGTCGTTTGTGTTTATGCCCGTTTTCGGACTTATGCAAGGCACAATGCCGATACTCAGTTACAACTACGGCGCAAACGAAAAAAAGCGTTTTAACGACACTTTCAAACTGGCGTTATTTATTGCCTTGGGCGTAATGGCGGTGGGGACGCTTTTGTTCCAGCTTTGCCCAGAACTGTTAATGTCTATTTTTAAAAGCAAACCGTCCGCAGATGCTACTGCCGAACAACTTGCCGAGCTGGAAGCAAAAAACGCCGTTTTCGTTACGGAGGGCGCATATGCGTTTAGGTGCATTAGCATTGCGTTTATCCCTGCGGCGTTTAGCGTGTTGATTATCAATATGTTGCAGTCCATTAACTGTCCTGTGTCCAGTTTGCTTATGAGTTTGTCGCGTCAGTTGATTTTCCTTATTCCGTCTGCAATACTGTTCAACTATCTGTGGCAAATGAACGGAATTTGGTTTTGTTATCCGTTTGCCGAGATACTTGCGGTAATTGTTTATTCGCCGTTTGCTTTGCGCGACTACAAAAAGCAATTTAAGTACAAAGCGCAGCAGTACGAACAGCATTTGTTGGGCGATACGGCCGAGCCTGTCGAAACGCCGATTGAAACAACAAACAATAATTAGAATTACAAATATCAAAGCGTGTCTGTGCACCCCAAAAGTCAAACACTTTTGGGGTGCATATAACTTTGCAGTAATGACGTTTAAATCTATTTACAAGTTTAATGCGCTTAATTATTGGGTTGTTCGTTTAAATATAACTGTTGCGTCTTAAAAAATTTTACGATATTTTAAAAACGCAACTTAAAGTTTACATAAAGAAACTTAAAAGCGGTGGTATTTTTTGTCTTAGGGGTGTATAATCAACCTAATCAATATTGTAAGGGAGTACAATAAAAATGACTTTTGGCGATAAACTTGCAAAACTACGCAGGGAAAACAACTACACGCAGGAACAGTTTGCTGACATTTTAAACGTGTCAAGACAGTCCGTAAGTAAATGGGAAAGCAATATTGCCTACCCCGAAACGGACAAGTTGGTAAAAATATGCGAATTGTTTAACTGTTCGTCCGATTATCTTTTGTTGGACGCAGACGGCGTTAAACCGCAGCAGAATGACGGGCAAACCGCTCAAACGCAAAAGCAAGAGCAAACGTACAATTTGGAAATTACCGTACCCAAAATTAAGGAGCGCAAAAGCAAGCGTACGCTTTGGGGTATGCCGTTGTGGCACGTGGCTAAAAACGCCCGTGGAATTATTGCCGTAGGCGTAAAGGCGCAAGGCATTGTAGCAGTAGGCGTGCGTTCATTAGGGGTTGTGTCGTTTGGGGTGTTGTCCGTAGGTTTGTTGTCTTGCGGAACGCTGTCGCTTGGGGTACTTTTTGCTGTGGGAGTGTTTGCGGCGGCGCTGTTTAGCGTCGGTTCGATTGCGGCGGGCATCTTTGCAATAGGCGCAATAAGTTTCGGCGTGTTTTCGTTGGGAGCGGTAGCGATAGGCGACGTATCTGTCGGTGCGCTTGCAATAGGCAGACATTTGGCATTGGGCGACCGCGCTTATGCTTTGATTGCAGTAGGCGGACACGAA
Source organism: uncultured Eubacteriales bacterium (assembly GCA_948938605.1). Classification (GTDB taxonomy): domain Bacteria; phylum Bacillota; class Clostridia; order Christensenellales; family CAG-314; genus Fimimonas. Next base: position 50,277 of record CARAIG010000064.1, read on the forward strand.
GCCGAGGGCGAATTGTTCAGTCACGTTGGGCGCGTAACCGACGAAGTGCGGCAAAGCGTTAAAACTCTCATTGACGAGCAAGTTCCCGTTTATTTAAAATGGGCGGCATCATTGTTTAAATCAATGCTGTCTATAAAGTAGCGAAGGAAAATTTGACGGAATAAACAATGACCTATTTAAATTTTGAACGGCTTTTATCTGCGTACTAAATGCAGTAAAAGTCGTTTTTTGCTAATTGGACACAAATTCGCTGTTTGTGGGTAACAGTTGCGACAAATATATGGTACAATTAAAACGCAAACGGAAAACCGTACGGCATGGCATTTAAGGACTTTTGCTAACCGTTATTTGCAGTGCTTTTGCTAACTGCTTTGTATTGCGCGATTTGCAATTTTACAAACACATTGTTATGGTGAGGTATAAATATGGATATGTTAAAAATAGGCAATTTTCTTGCCGATCTTCGCAAAGAACACAATCTTACGCAAGAACAACTCGGCGACGAATTGGGAGTAACAAACAAAACTGTTTCGCGTTGGGAAACGGGCACGTATCTGCCGCCTGTCGAAATGTTACAGATGTTGAGCGACAAATACAACGTTACAATAAACGAAATTTTATCGGGCGAACGGTTAACTTCTGCCGAACAGTACAAACAGCAAGCGGAAAGCAATATAAAAACCGCATTGGACAAAAGCGTGTTTTCTCTTAAAGACAAAAAAAATTATTTTAGCAAAAAATGGCTAAAAGACCATTGCGCCGAACTTGTAATAGAAATAATTGTTTTAATTGCAATGGCAGTTGTAGTATCTATATTTTGGACGGCGTACTCGTCATTGGTGGCCGTTGCGGCAATAGCGTGGTCTTTTATTACAAATAACCGTAAAATGTCGTATGTGGAAGGTAAACTTTATGACGAAGGACTAAAACATTCGCAAGAGGAAAATAATGAAAAACATTAAAATGACAAAACGCTCCATTAAAATATTAACGGGGCGTTTACTGTGTGTGTGAATTATAATTTAAAATTATCCTTGCAAGCCGTTGGCTTGGCGAACCATATTTTCGATTACAACGTCGTACACTTCGCCGAGCGAAGCGCAGTATTCCAGCACTTTCCAAGGAGTGTTGGTGTGAAAGTGGATTTTAATCAATTCGTCGTCGCCTACAACCAGCAAACAGTCCCCTTCGATATTTTCGTTGATGTACTTAATAATTTTTTCATCGCTTAAATTTTTGCCTTCTACTAACAGTTGTGTATCGTATGTGTATTCCATAGTTAAAAACTCCTTTGCTAAATTTACATAAATATTAACAAAAACCGCTTACCTTGTCAATAAGCGGTTTTAATATGCTTTACAAAATTTATTTGTCTTCTATGACAATCAGTTCGTATTTGTCGGTACCGATGCCCATTTTAATTGCTTGGGTAATTTGCGAACGCCAGTCGGTATTGGGGTGTGCGTCTGCAAAACAATCGTGTGTGTGGTTGTGTACGTCGCCCAATGCGCTGTTATGGTTTACGGGTTGCTTTAAGCACAAGTCTGCCGAAGCTACGTCTACGGCTACGGGGTCGAAACTGCACAGCATTCCTACATTGGGTATAATGGGTACGTCGTTTTCACCGTGGCAGTCGCAGTTGGGGGATACGTCCATAATGATATTGATATGGAAAGCGGGGCGATCCTTAATGGCAGCCGCCGCGTATTCGCTTATTTTTTTGTTCAGTATTTCTTCGGCGTTGCCTTCAAGGAAATGTATTGTCTTTTTGGGGCAAGCGCCTACGCAGCGTCCGCAGCCCACGCATTTGCTGTGGTCAACGCGTGCTTTGTCGTTTTGCTGCAAAGTCACTGCCGAATATGCGCATTGGGTGGTGCAAATTCCGCATCCTATGCAGCCGTCTTGGTTAACTTGCGGTTTGCTTCCCGAATGCTGATCCTTTTTGCCCGCAATGCTTGCTGCGCCCATACCGAGATTTTTAAGGCAGCCGCCAAAGCCCGCCATTTCGTGTCCTTTAAAGTGGGATAGCGCAATTATAACGTCGGCATCACGGAAAGCGCGTCCGATGTATGCGTTTTGTACAAGTTCGCCGTTGATAGGCACAATTTCTTCGTCGTCGCCCTTTAATCCGTCGCCGATAATTACGTGGCAACCCGTTGTCATACTGTTAAAACCGTCTATTTCGGCAGCGTACAAGTGGTCTAACGCGTTATGCCTTAGCCCTGTGTACATTGTATTGCTGTCGGTAAGGTAGGGCTTGCCGCCTAGCTTTTTTACTACGTCCGCAACCGCTTTGGGAAATTGCGGTCTTAAATACGCTAAGTTGCCCGGTTCGCCGAAGTGCATTTTGATGGCCACGTATTTGTCTTTTAAATCTAGTTTTTCAATGCCCGCTTTTGTAATTAAGTTTGCCAACTTTTGCGCAAGATTCATTCCGCCGGCAACGGTACGCATATCGCAAAAATATACTTTGGATTTTTGTTGCATAATCGTCGTTTACTCCTTATAGCATTATTATTCAGTATAAAGTAAAACGTCCGATTTGTCAATGTTTTAATTTGAGTGTTAAAGCTCAATATACTGCCGCAGTTTTTCTAGCGCGCGGCTTTCTATACGGGATATGTAACTGCGGCTGATACCTAATTTTTTTGCCGTTTGCAGTTGGGTTAACGGTGCGGTGTTTTCTTCCAACCCGTAACGCATTAGGATAATTTTTTGCTCCCGTTCGTTAAGATGTTCGCGTATTAATTTAAGCAAGTTTTGCTTTAAAATGGACAATTCCGCTTGACGGAAGACCGAATCTTCGTTTGCGGCAAGCACGTCCATAAGAGTATACTCGTTACCGTCGTTGTCCACACCCAAAGTGTTTTGCAAGTAAACCGTATTTTGATAACGTTTGTTTGAGCGCAGCGTCATTAAAATTTCGTTTTCGATACATCTTGCAAGATACGTGGCAAGGGTAGTGCCTTTGTCGACGGAGTAACTTTCGACGCCTTTTATTAACCCAATCGAACCTATGGAAATCATATCGTCCAAATCGTTTTTGCCGTACTTTTTTGCAATGTGCGCAACAAGCCGCATATTGTGGCAAATCAGTTTTTCGCGGGCTTCGGCTTTACCCGCTTTCATTTGTTCTAAGCACTTTGTTTCTTCTTCGGGGGAAAGCGGTTGGGGGTAACTTCCGTTTGAAAAGTATCCCGTTAAAAAAAATACCCGCCGTAGCAATTCTAAAATATTTGTAAACAATTTAAAACTCCTGTACAACTAAAATATGGCTAATAGCGTTAACTTATTTGTTAATGCTTGTTTCATTTTTGAAAAAGGTGTTTTATTGTTTAATAATAAAATGGTTTGGTCGTGCCGTATTTTTTATTACTAATAAAAAAAGCGAAGATTTTAAATCCTCGCTTTTGTGGTATTGCTGTAATTTAATAAAAGGAAACCGTAATTTTTTAGAACGGATTGAAAGCGCCTTCTGTTGTTGTTTCTAAAACAACGCAATTCGTTATGTCTTCCACGTCGCTTTTATTTACAGATAAAAACAAGTAGTAAACTTTAGGGTGTGATTTATCAGGATATTTTCTGTCAAGACTAACGGTCAACTTGTTTTCTTTTATTTTTACCGATTTAACCTTGTAAGTTTCTTCCGAATAAACCGTATGACGAACGATCAGCAACGCGTTATCGTTAAAAAAATCGTTTGGTAAATTTTGATCGCTGTCTAACCACAAAGCGCTATCTTCTAAAAATTCGTTTAAGCCGGCTTCATTTCTTATTAAATAAGCACGGGAACCCCTTGATTGGTAAAGGTCGTTGTGTAAATTTATTTTTAATCTTGCAAAGGCAATAGGAGTACCTGCCGAACATCCCGTTAAATTTACAATCAAAATAATAATCAATGTTATCAAAAAAATAAACTTGTTCTTTTTCATATCTAATTGCCCTCTCAATAAATTTAGTACTTTAATTGTAATTTGTCAATATATATTCGGAATTTTTTAACGAGTTTAATTGATGTGTCAGTAGTTTTAGAATAATAGTTTATTACATTCCAACAAATCGTCTATTAGATTAAACGCAATTTTAGTTGTAAGATTTAGCAATTGTTTCAAAGTTTATGCCGCAACGTATTTGGCAATTACAGTATTCTTAAAAAAATGTCGTTGCCGTAAGTGGCGACTAAAATAGCATTGCCGATTTGTGGTTTTAATTTCCCGTATAATAAAGCAATAGTTGCTTAAATTAAACAAATTTCAGTATAGTAAAAAACCGTTAAAATTGCGCAGAGCGATAATGTCGGAGTTTAGTTGTCAAAAACTTATAAATATTGTATTATATCTGTGCTATGATTTGTAATCTTTGCCCGAGAAATTGCAACGTTGACCGTAGCGTTAGTTTGGGCGTATGTAAAACAGACAATATCATTGTATCCCGTGTTGGCCGCCACAATTGGGAAGAACCGTGCATATCGGGCGACAAGGGCAGCGGAACAATATTTTTTGCGGGCTGTAATTTGCATTGCCGATTTTGTCAAAACTATGACATTTCGGTTGCACCGCACGGCATTGAAATATCTACGGACAAACTTGCCGACATTATGCTGTATTTGCAGGATACGGGCGTTGCCAACATCAACCTTGTAACCCCTGCGCACTTTGCCGATAAAGTCGCTTGCGCGCTTGCAAAGGTTAAACATAAATTGTGTATTCCCGTTGTGTACAATACAAGTTCGTACGAAAAAGTCGAAGCTATTAAATTGTTTGACGGGCTTGTCGACGTCTATTTGCCCGATTTGAAGTTTTGCGACAAATCGGTAAGCAAACGTTATGCGGGTGCGGAAGACTACTTTGACGTTGCTACGCAAGCTATTGCCGAAATGCGTTTGCAGCAGCCGCGCGACGTTTTTGACGACGACGGTTATATTACGCACGGGGTAATAATACGGCACCTTGTACTGCCCGCAAACGTCGAAGATTCCAAGCGTATTTTGGACTGGGTTGTTAACTTTGACAAGACTTTGTTTGTTAGCGTAATGTCGCAATATTTTGTTGCAAGGACGGACAAGGAATGCCCTGAGCTCAACCGACGCCTTTTTAAACACGAGTATGAAAGCGTAGTGCAGTATTTTTACAATGTAGGACTTACTAACGGCTACTGTCAAGATTACGAATCCGCCACGCGCGACTATTTGCCCGATTTCGACGACGATGAAACCGAACGGTTGTTAAATGCAATTCCGCATTTGTATCCGTAGCGGGAATATTGCGGAAAAATATTGTCTTTAAAAGTAACATTGGGTTTTAAATTTAACTTACGTAAAAATTCAATCGGAAAATATTGGAAATAAAATGAAAAAAGTATCTCTTTGGCAAATTTTTATAACGTTTTTTAAAACGGGCTTGTTTACTTTCGGCGGCGGTTACGCAATGATCGCTATCCTTGAAGAAGAACTTGTCGCCAAGAAAAACTGGATAACCTCACAGGATATGCTGGATATGCTTGTCATTGCGGAGTCTACTCCCGGAGTCATTGCCGTCAATACCGCAACAAGCGTAGGCTACCGTCTGCGGGGCGTTTTGGGCGCAATTTTGGCTACGTTAGGAGTAGTGCTTCCGTCCTTTGTAATTATTTGCGGGCTGTCCTTTGTTATAGAACTTGTTGCCGACAACAAATGGTATCAAGCGGCGTTTAAGGGCGTGCAAGCGTGCGTAATAGTACTTGTCCTTAATGCGTTTATAAAAATGAGTAAAAACATTCCCCGCGATTGGTTTAATATCGTTATGTTGCTTGCGGCGTTCGGCGTTGCGGCATTTACTAAATTTAACGTTATATTTTTGATACTTATAGGCGGAGTGTTGGGGTTGTGTTACTGTTTGATTGCCCAAGCAGTCACCAACAAAAAGAATAAAAAAGATTTGCCTTTACAGGACATTCAAAGCGATGTCGATACGGACGTCGAAATTAACGGCGACGGAACGCAAAACAGCGTTGCCGACAGTCAAGTTGATGCGGATACCGAAACCGACGTTAAAATAAATGAAGATATTCAAAATAAGGGGGACGACAAATGATTTATCTTACCTTATTTTGGGAATATTTTAAAATAGGACTGTTTACTATCGGCGGCGGTTATGCTATGCTGCCGTTGGTTACGCAGATAGTGGAAAAGTACGGTTGGCTAACCGATGCCGAATTGCTTAACTTTATAGGTATTGCGGAATCTACCCCCGGACCGTTTGCCATTAACCTTGCAACGTTTATAGGCATAAAGGTGGGGGCAACGGCAGGACTGGGTGTGTTCGGTTCGATTTTGGGGGCGGTTATTGCAACCTTTGCGGTAGTGCTGCCGTCGTTGGTAATTATTATCGTTGTAACTAAACTGTTTGATAAATTCCGTACGTCAAAATACGTTCAAGGTGTTTTGTACGGAATAAAGCCTGTTGTTGTAGGGCTAATACTGTCGGCATTGCTTACCGTCGGCTGCCAAGTAATATTACCGCAATTAAAGCTTAAAGCTATCGACAAAAGCGGTTTTGCCGAGTTCGACTGGATTTCGTTGATATTAGTTGCGGTTTTTGTCCCTTTGTCGCAAATTAAAATAAAGAAAAAAAAGCTGCATCCTATTATTTTGATTGTATTTTCCGCAGTTTTGGGTATAATAATATTCGGAGTGTTCAATTTGTCATAAAAATAGGCTAATAAGCGCACAATAATCGTATAAAAAAGTGTATAAAAATATAAACAGTGTGTTTACAAATTATATTTAGTGTGCTATAATGAACAAGCGTAAATTAATATTGCGTTCAATTTTACGATGAATAAATGTTTTTGATGTTTTGGAGGTTTAATATGGAATTCAAAGACAAAGTTAAAATTGTAAGAAAAAAATTTTATCTCAGTCAAGAGATGATGGCCAAAGAACTTGGAGTTGCGTTTGCTACCGTTAACCGTTGGGAGTCGGGCAGATGCAAACCTAATTACAATGCTCAAAGAGCGTTTGCAAACTTTTGCAAGGCGCATTATATCGATGTGGAAACTTTAGAAGATATCCCCGTCGAAAGATAGTAATTTAATATTGTAAAAAAACGGTGTGTGCCCCGGTAAGTTCAACAATATCGGGTGTACACATTTTTTTTTACGATGCGTCGTTGTTGTTTAGTGTTTTGGCATAAACAAACCGCCTAAGTGTGTGTAAACTACGCAGTACATTAATGCCTTTACGTTTTTAAGGTGGATTTTTAATATACTGTCGCATAAATAACAGTGAAAATTTTTGTTTAAACAGTTGCAAAATTTATTGAATTAGAGTATTGTATTAATTACAAAATAAAATTAAACTCGGAGGCATAGCTCAGTCGGTTAGAGCGCTCGCTTCACATGCGAGAGGTCGTAAGTTCGAGTCTTACTGTCTCTACCAAAAAACCCGTTAGAAGTCAAAAATAGGCTTTTAACGGGTTTTTGTTTATGTGCAGTAAAATTTATGCATGTTAAAATATATCACGAATATAACACGCGGGTACCGTTTCGGGTACGAAAGGGTGTAAACATTGGTGTAAACTTTTATATGTTCGGGAGTTGGTTTTTTATTTTTGTAATTTCTTGCTGTTCTAAGTTGTCGGTTACGTGCGTATAAACCCGTTTGGTCGTCGTCGGCTTCGAGTGTCCCATCCATTTGGCGCGTATGAGGTCCGAAACGCCCATTTCGGTTAAATTTTGGTTAAAAGTGTGCCGTAATGTCTTGGGTGTTAAGTGGAAGTTAATTTTTTCGTTTAGGTCTTCAAACATACGCCGTATGGTAGACACGCTGTACGGGAATATACGTTTGTCGGTTCTCGGTAGTTGATCCAACACTTGTTGTAAGGGTACAAAAATAGGTACGGTTCGGACCGAAGTATCTGTTTTTGTGCCTTTTATAAGTAAAGTTTGCTTGTCGTCGGATATATCCGACCACTGTAATGTAAGTAATTCGTTACGCCTGCATCCACTCCAAATATATGCTTGCAATATAAAGCGTTGCCGTTCGGAAGCAACCTGCATTAATTGTTTTTGTTGCGCAGCCGTTAACGGTTGTTCTTCTTTGGGATCTTGTTTCGGTTTTAGTAGCAGTTTTTCAATGTTGTGTTTAATTATCCCTTCGGCGTATGCTCGGCGCATAACTTGCGTAAACAAGTCGTATAAAGTTCTGCTTGCGCGCGGATGTGATTCGGCTGCTTTGTTTATGAGACGTTGCAGTTCGGCAGTTTGTACGTTGCGTATTTTCTTTTGCAACGTTTCGTCCGGCACGTTGTTGTTTAGTGTATAAAAATATCCGTCATACGTAGATTTGCTGACGAATGGTTTTTTGTAAGTATTTAGATATTCTTTTATGTATTCAATAAACGTATCTTTACTTATTGTTGCAGGCATAAGGCTCTGCGCGTGCTTTCGGATATTTGCTAACTTTAAGTAGCAATCGTTGTACGTTTTGGCGGTGCAGTAAAATGTTCTGCCGTCAATTCGGTATTTTCCTTGATAATATTGATACTTTTTTCCTTTGGCGGTAGTGGTTCGTAATACGATAGATCCTTGACCGTATTTTAGTCTTCTCAATTCTTCGTCCTTCGACTTGCACAGTTCCCGTAATTCAGTTGAAGGTTTATTTGCCGTTGTCGGCGGTTGTTTTGGCGTTGTATCGTAATAGCCAAAGTTCTTGCGTAATGCTCCGATAATCTGCCATAACGCTTCCAAATTGCTTGTAAAAGCGTTTGCGTAGTCGATAAGTTCCTGTAAAATATCCTTTGTTTCCATAGTACCCGGCTCCTTTTCCGGTACTACTATGTTAAAACAAAAATATATCTAATTTAAAACTCTAAAAATCTAAGCATTTTTAGAGTTGTTTTGTTATTGCGGTTTTTTCTTTGTATCGAGTGCTTTTTTATCCGTTGCATTGGCGGCAGAAATTACCGAATGGCTCAATTCTACTTCAACGTTTTGGCGTGCTCCTTTTGCTACCAAGCCGCCACGCTTTGCAATAGCCTTGTTTTCATCAAACGTCTCCGGTTGTTCTTGTTTGGATATGGCAGTAGTTGTAACTTCTGCAAGCATATTCAGTACCAGTTCGATGTCCGTCATGTTATCCCGTAAGTTCTCTTTGTGCAGCCCCTTATGTGTTTTATACTCTGCAACCGTCATACCGCTCCAAGCCTTTGTCATTTCATTTGTAAGTATGGCGTAGTCCTTGTCGCGGGTAATTCCGCGCGCCTTCCATTCGTCGGTAAGCTCCTTACGCATACGGATTGTTTGTAGCCGCTGCGTTATCCATTCTTCCGTATAGCCTTTGGCTCGGTAGTAGTCCGCAGCTCGAAGCATTGCCTTTTCCGGATCGGCGATTTCGTCCAAGCGTTCGCTGCCTACTCTTGCAAGCCACATTTTAAACGGCTCGGCTTTGGGTGAAGGTACGGACTGAACAAGGCGGAGTACGCCTTCTGTATTAAGGCAGTCAGTTTTATAGAATTTGCCGTCGGTAGCTTGTAATTTCAGTTGGTGACAACTTGTCACCAACTCACTGCCTTCTTCGGCAAGACGTTGTTTTAATTTGTTCCAATACTTCCGGCCGGTAGTGTAATCTTTGCTATCGGTAAGTATACCAACAACGTCTACAACAGAAAAATACCAATCTTCCTGTTCGGCGTTCCATAACGCGCGGATTTGCTTGTTTTCAAATATTTTAATCTTGTTTTCCATTTTAATTTTTGCGTTAATTTGTTTTAATAAATTAACATATCGTCCTTCTTTTTCTCAATCAGTTCGTTAACATTATTTTCTAATTGTAATAAGGCGTATTCTGCTGACTGTTCAGTGTGTTTAAAAAATAATTCTATAAAATTCGCAAAATCGTCGAGCTTTTCATTGTTTGCTAGTTCTTCTTCATCAGAGTATTTGTTATATTGGTAGTATTCTTTGTGGTTTTTATCCA